>WRAC01000035.1 GCA_009780415.1 Defluviitaleaceae bacterium | reverse complement strand
CAGGACGTTCATCGTATTGGTGGTGATATCGTCGTCCTGCCTGTAAACCAGCACAGACCGCGCGGCTTCGGCGGCCTGCTCCTGCCGCACCCTTGTCGCGCCCTCGTTCACCACATCCCGCGGCGATTGTATCCGCCTGTGAGATATCATCCCGGGCCGCAGGTCATACCCCTCGCTCACATACCCCCCGGTAAGCGCGCAAACAGCGCTTACCGCAAAAGCAAGCGCCGCGAACAGTATATTAAACATAAGTTTTGCCCGTTTTGGGCTTTTTGTCATTTGTTTAATCATCGTAACCCTATCTCTGGGAGCGCGGGCGTCCCGCCCGCAATTACCCCATTACACTAACTGCGCTCAAACGATTTAAATTTACCCATGTGGAGGCTCAAAACGCCATTGTCCCCCGTTGCGGACAAGGCATAGTCCTCGGAGGATGTTTTGTACTCCGCACGGCCGCCGTGTTCGGGTTGGAAAGTCATGTAGTACACGGTATACGCCTTTTTGTCCTTCCATTTTACCTCAAACCGCTTGCTTACAATCCCGGCGGAGAAGGTTTTCGGAGGGAACAGCCGCAGCAGCATCCGCTTTAAGCAGTACGAAAGCAGCCACGTTAAAAATAAAAGCCCCACGGCAATCATCGCCGCAAAAATAACTTCCCGCCTTAAATCAATCAAAAACGGCTCCAACAGCATCACCCGTTACAGATTCCTTTTTAAGTACACTTTATGAAATAACTGAACCCCGTTCTCAAATATCGGATTGTCGTAGTTATCAATCAAATAATTTTCTATCCTGTGAGAGAAAGCAAACCCGCTGTTCTCGTAAAAAGAAACCGCAGGCGGGTAATCCCCCGTCCCAACGTACATAACGGAGCCTTTCCCCGCGTAATACCGGCAGACATGGTTAATCAAATACCGACCATAGCCCTTTCCATGATATCGCGGATCGGTAGCCAGGTTTTGGATTTCAAAACCGCCGTCCCCCTCATCGGTCACAACGCAGACGCTTTTCAAGCCGTCGTCGTAAAGCGTGAAAAGCGTTCCCCTATCCAAATATTTATCAATCATATCCTCCTGCTCATCGGCCAGAAGCAAAAGCTCCATATAGTCTTTTTTATTGGTTTCAACGATTTTTACTTCCAAAGTGTTACCTCATTTCCTGCTTTCTTTTCTCCCGTATTCTTTTTTTATGATCATTGGCGTCATAAGCGTTTATTATTTTCTGCACAAGCGGATGGCGCACCACGTCCTTGTTTGTAAGGAGCGAAATGCCTATGTCTTCGATGTTTTTAAGTATCCTGACGGCCTCGATAAGCCCGGAGCGCTTGCCCTCCGGCAGGTCGATCTGGGTGATATCCCCGGTTACGACGCATTTTGAGCCGAAGCCGATACGCGTTAAGAACATTTTCATCTGCTCCGGCGTGGTGTTCTGGGCCTCGTCCAGCACGATGAAGGAGTTGTCCAGCGTCCTGCCGCGCATATAGGCAAGCGGCGCGACTTCTATCATGTTTTTTTCCGTATGCCTGGCGTGGTTTTCGGGGCCCATGATGTCGTTCAGCGCGTCGTAAAGCGGGCGCAGATAGGGGTCAACCTTCTGCTGCATATCGCCGGGCAGAAAGCCCAGTTTTTCGCCGGCTTCAATGGCGGGGCGGGTCAGGATGATACGGGCGGCCTCACCGCGTTTAAAGGCGGCGACGGCCATAGCCATGCTCAGGTATGTCTTGCCCGTACCTGCGGGGCCGACGCTGAAAACCACGGTGTTTTTGCGCATCAGCTCGATGTATTTTTTTTGGCCCAGGGTTTTGGCGCGGATGGGTTTCCCGGCGGCGGTCAGGCAAATGGTGTCATCGGAGAGCTTCTCCACGTCGTTCAGACTGCCCGCGCCGTCGCTGTAAGCGGAGATCAGGTAATCAACCCTCTGATTGTCGATATCCTCGCTTTTCTCCGCCAGCCGCACAAGGGTTTTTATCACGGCTTCGGCGCCTTCCGCTCCCGCGCCGCTGACATGGATGCCGTCATCCCTGTTCGTCACGCTTACGCCGAAAGCCTTTTCAATCTTAATTATGTTCTCGTCCAAACATCCGAAAAGCTTGGTAATATGCCCGTTTTCCGGGGCGTTCACAATTTTTGTCATTTGTAAATGCACCTGATTATCTTTAATTATTAATTGTTAACTGTTCATTGTTAACCGTTTTTAAAGGCCGCTGTTCACTGATTACCTCCAAAACAGCCACAACAGCCGAAACAACCAGAACATCATCCTTCCGCTCGTAAGACATCTCCGTCGAGACAACCTCCGAACCGGGCGGCAGCTCCCGAAGCAGGCGCGAAGCGACGATAGTCTGCCCCATGATTTCGGCCTCCTCCACGGTACGGTGGGCGGTGACGGGGATGAACTCGCGGAATGTGTCGGTGAAGTACGCCGCCGGGAGAGGGTAATCCGGCCCGAAGTTAAATCGGTTTTCCTCCGCTTTAACGTCGTAGTTGGTGAAGGGGCTTGGAGATTTCTCCAGATAAATTTTTTGGTTAAATAGGATTATACCATAGTTGCGCTTAACATTTCCAGTAAAACTTTTTATTATGTAGGTGAGAGGCACATCGAACACGTATTCGTAGAACAATTTGGCTGTTACCTTTGAGCTGGCGTGGACAAAATAGGATTGGTAGCCCGTATCGTCCGCGCCGGCCTTAAGCTCGCCGGACACAAGCACGTCGCCTGCCTGGACGACGTCGCCCGGGCGCACAAGCGGGCGGCCGGCATCCGTGGCTATCTCATGGATCAAGCCGTCCTTTGCCGCGACGACATCGCAGGGGGCGCTTTTATCCACGAAATCCTTGCGCTGTATGGTTTCAACTATGCTGAGCTGCGCCCTTGTGCCTTTTACGCGCAGATTGGCGAAGGCTATATTGGGGAAGCCGGCCATCAGTTCCTCCTCAATCTCGCGCACATTCAGCCCGGATTTCGTAAGTCCCGCGGCCACGCCCAGTTCGCGGAGCTTTCCCAGCAGCGCGGGCGTTTCCAGAAGGTTGTTGCCGCTGACGGTTACCAGCCACAGGAAGGATGTGAGGTATACCATCAAGCCGATAAACAGGAGCAGGCCCAGGGCCAGTACCTTACGTTTGCGGTAGCGGTACAGGATGAAGGGAAGCCCGGTTTTCTTTACAATTTTTAATTTACAGCCGCTTTTTTTCGCGGGCTGGCGCATAAGCCTGAAACCTTTTACCGACACGCAAAGAAACGTCCGCCCGTCCTTTTCGCGCACATTCCAAAGGTAGATATTTTTATGCGCGGCAAGGTTGATAAACCGCGCCACGGCAAAACCCGAAACCGCCACGGTCACATACCCGCGCAGGAAATTATATAATCTTAAAAACATTGTATCACCGTCATTTCCGCGTATAAGTGAGACTAATCTCCGGATAGAGGATTGAAAAATATTTTCATCGAACGCCGCGACTTAAACTGCCTCGCGGCTTTGACGCGAGGCAGTTTAAGTAATAAATTCTATTTTTGCGATTCGCCCCGCGACGGAGAGGCTTTCGGACGTGACATGGCGCAAAATCAATGAGGAGCCTTCAAAGCGCACCAAACCCGCCGCGGTATTGACGCGTACGCATTCGGCAGTGTACTCCACCAGGCCTTTATAATTAGTGACGCTGATTTCCTCAGCGCCAAGAGCTTGGATAATCGGAAGGTTGAAAACAACCTCCCTGGGCAGCTCGAACATTTCAACAAGCTGCCTGCTAAGACGCTCCACCTGTTTGTTTCCCCCGGGCTTATCACGCTCTCTCCTAACGCCCCGACGCGCCAAACCGCACCATCTCCTTACAGCCCCTTAGTGCATTTTATGCGCGGATGGACTTGTATAGCACTTTAAGTTTTTAGGGGGCGCTTCATGGTTATGCAGGAACATAAATACAATTAATTAAGATAGCTATTAAGAAGCTGCCGCAATTCGGCGTTTACGGGTAATGTTTTTAATCCCCGGGTATCGTAGACCACGATATGTCCGGGCGTTAGGGCCTTATAGGGCCCGTATTTTTTTACCGTTTCGATAGCGCGCGGTGTGGTTCCGAAAATTAAGCCGAAACCCTCCAGATGCTCGTAGTAAAGAGGTTTTCCGTCGCGCACGCGAAACAAGTACAGTTTTTTTTCGCCGGGCAGGAAGAAAGCGCCGCACAGCGGACGCCTTATGTCGCCGCAAAAGAGGTAATACGCGTTTTCCCCGCGCCTGCGGTAATAATCGGCGCCGCGAAGCGGAACGACGGAGTTTTGCACAAAAGCGCCGTTGTTTTCAAGCACGTCGATACCGTAGCGTAAACCTCCCCCAAGTGTTTCCGCCATTTTCCACAATAAACCTGTAACACGGGGCATGTCATGCAAAAAATCAGCGGTATAGTTGACAAATCCGGCAAATCCGCTCATTATGGCTCACCCGGGACGCGAGGTTATTGCATAATATGCGCCAGCCGGATTTTAGTTGCTTGCTGACCCCCTTCGAAACCCGGGGGCTGGGGCGGGCCGCCGCATTCGCGGCGTGTGCGCCGCAGGCGCACAGCGCGGGTACCCGCGCGCCCGCCCCAGCCCCCGGGTTTCGAAGGGGGTCAGCCCATAAACAGCCCCTTTGCAAACTCCTCCGCGTCAAACGGCAGAATGTCCCCGAGCCCCTCGCCGACGCACACGAAGCGGACGGGCAGGCCAAGGTCGCGTTTTATCGGCACAATGATACCGCCCTTCGCGGTGCCGTCCAGCTTTGTCAGGATAACGCCCGTGACCTTTGTTATTTCCTTGAACACGGCGGCTTGGGACAGGGCGTTCTGCCCCGTGGTGCCGTCCAGGACGAGAAGAACCTCGCGGCGCGCCTGCGGGTACTCGCGGTCGATGATTTTGGATATCTTGCGCAGTTCTTCCATCAGGTTTTGTTTATTTTGCAATCGTCCCGCCGTATCGCAGATCAGGATGTCGGTGTTTCGCGCCACCGCGGCCCTTATGGCGTCGAAGATCACCGCGCCGGGATCGGAGTTTTCCTGCTGGCGTACGATTTGCGCGCCCGCGCGTTCCGCCCAGACCTCAAGCTGGTCGATGGCGGCGGCGCGGAAGGTATCGCCCGCCGCGACGATTACTTTTTTGCCGTCTGCGATAAACCGCGCGGACAGCTTACCTATGGACGTGGTTTTACCCACGCCGTTTACGCCCACGATAAGCACGATGGACGGCGAAGGCAGCTCAAAAGCATCCTCAGTGCGCAGGATAGCCGATATCTCGGACGCGAGAAGCTCCCGCGCGTCCTCCGCCGTTTTTACCTTATTTTCCTTAACCCCCTTACGCAGGGCCTCAATGATCTCATCCGCCGTACGCGCCCCTATATCCGCCAGGATAAGCGCTTCGGTCAGCTCGTCATAGACGTCCTCGTCAAGCTTGCTGAAATTGACGTTCTTTAGAACCGATCCTATGCTATCCGAAATGTTTTTGCGCGTTTTTGAAAGCCCCTGGGCAATACGCCCGAAAAACCCCTTTTTTTCCTCTGACATTATGATGCTTCCTCCTCGTTATCCTCCGTAAACTTAACGCTGACCAGCTTGGACACGCCCGCCTCCTGCATTGTTACGCCGTACAGCGCGTCGGCTGATTCCATGGTGCCTTTCCTGTGTGTTATCAATATGAACTGCGCGCGGCTGTCGTGGTTTTTCAAGAACCGCGCGAACCTGCGGACGTTTGCGTCGTCTAAAGCCGTCTCTATCTCGTCAAGCACGCAAAAGGGCGACGGCTTCATGCGCAGTATGGCGAACAGCAGCGCAATGGCGCACAGCGCGCGCTCCCCGCCGGACAGCAGGTTCATGTTCTGCAAGGATTTACCCGGCGGCCTTGCCACGATTTCAATGGCTGAACCAAGCGCGTCGTTTTCGTCCGTAAGCCGCAGAAACCCCGTCCCGCCGCCGAACATTTCCGCAAACACCGCCACAAAGTTTTCGGAAATTATAGCGAATTGCTCCTTGAAACGCTCGCCCATCTGGGCGTTCAGCATCGCGATAACTTCCTCCAGATGCTCCTGCGCCAAATTGATATCGTCGCGCTGCTTCGTCATAAACCCGTGCCGCTCGGTCATCACGCGGTATTCCTCCACCGCGTTGACGTTCACCGTGCCGCCCATCTCCCGCAGCCCGTTCTTCAGGGCGGTTTCCTCCTGGCGCAGGCGTGCCGGGGACAGGCCCAGCGGCGGGCTCTCCATGGCCTGGCGCGGCGTTATATTATATTCTTCCCACATTTCGTTGTGGAACCGCGTCCCTTCGTCCCTGATCGCCTCTTTTTTCAGGCGCAGGCGTTCCAGCTCAAGGTGCAGGCGCGCTTCCAGCTTAAAAGCCTCCTGCTCTCCTTCGGCAAGGACGTTCAAATCCGCTTCCAGCGCAGACCTCTTAACCATCAGCACCCCGGCGGCGGCTTCCGCCTCTTCTTTCTCAGCTTCCATCTCCAGCAATTTGGCCTTTAACTCATCTATGCGGTTCAGTTTATCCTCTTTTTCAATGTCCAGCCCTTCCAGCCCGTTGGCTAAAGCCACGGCTTCAGCCTGGGCGGCCTCCGCGGCCAGCCCCGCTTTTTCGGCGGCGTTTTCCGTCTGGGACGCGGATTCCGTCAGGCGCGACAGCTCTACCAAAATAGCGTTATGCCGCTTATCCGCCGCGTCCCGGATCCTTTTTTGCGCGGTTAAGCTCTCCTGCTTGCTTGTTATTTCGGCTAAAAGTCCGGCAATGCCGGACTCCGCGTCCCTTTGCAGATTCTTTTGCCCGCGAAGCTCCGTATTTATGGCGTTTAGCCTGTTAAGCAGCTCCCCGTCCTGTTTCGCAAGCTCCCCCAGCCGTTTGGCAAGCTCGTTTAAAGCGCCTTTCTCACGTGAGAACGCGGTTTCCTGCGACGCCCGTTTTATCTCATATTCATGCAGGGCAACCTTAGCCCTTTCCAGCAGATCCGATACGCCGCCCAGCTTGCCGGAAAGCCCGTCCAGCGCGGCATTCCTTACGGCTGTAAGCCTTTCTCCCTCCGAAACGGCCTCCCCCAGCTCGTCCAGCTCGCGCTTGCGGCTCAGGATGCCGAATTTTTTATCCGCCGAACCGCCCGTAATCGCGCCGCCCGGGTTTATAACCTCGCCGGCCAGCGTTACAACCTTGTACGCGTATTTGTGTTTACGGGAAAAAACGACGGCGGCGTCCATGTCCTCGGCAACCAGCACGCGCCCAAGCAGGTTCCCCGCAATGCCCTCGTACCGCTCATCCGCGCGGACAAAATCCGCCGCCGCGCCCAGAATGCCCGGCTCCGCCGCAAGCCGGTTCTTTATGTACCCCAAATCGCGGGGTTTTATGGAGGTAAGAGGCAAAAACGTCGCCCGTCCGCCCCGCGTTGATTTTAAATGCTCAATACCGCGCTTCGCCGCGTCCTCATCATCCGCGACAATATCCGTTATCGCCCCACCCAGAGCCACTTCCACGCAAACCTCATACTTTGCGGGGGTTTTGATAAGGTCGCCCACAGCGCCGTGGATACCGGCAAGCTTGCCCCTTAACGAAGCCTCCAGCACAGATTTCACGCTGTACTGGTACCCTTCGCGGTTTTGTTCCAAATCCTCAAGGATCCGGCGTTTTTGGCGGTTTCCGGCTAAAGCGGCCTGTTCGGCCTTAAAGATATTCTTCAATTCCGTATATTCCGCGTTCAGCTTGTCCCGGCTTGATGTAAAGGCCTGTATGTCGCCTTTTATGGCAAGCGCGTCCTTCAAAGCCGCTTCCAGCTCCATTTTCAGGGCTTGCAGGCCGTTCTCGCGCTCCGCGTATTCCTCATCCAGCCCGGAGCGTTCGTCGTCAAGGCCTTCCTTGCGGTTTTCAAGCTCGGCATAGGCCGCCGCAAGCCCCTCTATGCGCGATTTCACGTCCGTAACGCTTTGCAAGCTTTCAATATGCCTGGTGTTAAACAGCGCAAGATCGCTCTCGCGCTCCGCCAGCACCCGGTTTTGCCCTGCCAGCTCCTCCCGCAGCGCCGACGCTTCCCCGTCCTTATTTACTATATCGTCCGCAAGGGCGGCAAGCTTGTCCAAACCGGCAAGCTTCTCGGCATACAGAACATCCGCCGCCGCTTTACGCCCCTCAATGTCCGATAAAATGCGCTTCTTGCGTTCCTCAATATATTCTATATGCATTTCCTGCATTTTAATGTCGTTGTCCGCTTCCTGCTCGCGCAAAACAATAGCCGCGCGCTCGTCCGAACCGCGTTCGAGCTGAACGCCCAGCGCCGCCAGCTCTTCGCGGCAAAATTGCAAGCGTTCCTTTTGCGCCTTTTGTTTATCCTCCGCGTCCCTCAGCTCCGCCGTAAGGCCCCCGACGGTCGCCTCGGCGCGCTTCTCCGCTTCCTCCTGCCCTTCCAGGAAATTGGCGTAAGCGTTGATTTTCACGGCTTTCAGCCGCTCCATAAGCGCAAGGTAACGTTTGGCCTTCTCCGCCTGTTCGCCCAGCGGCTCAAGCTGCCCCTCGATTTCAGCAATAATATCGCAGACACGCTCAAGACCGCGGTTTTCGCGTTCCAGCTTCGACACGGCCTCGTCACGCCGCGACTTAAACTTGATAATCCCGGCGGCCTCCTCAAAAAGGGCGCGGCGGTCCTCGGAACGTACGCTCAGCACGTCCTCGATGCGCCCCTGCCCTATTATCGAATAACCCTCGCGCCCAAGACCCGTGTCCATAAACAGCTCGTGCACGTCCCTAAGCCGCACAGCCGTGCCGTTTATCAAATACTGGCTCTCGCCTGAGCGGTACAGACGGCGGCTGACCGCCACCTCCGCGCCGAACTCCGCCTCCGTACCCGCGCGGAATTCACCCTCCGCGTTGTCCAGCACCAGCGTAACCTCGGCAAAAGCCATCCCGCGCCTGTTTTCCGTGCCGGAGAAAATAATGTCCTCCATACGCTGACCGCGCAGGCTTTTCACGCTCTGTTCGCCCAGCGCCCAGCGCACCGCGTCGGCAATGTTTGACTTGCCGCTGCCGTTCGGCCCGACTACGGCGGTTATCCCCCTGTTAAACTCAAAAACCGTCTTTTCATGGAAAGACTTAAAGCCATGCAGCTCAAGACGCTTCAAATACATCGATTTACCCCAAGCCCCGCTTCTTTTCTTGAAGAAATAATGTTATATGCTTTATTTCAAGAGCCCAAATTGATTAAAAGGATACAACCTAAACGGCACCTTGCCGGTCAAGTCCCCGATGGGTATGCACCCCACCTCGCGGTAGCGCGAATCCTCGCTGGCCCAGCGGTTGTCGCCCAGGACGAATACCGTTCCGTCGGGCACGATAAGCGGGAAAGGCACCGTATGCCCGCCGCCCGTGTCCATCCGGTATTCGGGCGGCAAAAGCTCCCCGTTCAGGTAGATGATGCCGTTTACAAAGTCGATCTCGTCTCCCGCCGTGCCGATTACGCGCTTGATAAGCTGTTTTTCCGGGTCCCTGGGATAAGGAAAGGCCACTATATCGCCTAATACGGGTTTTTTGAACCAATACGCCGCTTTGTTGATGAAGACCGTTTCACCGTGGAACAGCGTCGGCTCCATAGACAAGCCGTTTACATAACCCGTCCGCGCGACAAAATTGAACGAAACAAAAAACACAACCGCCGCTATTACCAGCGCTATGCCCAGTTCGGCCAGTTCACATAAAATTCTGTTTTTAATCCTCTTTTTCAACATAAAATTCACTGCCGCCCAGTGTTTTGAACCCAGATAGTTACCTTTGTTAGTAACCATCTGGGTTCCTGAGATTAATACATTATTTCCTTTACCTTCGCCTTCTTGCCTACGCGGTCGCGCAGATAGTACAGCTTTGCCCGTCTGACCTTACCGCGCCTTACCACTTCGATCTTTTCAAGGCGGGGTGAATGCAGCGGCCATGTTTTTTCCACGCCTATGCCGTAAGAAACGCGCCGGACCGTAAAAGTTTCGCGTATCCCGCCGTTCTGGCGTTTGATGACCGTGCCCTGGAACATCTGTACGCGTTCCTTCGCGCCCTCAACGATCTTCGCGTAGACACGTATGGTGTCGCCAATATTAAAAGGCGCGAGATTGTCCCTAAGCTGTTCCTTTTCCAACTGCTCAATAATTGTGCTCAAGAGGTTATCCTCCTTTCTTCCCAAAGCGTTCATGGCCCAAAATACTGCCAAAACTGCTCAATCCGCCAGCGGAACGCCCGTAATATGACAAACGGAATAAGTATAACATATTAATAATCCAATTACAATGATAAATTTTCGCTTATCACGGAAATCAATTTTCAATAAAACCTTGGGGACTCTATCCCCAAACCCCAAGGTCTTACACACCTAATCCCGCGCCGTATCCCCGGCCCTGTCCACCAGCAGCGACAAATCCGCCCCGCCCTTCTTCCCGCCGTCAAAGCGCAGCACGTTCACCATAAAGATGTTCAGCTTATTCACGATGTTCGGGGGCAGCAGGTTCCCGTCCACCTCAACGGAGAGGATCGGATAGTTCCGCTCCCTTGCCCACGGTGTAAATATACCCTCAATGACACGGCCTATAAGGCAGGCAAAGGGGCTGATGTTGACGATGCCCGAATACCCCGCGTCCATCGCCGCGGCGGAGGTTCCCGACGAAACCGCTATCTCCGAGTTAAGCTCCAGGTTGACAAAATGCTCCTGGGTGTATTTCATAATAAGGCGCATATCGTGGGGCGTGTCCGGGATAAGCCCCGTCGGGCCAAGGATTGAAAGCACCTTCTTCTCCACGGAATGCTTCCACCATTCCTCAATGTTTAATTTCTTTAAATCGCGCCAGGGCTTGGAAAAGAGACGTTTCCCGGGTTTTTGCAGGTTAATGAGCTTCTTCAGCGCGTACTCCCGCACAAAATCGAGGTAATGAATCCATTCGGAAACACCCGCCACCTTCACCACAATCCCGCGTTCGTTCATAAGGTCCGTCAGCTCCCCCACGGCGAAGTCGTCGCGGCGCACATAGATTTCGCCGACGACAAGCACCTTTGGACAGTCGGCTGTCTTTTTCTTCAGGGGTATCTTCCTGATATCGGCGGCGACGTTTTTAAGCTCCTTCCACATATCCCCAGGCTTATGCTCCACCGTATCCATCAGCCTGCGCCAGGATTTATCAAACCCGGCTATTGCCGTTACGGGGTCCGCAGCCGTTGCTTTCAGGGAGTTCTGTATGTCTTTCAGATAATCCGACAGCACAATGCCCTTCCACATTTCCTTGGCAAAGCCCGGGCCCGGCTCGCCATATGAGTTATCCGCGGAAAGGATAAATACGACGACGTTCTCAAGCCGCATGTCGCGGAAGAGGTTTTCGTAATATACGTAATACTGCCCGGTTCTGCACGGGCCGGTTGTGATCGGCACAAAGAGCAGGTACAGCTCATCCTTGCGGTATTTTTCGCTCCAGATGAATTCCAGCGCGCTGCCCAGAACGAGGTGGCTTGGCACGCATTCCTTGCCGGAGGCGTTGGCGCGGGCCACCTGTACGGTTTTGCTTGTGGCGACGGGCAGGGCTTCGGCGTTAATCCCCAAACCCCGCATCGCGGCCCCTATATATTCGGTGGAGATGGCCCCCATATTGGAAAGCAGCACCTTAACGCGCTTACTGCCCTTCACGGGGACGCTCTCGCCCGTTTTCACATTATCAATCCGCAGGTCGAAATTCCCGTTTTTAAGCTTCTCGCTGATAAAGCGCCAGCCGTTGTCGAAACGTTCGCCTTCAATCTCACTCTTTTTATTTCTGTACCCGTCTATGATGTCCAGAAAAGCCTCAACCCTGGTATCCACCCCGGCATCAGCCGAATGGGAATCCAGCTCCAGCACCAAAAAGGGCTTCTGCCCCATGATCCATTTTATGTAATGCAAAATAAACGAATCCGGCGCGCAGGAGAAATTCGACACGAAGGTCAGGTATATATTGTCCTCTTTTTTAAGGAGGGAAGCGGTTTTAACGTCCTCCTGACCGTAGTACCAGTACATATTGGGGAAGATGACCTCGTCCGCGAAAGGCAGTATGTCAAACGGTACAATCGAATATCCCCGGGTTGTGAACTTCCGCGGTATCCCCATGTTCGCCTCGGGCGTAAACGCGTTGTAAGGCCGTCCCAGCAGCGCGATCACCGGCCTGCCCGATTTCCGCGCTTCCTCCAGCGCCTCCCCGCCTAATTTCCGCGCCGCTTTGAAGTAATCGTTTTGCTTTTCGAGGGCTTTATCAAAGGCCGCCCGTACCTCTTCCCCGTCAATGCCAAGCCTTTCGCCCATTATCCGGAAAAGCTCCAGCGCCTTTTCGCTGCCGAACTTAAAGCTTACAACCAAGGGAAGCCACTTTTTCTTGTCCACATCGGGGAACGCCTTTTCTATGTAATACGGCAAACCCTGCGTCAGAGGGCAGAAATTGGCGTGAACCTCCTTCTCATAGCTGGGCATATCCCGGAAATGGGGCAGCAGCACGTAATCCGCGCGTTTGTCCAGGCAATCCTGCACCGCGCCGTGGGCAATTTCGGCGGGGAAGCAATAAGCCGATTCCACCCGCGCAACGCCCTCATGCGCCACCTCCGCCGAAAGCAGCGTCCTTATTCCCAGCTCGTAAAAAAACCACGAATACAGCGGGTACAGCGTATGTACGGACAGCGCCCTCGGTATCCCGACGACGTAATCCCGTTTCCACTCCTTGGCCGCGGCTGCCACGGGCGCGGCGTATTCCTCAAAAAGCATTTTCTGCCTTTGCTCCACATAATCAAAAACCGGTACATCCGCAACAGCCTTCCGCATATTGGCGTACTTGTTGCAGCGCCCGCCGAACATTATCTTACGGCCTTCCACCATCAGCACCTGAATGGGGCAGCGGTTCTCGCACGCCCGGCACGTAAACCCCGGCTCATAGCCTATTTCGCGCGCCAGCAGGCCGTCTATCGAAACACTTGTACCGTCCAGGAGTCCCTCGGCATGTTTGCGCCCGGCAAGGAGCGCCACGCCGAAACATCCCATAAGCTCCGGGGCAGGCGGCACGATGATCTCCTTATCCAGAAGCATGGCGAATGCCGGGGGTACGGCCGGGTTTTTCGCCGTCCCGCCTTGCAGGAAGACCTTGCCGCCGATGGTACGGTTCCCAACCACGCGGTTAAGGTAATTCGCCACTATCGAACAGACGATGCCGGCAGTGATGTTTTCGCGGCTTGCTCCCTGCTGAACCGCCTTGCGTATATCGCTGTTGATAAATGCCGAGCAATGCTCCCCGAATTTAAGCGGCGCGTCCGCGTTAAGTGCGATGGGGCCGATGTCGTTCGCGCTGTGGATGGACAAATCCCCCGCCGCGCTTTCCTCCAGAAACGAGCCCGTCCCGGCGGAGCAGGCCTCGTTCATCGTATAGTCAATGGGTACGCCGTTCTTAATCAAGACATACTTTGCGTCCTGGCCGCCTA
Organism: Defluviitaleaceae bacterium; assembly: GCA_009780415.1. Classification (GTDB taxonomy): domain Bacteria; phylum Bacillota; class Clostridia; order Lachnospirales; family WRAX01; genus WRAC01. The sequence goes on along the minus strand of WRAC01000035.1, from coordinate 16,595 downwards.
TCTCAAAGATGGTCTCCACATCCCTGTCATAGTAAGCGGCCCCGGCGGAATGCGCGATTATCTCATTGTATACCCCGCGCGTTTCAAGAAACACGCCAAGTATCTCGCGGCTGGAGCCCGTGGCGGCAACCAGGCATATATCCGCTTCCTTTGAACCCGTGTCGGCTGTTATTTTTTCCTGAATAACGCGCAGGCACTCCTTCAAGGCCTTTACCGGGTCGCCGTACGTCCTGCCGTAATGGCTGGCGACAATTTCTTCATTTTCCATATCGACAAGGCAAGCCTTGGTGGTTGTGGAACCCCCGTCCACGCCCAATATGTACCGCCCTCCGGCCCGGACGCTGCCGTCGGGCTTACCGTAAACGCGCACCTTAGACGTCCAATGCCGCAAAGCGCTCAGCGTTTCAAAGCGGATTTCGTTCTGCTTTATAAGCCTGTCCGGCTGAGGAAGGGGGCTTCCGAAATCCGGGGCAAGCACCGCTGCCCCCAGCGCCTCAAACACCGGGGCAGTCTCCGGTATAATAAACTCGATTTCCGGCGCCTTTTCCCTGATAAAGCGCGTGATATGCCGGTTAAGGGTAATCCCGCCCATCAAAATGACTTTCCCGGACGTTACCCTGGCACGCTTCAAGAAATCAATAACCTTCACAGCCATTACGTCGGAAAGGGAAAGGACTATATCGTCCCTCGTCGCCTCACGTTTATTAAGCCGGTGCGTGCAGTCGCTCTTCATAAAGACGGAGCAGCGGGTTGACAGAGGGTAGACCGTCGCGTCAGCCGGGGTTTTTTCAATGTCCTCAAGCTCCATGTCCATGCGGGCAAGCTGCTGCTTCAGGAACTCCCCGGTGCCGGACGCGCATTTGTTTCCCGAAAAGCTGTTGATGATCTTGCCGTCCGCAAGGGAATAGACGATAAGGTCTTCCCCGCCCATGCTGACCGCCGCGCCGGCGGATATCCCCAAGGCCCCCAGCGCCGCCTCCACGCAGAGCGGCTCAAGGGTGCTTGATACGTCGAACATAAAACGGCCCTCACTGCCGGTCACCAGCGCCGGTATTCCCGCCGGCACATTGCCCTCCGCCAGAAGCTTCCTCGCCGCCTCCCCAAAATCTCCTTCATGGATCCTTGAAGAGCTCCAAACAGGCTTCCCGTCCTCGGCCAATACCATTTTCAAGCTCGTAGAGCCTACGTTCACACCTAAAGACAACATATATAACCTCTTAAATAGAATTTTCAGCAATTACCATTTTAACCATTAACAGCGTAAAGTTCAATGCCTAATTTTTGACAAAAGAAAAAGACCTTGGGGAAGGGGAAACTTTTGAAAAAGCTTCCCCTTCCCCAAATCCCATCCCCATTAAAACTTTTATCTAAACATCTTCCTTCTTGCGTTTGATGGCATAGCAATCCATGCATATGATGCCGACGATTACAACGCCGAGAACCATTTGCTGTATGTATGGGTCTATGCCGAAGCCGTTCATGCAGTTCCGCAGAAGTTGCATCACCATTATACCGATGAAGCTGTGGACGACGCCGCCCGTACCCCCGGCAAAGGAGGTGCCGCCGATAACGACGCCGCAGTTGACCATCAGGGGGATGGCGTCCCCGTAGATGGCCGAGCCCGTATTCATTCTGGAAGCGAGAAGCACCCCGGCAACGGCGGCGTATGTGCCGGTCAGGGTGAACGCGATCCATTTTGTGCGGACTACGTTGATGCCCGAATACTTCGCCACCTCGTAATCGCCGCCCAGCGCGTAGCAATTACGCCCAAAGCTGGTGAAGCGCAGCAGCCAAAACGTAAAAGCTCCCAATATCAGCATGTACCACATAATATGCGGGATGCCGAGGAAAACGCCGTTGGAAATTCGCATAAACGCTAAAGCCTTATCACGGCTTGTGGGAACGGGGTTGGCGTCTGTAAGCTGGAGCGCTATGCCTTTGACCAGCATACCCATGCCCAGTGTGATGATGAATGCCTCCGTTTTTTGATGTACTACCAAGAAACCGTTGATAAAACCGACTACGGCCCCCGACAGCGCGGCGACAATCATCGCCATATACATGTTCATGCCGTTGTTAATAAGCAGTATGGCTATAATACCGGACATGGACATCACCGAGCCGACGGACAAATCGCAGCCGCGGCATATGACGGCCAGCGTCACGCCGAAGGCGATAATCAGGTTCGGCGAGGCCGCCCGGAATATATTCATTATATTAAGCTGCGTATAGAAATTAGAATCCGAAAACAGCATGGCAATCAGCATCAAGGCAATCGCAACAACCGCCTTCTGCTTTGACAGCGCCTGAACAACCTGTTTCCTTATTTGATTCCCCTGTGTATGTACAGCTACATTCATATCACTGCGCCCCTTACTTATTACTTATTACCTGATCTTATCTGTGTCTCCGGTGGTCAAGCCATATGGCCGTAACGAGTATTAAACCCCTCAGCACTTCCTGCAAATGCGTCTGGACGCCCAGCAGGTTCATGCAATTCGACATCAGCACGACCAGCGAAACCCCCATCATCGTCCGCAGTACGCTGCCTTTGCCGCCAAGGAGCGACGTGCCGCCGACGACGACAGCCATTATAGCGTCCCGCTCAAAATTCGCGCCGACGGTGGGCGTCGTAACCGTAACGCGGGAAAACAGCACAATCGCGCTGACGGCCGCCATAAAACCGCATATGGCGTAGATTAAAACCATGATGCGTTTTGTGGGTATGCCGCTAAGTTCCGCCGCCACTATGTTGCCCCCGGTATAGTTGATTGACCTTCCCAAGGCCGTTCTGGACTGGAATATGTAAAGCACAAAAAGGAAGCACAGGAACACGACAAAGGACAGGGAGAGGAATCCCACCATCCCCTGACCAAGCGCGGAGGTAACGGGCATCGGATGATTAATAAATGTTCTGTTCATGGAAGTGCCGCTGGTATACAACAGCGCGGCTGCGCCGTAAAGCTGGCTCATACCGAACGTTATAAACAAAGCCTTTGCCTGTGTCGAGGCCCCAGAAACCACCAGTATCACGCCGTTCAGGCAGCCCATGACGGCGCCCAGCGCCAGGCCGACAAGCATCGCGCCGACTTCCCCAATCGTATCCACCAACGACAGGGTTATAATAGCCACAAGCGAAATTATGCCGGGAACGCTCAGGTCAATAAACCCGCCGATAATGATAAACGTCATGCCCAAGGCCACAAAGCTGAGCGGCCCGAACTGGCGCATCAGGTTCGTAAAATTCTGGGCCGTTGAGAAATTCGGCTGCACGATAGCCGTCACAATAACAAGAACCAATATTGTAACGAAAACCAAATACTCCATTACAAAACCGGTAATCTGGGTTCTTCTTAAATGAAGCTGTTTAGTCACAATTTATCCCCCCGTTATCCTCGTCCATTGACCTAGTTAAATTTTAATGTTCAGCGGTTACCCTATAGCCGCATTCATGATATCGTATACCGAGTCCGATTCGGGGTTGAATTCCCCGGTTATACGCCCTTCGCATATCGTAAGCACGCGGTTTGACATAGCCAGCACCTCGGGCAGCTCGGAGGATATCATTATGACCGAACCGCCTCTCTCCGCGATCTCTTTGATCAGCAAGTATATCTCGTATTTAGTGCCGACGTCAATGCCGCGCGTCGGTTCGTCCAGTATCAGTATGTCGGGGTTTATCTCAAACCAGCGCCCCATAATGCACTTCTGCTGGTTGCCGCCGGAGAGGTTGACAACCTTTGTATGCGGGGACGGGGTTTTGACGGCAAGGTTCTTTATCTGCCTGTCGGAGATGTCCTTTTCCTTGGACCTGTTGATAAAACCGAATCTGGAGATTCTCGGCAGGCTTGCCATGGCGATATTGGCCTGTACCGAAAACGGCAGCACCAAACCCTCAAGCTTCCGGTCCTCCGGCACAAGTCCGATGCCCTCGACCATAGCCTTGCGGGGCTTTTTGGTATCGGCAAGCCTTCCGTTTATAAGTATCCTCAGCTCTTTAGCCTTGTCCGCGCCGTATATAGCCCGGATAATCTCCGTGCGCCCCGCGCCGACAAGCCCCACAAGCCCGAGTATTTCGCCTTTCTTCAGTTCAAAGGATATATCTTTAAGCTTACGCGTCCTAATCGTTTTCACTTCCATAAGCGTGTCCCCGGCGCAATGGGGCCGCGGGGGGAATTCGTTCTCAATTTCGCGCCCGACCATCTTCGCGATCATTTCGCCGCGCGTTAAATCGCCTATGGGTTTGGTATCAATCACTTTTCCGTCGCGTATAATCGTGACGATATCGCAGAGTTCAAATATCTCGTCCAGCTTATGGCTGATATATATAATCGTTACGCCTTTTTTGCGCAGATCCCCGATGATTGCGAACAAACGCTTCAATTCATCGGCGGTAAGGCTGCTGCTGGGTTCGTCCATAATAATGAGCTTTGAGTTAAACGACAGCGCCTTTGTAATCTCCACCATCTGTTTTTCGGCGGCGCTAAGCTCGCCGACAACCCTGTGGGTGCTGATGGCGGAGCCTATGCTGTCAAGCAGTTCCCTTGCTTTTTTATGTATATTCCGCATACCCTTCATTTCAGAAAAACGCCCAAGAAAAATATTCTCTCCGACGGTAAGGGTATTGACCAGATTAAATTCCTGATAAATAATGCTGAGGCCCCTCTTTAACGACTGGATGGGCGTGGTTTGCTCAATTACATTTCCGTCAAACACAACGGTGCCGGAATCCTTCGTGTAAACGCCCGAAAGGATTTTCATAAGCGTGGACTTTCCCGCGCCGTTCTCCCCGACAACGCCGTGTACGCTCCCGCGCCGGCAGTCGATGGACACGCTGTCCAAAGCCTTGACCCCGGGGAATGATTTGCTTACGCCCTTAACCGATAAAATCAGATTGTTATCCGCGTTCTCCACTAACTATCCCTCTTTTACAAGAGCCAAGAGCCAATACAGCTTGGCTCCTGGCTCCCGGTTCTGTTTTTACCAATCCGGCTCCACAAAGGTGTCAATTGTTTCAAGTGTGACCATGTCAAGCGGGATGATGTTTTCCGCCGGAACGGTTCCGCCCAGCAGCATTGTCCTTGCGTTCTCAAGGGACTGCTTCGCCATGTTGGTGAAGCTCTGCCCGACGCTCAGCGCCTGGACGCCTTCGCGGACCTGGGCATACCCCGTCCTGTTTCCGTCAACGCCGATTACGAACACATCGTGCATGCCGGCGTTTTGCAAAGCCTGGATAACGCCGCTCGCGCCGTTATCCCAGTGGCACCACACTATGTCGATTTGGTCGCCGTACATAACGATAAAGTCTTCCATAATAGCCATCGCTTCATGGGTATTCCACCCGGTGGGGGAGTTCTGGGAGTCAAGCTCGATGATGTTGTCGGCGATACCCGCGCGGAAACCGTCGCGGCGCTTGATCTGCGCGTCGTGACCGGCCTGTCCGCCAACCTCAACGAAGTTCGCGCCGTCCGGGAAATGCTCGGACACAAACTCGCCTGCCTGCACGCCGCCCAAGAAGTCGTCGGAGCCCACGAAGAAGTCGCGCAGATGGTGGAATTCCGGCGGAAGCTCGGAGGAGAACATGCCTACGATAAGGCCGGCTTCCTTAGCCTGCATAAGGGCGGGGATAACGGACTCGATGCTGGAGGGGTTGACGAAAATGGCGTCGAAGCCCAGCGCGATACACTGCTCGATACCCGCAACCTCTACCATTGGTTCGTTTTCACCCGCGAACACCTGCATCTCAAAGCCGAACTCGGGGGCCAATCTCTGGAACTCTCTCCAAGAGAACGCCTGAGACTCATTGGACATGGCCTGGGTAATAAAACCGGCTCTGAATACCCTGTCACCGGTCTCGGCCGGCGCGTCCGCCTGACAGCCGGCAAACAAGCCTACAACCATAATGGCTGTCAGTACTGTTGCAAGAAATTTCTTCATGAATCATTTTGCCTCCTTTATGTTCATTTATCAACAGGGATACCCCGTTAATTTCCCCAAAAAAACGTCGGATTCATATGTAAAGTTTGTTTATTATAACATGCAGTACTATTAATTGCAACAAAAAAAAATAAATATGCACTCCTCATCCCCCAACCGAGACCTCAAATCCCATATCCATCGCTTTTTCCGCGGCATACCGCGCTGACCCTTCAGGGCATTCCGGCACGCCTTCCATAGGATAGTCCAGCCCCAGCCCCGCATATTTCCCCGCGCCCAGCCGATGGTATTTAAGTATGTCAACGCGCCGCACATTTTTAAGCCCGCGAACAAACGCCAATCTTCCGTCAATTTCCTGCCCGCTGTCGTTTACGCCCGGGACAAGGAGCAGACGGACAATCATTTCCCGGCCCGTATCCGCAATTCTTTGGGCGTTTTCCAGGATTAACCGATTGTCCGCGCCGGTGTACAGCTTATGCGTTTCACTATTGACGGCTTTTATATCAAACAGTACGAGATCAACCGCTTCCGCAAGGGCCGCAAGTCTATCCCACGGCGCATGCCCCGACGTATCAAGCGCAACATGGACCGATTCGGCTTTGAGGCGCTTTGTCACCTCCAGAAAAAAATCCGCCTGTAAAGCCGGCTCCCCGCCCGAATATGTAACGCCGCCGCCGCTTTGGTCATAGAAAGCCTTGTCGCGAAGCAATTTGGCGGCCAGTTCCATTACGGTAATGTTAACGCCCACCGTCTCATACGCGTCGTAAAAACAAACGCCGGCGCGGCGGGAGCCGGTCACCCCGGCGCAAGCGCCGCATTTCACACAGCGCTGACGGTGAAAAATCAGTTTCATCCCCGCTTCAATCAATTCGGGGTTAGCGCACCATTTGCACCGCAGCGGGCAGCCGACGGCGAATACCGTACTGCGCACACCCGGCCCGTCCCTTGTGGAATAGCGTTGTATTCTTGAGATCAGCCCGTCCGTCATTTCCAAACTATTCCCACCCCAGCTCCGTCCTTTCGATAATGGCGTCCTGAGCTTCGGGCATCAGGGTGGTGAACAGCGCGCAGTACCCTGCCACACGCACCATTAAGTCGGGGTATTCCTCCGGATTTTCCTTGGCTTTGCGAAGCGTTTCGGAGTCTATGATGTTGAACTGGTTGTGGAAAATATTTTTCAGCCTGCCCGTTTCGATAAAACGCGCGAATTTCTCCAGGTTTTCGTCTCCCGCCAGCGCGCCGGGCGAGAACCGCATGTTCAGGAGCTGACCGCCCGCCATTCTCTTGTTGGGCAGCTTGGAGACGGAGTTTATTACGGCGGTGGGGCCTTCGCGGTCGGCGGCAAGGCAGGGCGACGCGCCCTCGTTCAGCGGCTTGCCCGCAAGCCGCCCGTCGGGAGTCGCCCCGACGTCAAAGCCGTTGGGTACGTAGCTTGTGATGTTGGAGGTGGACATGGTATAGCCGCAGCCGATAGGCCCCTTGCCCGCCCGGTCATTCCTGCGCCCGGGCAGCAGCTCCAGATAGGATTCGTAAACATCGGCAGTTATAGAATCCGAATAATCGTCATCATTGCCGAATTTGGGCGCTTTGCGGCAAAGCTGGCGGATACGCGCGCCCTCAGGCCCCGTGAAGTTGCGGTCAAGTTCGGCCTTTAACCCGTCCATGGTTAATATACCGTCCTCAAACACCAGCTTTTTAACCGCCGCAAGGCTGTCACCCACCACGCTCATCCCGATATTGGACTGGCTGATGTAATCGTACATCGCGCCGCCGTCGTGCAGCGTCTTCCCGCGCTCAAGGCAGCAGTCTATGGTAGATGAGGCGAAGGCGTCCGCGTCGTGGTATTTAAGGGAGCGGTCGCAGACGGAGTCGCTGTCAACGGCAAGGTCAAAATAATAGCGGAGCGCGGTTTTCCACGCTTCCCACAGCTCATCGTAGCTTTTGTAGTTTACTTCGCGGCCTTCCCTGCCGTTCAGCCTGATAAGCTGGATGCCCGTCGCGGGATCCGCGCCGTTGTTCAGTACCAGCTCGAATACCTTGCCGAAGTTGATATATGTCATTCCGGTGGCCCGGTGGCCCCATTTGCCGGGGACCGCGATCTCTACGCAGCCCGATGGGGAATAGTCCCGCGCGGTTTCCAGCTCAATATCAAGGGTCATCATGGCGGGGACGCAGACCTCGTCGCAGAACACCGACGGCATTCCGAAGCCCTTGCGGATAAGCCGCGCGCTGTCCAGGATAAGCTCATGCGGGCTGCGCTCCCAAAATCGGACGCTGAGGTTCGGCTCGGGCATCTTGCTCAGGTTCATCGCCTCCAGGCAGAGGAAGCTGATATCGTTTGTGCCGTCGGTGCCGTCGGGCTTCTGGCCGCCCACCGTCAGGTTGGAATACAGCGGATATCCCGCGCTGTATTGCGTATGCCCCCAAGGCCGTATTTTATTCAATGAGTTCAGCATGATGAAGAAATGCGTGATTACTTCCAGCGCCTTTTCCTTGGTGATTTTGCCCGCTTGCAGGTCGCGCCGGTAATAAGGGTGGATATATTGGTCAAACCTGCCGAAAGAGAAGGAATGCCCGTTGCTCTCAATCATCATTAGGAGATGCACCAAATATACGGATTCAACAGCCTCCCGTAAGCTCCGCGCCCCGCTTTCCATAAACGTTTCAAACATAACGGACATTTCCAGCAGCTCGGCTTTGCGTTTCGGGTCTTTTTCAACGGCGGCATCGTTTTTCGCGCAAGCGCCAAGCCGCTTGCAATAGCGCAGGGCGCCTTCCATCACGATAACGGCGGCTTCATAAAAATCCCGCTGTTCCCGCGTTAGGTTATCCGATTGCAAATTACGCCTTGCAATGCCCGCCATGCCGCCGAAGCCAATTTCCAGCACAAACTCATGGTTGGGGATAGTGTGCCCGTGGCCCGACATGGAAATCCCGCCGCGGTGCAGCACACGCTGTTTTACCGCCAGCGCGTTTTCCGGGGAAAGGTTTCTGTTCACCTCGTCCTGATGGGTTTTGCCGGTCCAATAATCCTCAAGCTTGCGCAGGCGGTCTTTAACCTCGTTATTAATAATAAAATAATCGCCGGGGCGGCGTTCAAACTCGTCCAGCTCGTCGATTACCCATTGAAATGAATACTCGGGAAACACCGGGGCCGCGAAGTTAACGCTTGCCTGATTACCGGCGATAAGCGCGTTCGGTTCGATAAACACCGTCATTTGATCCAAAATGGCGGCGAACGCCTTTGCGCGGCGGATCACGATGGGTTCCCCCTCCGTCCGCGCAAACGACGCGGTTATGATCTCCGCCCGTTCCGGGCAGATGGTGGGTATGCGGGCGTTCATCCTCGCCTGTAACCGTTCGATACGGTTGAAGTCACAATCATTATTTATAGGCTTAAAACGCAGTAATTCGGTCATTTAGAACCCTCCACGGTCAGACGTGCGAAGCATTTGTTATAAAGCCCAATTCCAGACTGTCTTTAAATATTGCAATATGTATGCCTTGAGCTGTTTGTTTCCGGATTTTTGATCCAGCATAATATAAAGGGATTTTAAAAAGTACACTATGTTATGTGTGGAGCATGCGTTTTGATAGTATTCATCTGTATATGGCATTACTTCAGTGTCCGGGGCTAAGCCGCTTATCCAGTCTTGAATTACATCAACGCTGACTCCCTTGTTCAACAACGCAGGGATGATGTATGCAAGCCTTTCCTCCTCAGCGTCCGTATACCTGCATTCATAAGTGATATGGTGTTTTATTGAGTTCAGCATATCTCCGGCAAACAAACTATCGAATTTTGGATGTTCGGCAAATGCGCAAAGCATATCGGCGCCATGAGCCACCGCATGAGCCCATCCTTTATCAGCGACATAGCCGCGGCGGTCTGCCTCCTGATTCATATAATCAAATGATTTCCGCAAGGCATACATATATTGGTCTTGCGATAAAAAATTTCGTTTACCATCCGTATCCGCAATAAACGCAATAACAAGAGAGGAAAACGAACGGCAAAATACCGAATCCCCTGCCTTACTGCCAATACCATAAAACAAATGGCTGTCATTAAGGCAAGCATTAAATATTCTGATACATTCCCTATCATCTATAATATCCTCATCAATAAGCCTGTAAAATACTTTGCAAATGTTTTCTCTAATGTTTGGATTTGCATTTCCAACATTTTCAAGCATTTCATTCACCAGACTATGCAAATCCATTTCCTTAACAGCCGCAACAGGCATATCCTGTAAATCTTTCATATATTTTTCCATAAATAAACCCCCATGGGTGCGGGTCAGGCCCGCAATGGCGAAATAGGCGATTCACCTTGTTTGCTTCAGTATAAATTAAATATTGGAAACAAGCAATAACAATGATATAATAATGAACAAATAAAAACGGGACAGGTGATTTTATGCTTCAAATGACGCTTTCGGCCCCAAAAACCATTACAAGGGGCGAGGTTCCCGAGCCGCGCGCGGCTTCCGGACAGGTTGTTATAAAGGTCGTCCGCAGCGGCATTTGCGGCTCGGACATACACGCGTATTATGACAAGCACCCCTTTATTTCGCTGCCCATCGTTACCGGGCATGAATTTTCCGGCACAATTGCGGAGATAGGCGAAGGGGTTTCCGGTTTTACGGCGGGCAACCGCGTGACGGTGATGCCCCAGGTGTTTTGCGGGGAATGCTTGAATTGCCGTAAAGGGCGCTATAATATATGTTCAACCCTTAAAGTCATAGGCTGCCAGACGCCGGGGGCGTCGCAGGAGATGCTGGCGGCGGACGCGAAGCTTGTACTGCTTCTGCCTGACGGGATGGGCTTTGACGAGGGCGCTATGCTCGAGCCCGTCGCCGTGGGCATACACGCCTGCCGCAGGGCGGGCTGCGTGGAAAATAAAAAAGTGGCAGTGCTTGGCGCGGGGACAATCGGCAATTTAGCCGCTCAGGCCGCAAAAGCGCTGGGCGCGGAGTCCGTTATGATCACGGACATAAGCGGCCCGCGCCTTGAGCTGGCGAAGAAATGCGGCATTGAACACACCGTTAATATTTCGGAGAGGGATTTGGCCGCCGAGATCAAAAATCTTTGGGGCGGAGACGGCGCGGATCTGATTATTGAATGTGTGGGGCTGCAATCCGCTATAGACCAGGCAATCAATATCGGGCGCAAAGGCAGCGACATTGTTGTGGCGGGTGTTTTCGGGGAATACGCGTCCGTCAATATGGGGCTTGTCCAGGACAAGGAATTGAACCTTATCGGTACCCTGATGTACACCAAGGAGGATTGGCTGGACGCGATGAGGCTGGCGGACGGAAAACGCATCGTTCTGGAACCGCTGATGAGCGCGCGTTTCCCGTTATCCGCCCTGGGCGAGGCGTTTACATACATTGAAAACAATAAGGACACCGCGCTGAAGGTTCTGATCGAATCATGAAGATATGGACAATGGGCGAAATACTGGTTGAGATAATGCGCCCCGGGCCGGATATGCCGCTGGGAACGGCGGGTACCTTTCTGGGGCCGTACCCCTCCGGCGCGCCGGCTATCTTTGCCGATACCGCCGCGCGGCTCGGGCATCAGTCGGGGATAATCGGCGGGGTTGGCGACGATGATTTCGGGCATTGCGTACTGAACCGCCTGAAGAGCGACGGCGTGGACACAACGCTGGTACGGCGCGGCGCGGGCGCGTCCACGGCGGTTGCCTTCGTCGCGTATGATTCCGCCGGGGAGCGGAAATTCATCTATCATATCGGCAATACCCCGGCCGCACAGGCTTTGTGTCCATCAGAACAGGAAGTCGCTTCCCCCGCGCCCGCGTTTTTCCACGTTATGGGCTGTTCGCTTATGGCGGACGAGGCTTTTTGCGGTGAAATCCTCAAAGCGGCGGCGCTTTTTCACAGATTGGGCGCGAAAATCAGCTTTGACCCGAACATACGGCCGGAGTTATTGAAAGGGCGCGGCTTGAGGGAGCTTATCGCCCCGGTTATGGCTGATTGCGCCGTTCTTTTGCCGGGCTTGGAAGAGCTTCGCATGATTTCCGGCAAAGACAACGCGGATGACGCAACGCGTATGCTGTTTGAAAATCCCAGGCTGGAAATAATCGCGTTAAAGCTGGGAAAGGACGGCTGCCGTGTGATAACGCGGGACAGTGATATTTCCCTGCCCGTATACGCGATTGACCCCGTTGACCCAACGGGCGCGGGCGACTGCTTCGACGCGGGGTTCCTGTGCGGAATACTGGACGGGATGCCCCCCATTGACGCCGCAAAGCACGCCGCTGCCGCCGCCGCGCTGAATACAGCCGCTTTCGGCCCTATGGAGGGGAACATTTCCCCCGCCAGCGTACGGAATATGAAAAATTTTACTTGATATTTGACCGGCTTGATGTATAATATTACATGTTGTCTTTATTATGCTGTGATTTCGCTGCGCGAAATATTGATTTAAATTCTTTTTGGATTACCAAAAAAGAATCAAAAAACAGAACGGACGTGTATTTAATGGCAAAGAAAAAGCAGGACGCTTTAAGGGTCATAAGAAAACGGAATATGATGCTTGGTTCGACGATATGTATCGCCATTGTCGTGCTTATAGCCGCGGCATCCGTAGCGTACTCGGCATGGGACCGCAACTCCAAGAGTTATATAGGTACCGTGGGCGGCGAAAGGGTTCCGTCGGGCCTTTACAGGCTTAACCTGATAGAACAGCAGGCACGGTTTGAAGAGGAATTCGGCAGGGATATCTGGAATTTCGGTTTGTCCGAAACATATTCGTTTACGCAGTGGGCCAGGGATCTGGCATACTCAAGCGCCATGTCCTCAAGGCTTGAGGCCCTGAAAGCCGCCGAATACGGCGCGGATTTCCTTACGGAAGAGCAGGCCGCGGACGTGGAGTCCCTGTATGAGTTATATCATCTGTGGTATCCTCAGGATGTGATAAATTATATAGGGCTGAGCGGCGACGAGATGCGCCAGGCGTTTAAGGACAGCTTTTACGCCGAAAACCTCTTCACTATGATAACGGACGAGCGGTTCGTCCACGACGCGGAAGCCTTCGAGGAATATTTCGACGGGATTTATGATGAGTTAAAGCATGATTATACCAGATACGGGTTTCATTTTATCACAAACAACGATTTCAGCGTTTTGAGCGAGGCACAGGAAAAACTTTTGGCCGGCGCTGATTTCGAGGAGGTAATGGCGGAATATTCCGACATGTACCGCGCGCCTGAAGAGCAGCAGGGCGATGATTCGCCGGAAGACGGCCCGGCGGATGAATCCGGGGGCGGCGCGGAAGATACCGATACGGAAACTGCCGGTTCGGGAACCGCCGATTCAGATACTGCCGACCCGGAAGACAGCGATACGGATAATCCCTGGCTTGATATTCTGGATTTGGATTCGCTTGAGGATTTATTGGATTTTGAAGGCCTTGATGTGGACTTTATATGGGATTTGAGGGGCTTTGACGTTAACCGGCGGGATTTGTTCGCCTATGAGATGCCCTTCGACATAGCCGACACCATTTTCAGCCTTGAGGAAGGCGAAATGTCGGGGATCATTACGCTGTACGACGAACAGGGAATGTTTATTGAAGGGTTCGTAATCATTAAGCTGCTTGAGGTTCGCGAACCGGATATGAACGAAATTAAGAGGGATTACGAACGGGATAATTATATCCCCGCCGCAAAGAGGGATTTTTACGTTGAAATCGTTGAGGAATGGGCGGTTGAGCTGGGTATCGAAATGAATGAGAGAGCTTTTGAATCAATAAGGATGTTCAGGTTTCAATAATTAATCGGCTAAAGGCAGGGATTGATAACCGTCCCTGTCTTTGCTTATTTTTGCGTATACCGCTTGTTTAACGCCGAACGGGTAACTATTATTTAACCCTAGACAAAAACGGAAATATATAGTAATATATTAGTTGTTTGGGTATGACTGTCTTGTTGTGCCTTTTTTGGAGTGAGACGGCTGAAATGGATATATATGTGTCAAACAACCCCCTGGTGCTCGAATATGCCGGTTTTAACAGCATTACGGAAGGGCTTGAGTACGTCCGGTCCGGGTTTATGGATGTGCTGATTATTGCGCGCGACCTTATCCACAAGGGACATACCCTGCGCTCCCATCCGCTTTCGGGCAGCATAAAACCCGGCGAAACGCCGTATAAAACTATAGTGCTTACAAAATCCGCCGGCCCTCTTGACCCCGATTCGCTCCGTATCATTGAGGAGTGCATCCTGACGGCTGAAAAGATGGCAAACCGCGAAAAAAAGCTTAGCGAACGGGCCATAAAGGATTTTCAGCTGGTAGACTACACATTGATATTCGGCAAGTTAATACTCAAACAAGGAGGAAATATATGAGCGGTTTGATTTATGACGTCGCGATAATAGGCGCCGGGCCCGCCGGGCTTGCCGCCGGGCTGTACGCCGCGCGCGCCAGGCTTGATGCCGTTATTTTCGAGAAACTGGGCGAGGGCGGTCAGATAGCAATAACAAACGAGATTGAAAACTACCCCGGCGCGCCGGCCAATTCATCGGGGCCCAGCCTTTCCGGGCGTATGGCCGAGCAGGCCCGCGAATTCGGCGCTAAAATTATCAGGGACGATATAGTGGACGTGGAGCTGGAAGGCTGCACAAAAAAGCTTACGGGCAAATCGGGCGTTTACAGCGCGAAAACGGTTATCATCGCCAACGGCGGCAAGGCAAAGCCTATCGGCTGCCCCGGCGAAACGGAACTTGTCGGGAAGGGCGTTTCATACTGCGCCACTTGCGACGCCGGGTTTTTCAGCGACTTGGAAGTCTTTGTCATAGGCGGCGGCGACGCGGCTGTCGAGGAAGCCATCTACCTGACCAAATTCGCCCGCAAAGTAACCATCGTCCACCGCCGTGACGAGCTGCGCGCCGCGAAATCCATAAGGGACAAGGCTTTCGCCAACGAAAAGCTCGCTTTCCTGTGGGACACCGTCGTGGAAGAAATTTCGGGTGACGGCATGGTTGAGTCCATAACCTTCAAAAACGTTAAAACAAACGAAATCACAACCCATAACGCGGATGAGGAGGACGGCACCTTCGGCATATTCCCCTTCATCGGCTTCGAGCCGGTCAGCGGGCTGTACAAGGGCAAAGTTGAAATGGATCCCGCCGGGTATATTATTACGGACGATAACATGAAAACAAACGTCCAAGGCGTTTTTGCCGCGGGCGATATCCGCGTCAAGTCTCTGCGCCAGGTTGTGACCGCCGCCGCCGACGGGGCGATTGCCGCCGTACAGGCGGAGAAGTATATCGAAGGCCATTAATGGATAAATACGATTAGTGTCTGAAAGGTGGTGAATGAATTGCTTCAAGTAGATAAAGATACGTTCCAAGCCGAGGTCCTTGACGCCAAAGGCTTGGTGCTGGTTGATTTTTACGGCGACGGCTGCGTCCCCTGCGAGGCTTTGATGCCCGATGTGCTGGCTTTATCGGAGAAATACGGCGATAAGGTGAAATTTATTAAACTGAACACCTCCGGCGCGAGAAGGCTGGCTATTTCGCAGAAGGTGCTGGGGCTGCCGACCGTATCGCTGTACCGGGACGGCGTTAAGATTGAAGAGGTAACCAAGGACGACGCAAACAAAGAGAATATTGAGGCTATGATAACCAAAAACCTTTAATTAATCTGCGGGCGGGCAACGTCCGCTCCTACGACAATGAGGTGTAGAAATGAAGCTGGAACTTGGTAAAATTCATGTCAAGGGCTTGAAATTCGGGGACGTAACTTCCGTCTCCGGCGGCATCCTGACTATTTGCAAGGATGAACTCGTCAAGCTGTGCCTGGAGGACGACCACATAAAGAACGTAAGCGTAGAGCTTGCCGCGCCCGGCGAAAAAACCCGCATAACCCCTGTGAAGGACGTTATTGAGCCGCGCGTTAAGGTCAGCGGGCCGGGCGGCATGTTCCCCGGCGTTCTGAATAAGGTTGAAACGGTGGGCGCGGGGCGCACGCACGCCCTTGCGGGCGCGGCTGTGGTTACATGCGGCAGGATCGTGGGCTTCCAGGAGGGTATTATCGACATGTCGGGGCCGGGCGCGGAGTACACGCCTTTCTCCCAAACGCATAATATCTGCGTTGTTATCGAGCCTGCGGAAGGCCTGAGCCAGTACGACTATGAGACAGCCGCCCGTATGGCGGGTTTAAAGGCCGCCGCGTATCTGGGCAAGGCCGCCGCGGAAGTTAAGCCCGACGAGGTGCTGATTTACGAGACAAAGCCGCTGTTTGAAGGCGCGGAGGAGTTCGCCGGGCTGCCTAAGGTGGGCTATGTGTACATGCTCCAGACGCAGGGGCTTTTGCACGACACATACGTTTACGGCGTCGACGCGAAAAAGATCGTCCCGACTATCCTGTATCCCACGGAAACTATGGACGGCGCTATTATCAGCGGAAACTGCGTGTCCGCCTGCGACAAAAACACCACCTACCATCACCAGAACAACCCCATCATCCACGACCTGTACGAGCGTCACGGCAAGGACATTAACTTCGTAGGCGTAATCATCACCAACGAGAACGTGTTCCTGGCGGACAAGGAGCGTTCGTCCGACTGGACGGCTAAGCTCTGCGCGTACCTGGGGCTGGACGGGGCTATCGTTTCGCAGGAAGGCT
>WRAC01000034.1 GCA_009780415.1 Defluviitaleaceae bacterium | reverse complement strand
TATGGTCTGTTTTCCATGGTTGGCGGGTATCTGTTATCTCCTCAAAATATTGACGCATTTTTTATCTCCCCTTTTCAGGGAGATTATACCATACTTTCAACCTTTTTCATGCGTTTACCGTGTAGATAAACCAGCTAAATAACCATTTACACTTTTACACTGTAATTCCACTTGTCCGAGTGAAAAATGGAAATCAACAAAAAAGAGCCGCCCGTCTTGGGCAGCTCTCATGCATATAACCCCTGTATCTATCAACCTTACTTCCCATATTCAATCACATAATCACACCGACACGGAATGGGAACACCATATGTACCGTCGATTTGCTTATCCCAAACTTTTTTGCCGTTTCTCTTACCGTTGCGTTTGATTTAATAATGAAGTTAGCCACTTCTATGGCCCGCTCCTCGATGTAGGCTTTCAATCCGAAGCCCTCCTTGATGCTTTGTTCTGTTAATTTATATGTCGGCTGGAAAGGATGTATGAGGAAATTAACCTGTAAGTGCCTATATTTTTTTATTTCTGCGGATATAAGCTTGTTTTACATGTGTTTACCGAAATCGGAGTTTGAAATATCTTGACTTTTTTTGTATGATACTATATACTTAGGCTGTTTCGGGGGGGGCGTGGTGTGCTTGCTGGAGCGTATTGGACGCGCGGTTAAAAGGGATTGGCAGCTTTACGTACTGCTGTTGCCGGCAATTGCGCTGGTTTTCATTTTTTGTTATCTTCCCATGTACGGCATACAAATTGCCTTCCGCGATTTCCGCGCGGTTCAAGGCATAATTGGCAGCCCATGGGTCGGGCTTAAACATTTCACGGATTTTATCAACTCCTTTTATTTCGGGCGCCTATTGTCAAACACTTTCCTTTTGAACTTTTTAGGCCTGCTTTGGGGTTTTCCGTTCCCCATTATTATGGCGATATTACTAAACCAAATGAGGGGCAAGCGGTTTAAACGGTTTACACAAACCTCAATTTACCTGCCTAATTTCTTATCCCCCGTCGTAATAGCGGGTATGCTGTTCTTATTTCTGTCACCGTCCACCGGCTTAGTAAACCGCGCCATAGAGGCCTTCGGAGGGCAGCCCACACATTTCATGCTGGAAGAATCATGGTTCCGCTCCCTGTTCATCGGCTCCGAGATATGGCAGCGCGCGGGCTGGAACAGTATATTATACATCGCCGCGCTGACCGCCATCGATCAGGGGTTGTACGAAGCCGCCACCATGGACGGCGCAACCAAATTCCAGAAAATAATACATATAGATATCCCGCATTTAATACCGATTATCGTCATGCTTCTGATCCTCAACTGCGGCGCCCTGCTGACGTCCAACACAGACAAGGCCTATCTGATGCAGACGGCGGGCAACATCCCCAGATCGGACATCATCGGCGTTTACGTCTACCGCATGGGCTTGCTCAGGGGCGGCATGTTCTCTTATACCGCCGCTATCGGTTTGTTTACCAATGTTATTAATTTCGTAACTATTATTACCGTGAATTGGATATGCAGGCGCCTTGGCGAAACGAGCTTATTTTAAGCAAGAGGTGAAGTGATGAACGCCGTTAAAATAAAGGAACGGTCTATAAGCAGGACAAAGAAGGATGTCACCTTTGACATTGTTAACGGTATTATCTGGTTTGCCGTGCTTCTAGCGGTGCTGTACCCGCTGTGGCTGGTTCTTATCGCCTCGGTTTCGGACGCGGAGGCCATAATCGGCGGCAAGGTCTTCCTTTGGCCCGTGGACCCCTCGTTTTCCGGATACCGGGCGGTATTCCAGCATCAGGAGTTTATGCGGTCATTCCTGAATTCCATTTTCTATACCGTAGCGGGCACAAGCCTGAGCGTTATTGTTACGATGATGGCGGCATACGCGTTATCGCGCAAATTCGCGGGGAAGAAAGCCGTAACGCTCTATTTCCTATTTACCATGTTTTTCACGGGCGGCCTTATCCCCCAGTTTTTAATGAATATGCAGCTTGGCCTGTATAACACGATGACGCTGATGATAATAATAAACTGTGTATCCGTGTGGAACCTGATGATTACCCGCACGTTTATATCCACCTCTATACCCAATGAGCTGTACGAAGCCGCGGCTATCGACGGGGCGAACCATTTCACCTATTTTTTCCGCGTAATCCTGCCGCTGTCCGGGACGATTATCGCGGTGCTGTGTGTTTTCTACGGCGTTGCCCGTTGGAACGACTATTTCACGGGCTTGGTGTATATAAGGGACGACTGGAAGATGCCGATGCAGACCATATTGCGGCGGCTTGTCGCCTCACTGGAGAGAAGCGGTTCCGCCGACGCCATGCTTGATTTCTTCGGGGACGCCGCGTCCAGGGCCGAGCGTCTGCGGCTTGCCGAAGTAACGAAATACAGCGCCATCGTAGTGTCCAGTATTCCCGTCGTCGGCCTGTATATAGGTATGCAGAGGTTTTTTGTGAAGGGTGTTACGTTGGGATCGTTGAAGGGTTAAAGATAAAAACCTTGGGGGCGCTGCCCTCAAACGCCCGCAAGCTTTTTCAAAAGCTTGCGGGGTTTGGGGCAGAGCCCCAAGGTCTTAAATAAAAAGGAGGAATAAAATGAACCGCACAAAAAGAATCATATCCGTGATGCTGGCAGTATTTATGGCCGTATCCATGTTGTCCGCCTGCCAGGCCGACGGCACGGGCGCGGCGGACGACGGGGTTGTCGTCCTGCGCGCAATGCAGTGGGAGCCCGAGAACCTGTCCGTGGATTTTGCCAACCTGTGGTATTTCCAGGAGCTTGAGGAAGAAACCGGCGTTAGGGTGGAATGGACAGTTGTAAAGGAAAGCGAATGGAACACCGCCATGAACCTGATGTTTGTTTCCGGCGAATATCCCGACATCATCATCCGCCCCAACCTCAACCTGAACATTGAGGAATACGGCGTAACCCAGGGTATCCTTATACCCCTTGACGACTACATCAACGCGGATGTTATGCCCAACTACTACAGCCGCCTGCGCATGAACAACGCCAACGCCTCCATTCCCGCCTCCGACGGCAAAAGCTACCATATCGGCTACTTAGTGGCGCAGAACGTCAACCACGACGGCAGCTTCTACATCAACCGGAAGTGGCTGGACGCCGTTGAAATGGAAGTCCCCGCCACTGTTGACGAGCTGACCGAAGTGCTTATAGCCTTCCGTGACGAAATCCCCGGGCTTTTGGGCATTGAAACAGTGTTCCCGTTCAGCGCCGGCGGCTCCGGCGGCGTAGGCGGCGGCATAAACCATCAGACCAACGGCTTGTACGTCCATTTCGCCATGTTCGGCGTGCCGATTCAGCGCTGGGTCTACGCCGTTATCGACGAGGATCACAACGTTGTGTTCCCCGGCTATATGGACGGTTTCCGCGCGGCTCTGGAATGGATGCATATGTGTTACACCGAGGGTTTGCTTGACAGAGAGGCGATAACCCAGGACACCAACGTATGGAGTACCAAGATGAACGCGGAGCAGGTAGGCTTTACCTCCCATCTGCGCATGTTAAACGCCGGGCTTGACGCGGTGAACGACCAGTGGGTCTCCATTTTGCCCCCAGCCAGCGAATTCGGCGTTTCCGTGCCAAGAATCCTTGAAATCCCGGATTTCGGCGCCGTGCTGACCGTGGCCAACAAAAACGTTGAAGCCACCATGCGCTGGCTTGACGCCCAGTTCGACACCGAAAGAATGATGGTTGCCGCCAACGGCCCGCTCTCCGACATCGGCACAATCGGCACCACCCTTAAAGTCAACGAAGAAGGCAAATACGAGGTCATCACAGTCCCCGCCGACAACGCCCTCTACAACTACGTACCCGTTATGACCGGTCAATTCTTCGCCCCCGGCGACTATTATTTCGACATCTTCGTACTGCCCCCGCACCGCGTGGAGCGTTTTGAATCCAGCCGCATGTACGCCAACGCCGGTGTCCTCGAGCCCAATTCCCACGATTTCCTGCGCAAGCTCGTTCTGCTCAGCCCCGATCAGGCTATCCAGCAGGCGCGTCTGCACGACACACTCGAGACGCTTATGCTTGAGTCCATCGCCTCCTTCATCACCAGAGGCGTGACGGACGCCACATGGCAGCAGTTCGTAGACCGCACCCAGCAAGCGGGTGTCGAACAATATCTTGCGACTTATCAGGAAGTTTACAACGCTTATTTAGAAGCAAACAGGTAAGGATTAAAAATGTTCATTATTCGTAGGGGACGCTTTCGCGGCGTCCCTTCTTCATATATGGAGGCCCTTCAATGATAGACCGGAAAAAGCTTGTAACCAGGCATAACCCTATATTGCGCGGGGTAAATACGGACTCGCCCCTAACGGTCGGTAACGGTGAGTTTGCCTTCACCGCCGATATTACCGGCTTTCAGACTCTGTATAATGAGTATAAGACGGTTCCGCTATGTACAATGAGCCAATGGGGCTGGCATTCATATCCGGGCCAATATACCCTTGACGATGTGAAAATGACGCGGTATATATGTGGCGGGCGGGAATTTGAATATGCCGCGGAGCAATTTCCGGAAACCGCCGGGGCATATGATTGGCTCAGGCGCAACCCGCACCGCTTGAATTTGGCAAGGATAAGGCTTTTATGGGACGGTGAAGAGATTCATAGCCGCGATATAACGGATGTAAAACAGGAGCTGGATTTATATACGGGCGTTCTGCACAGCGAATTTAAGCTGCATGGGCATCCCGTTGCCGTGCGGACGGTTTGCTCCCAAAACGCCGATGTCATTGGTTTTTCGGTCATTTGCAACGAAAACCGTTTATCCGTACGTATGGATTTTCCTTACGGTTCACATAAAAAAAATGCTTCTGATTGGGGAAAAACGTTTAAAGGGCATGAAACCGATATACTGGCGGAAGGCATAAAGGATTACCGGATACAAAGGAATATTGATACGACTGTGTATTGTATACGTATAAGAGATGTCAATGTTATAAAATCAGGCATCAATGAACTTACATTAATAGGCGGACCAAACGAATTAAATTTTACGGTGGCGTTTGCAAACGGAAAACCTCGGGATAATACATTCGATGAAGCGTATGAAAGCAGCGCGGACAGATGGGGAATGTTTTGGAATAAGGGCGGCATTGCCGATTTCAGCGGCGCGAAGGACCCGCGTGCGTTTGAGCTGGAACGAAGGATGATTCTCTCGATGTATTTAACCGCCGTAAACTGCGCGGGAACAACGCCGCCGCAGGAAACGGGGCTTGTGTGCAACAGTTGGTACGGCAAATTCCATTTGGAAATGCATATACTGCACGCCGGATGGTTTCCGTTATGGGGGCGCCGGCGGCTTTTAACGGACAGCTTCCCCTGGTATGTTAAAATACTGGATGAAGCCAAGGAAAACGCGGCAAGGAATGGGTATATCGGCGCGCGCTGGCCTAAAATGACCGGGCCGGAGGGTATCGACAGCCCTTCGCGTATCGCGACGCTTTTGATTTGGCAGCAGCCCCATATATTATACATGCTGGAGCTGTCATGGCAAGATTTACCGGAAGCCCAGAAAGATAAGTTTTTATCGGATTATTGGGAAATTATCAATGAAACCGCCGGTTTTATGTGCGGCTTCGTAATATTGGGAAAGGACGGGCGGTATCATCTTCCCCCGCCGATTATACCGGCACAGGAGGAACATAAACCCGAAAATGTGTTAAACCCCGCCTTTGAGTTATGCTATTGGCGTTTCGGGCTGGAAATAGCCGTAAGATTCGCGGGAAGGCATGGGAAAGACCATACGGAATGGGCGGCCGTTATAGATAAATTAGCCGCTCCGCCCGTTGAAAACGGCCTTTATCAAGCCCATCAGAACTGTCCCGATACATTTGAGTCCTACAACCGCGACCATCCCTCAATGCTCTTTGGTTATGGCTTTATACCGTACCCCCGGATAAACGGGCAAATAATGAGCGATACGGCGGATGCGGTTTTAGCGAAATGGGACTGGGATTCGGCATGGGGCTGGGATTTCGCGCTGACGGCTATGACACTGACAAGGTTGGGCAGGCCGGAGGATGCCGTCGATATCCTTCTGGCCGATTACGCTAAAAACAGTTATGTAACCAGCGGAAACAACTTCCAGCGCGGCAGGGACGATTTGCCTCTCTATTTGCCGGGCAACGGTTCGCTGCTGTTCGCCCTGGCGATAATGCTGGCCGGATATGGGGAACAGGGGGATATGCCGGGCTTCCCCAAAAACGGCATGTGGGATGTGGCGCATGAAGGTATTTCGCCGCTGCCTTATTAATACCAAGCTGCAATCTAAATCACACTAACTCCGGACAAATGATCCGGTACGCTCACGCTCAGGCCGGCTCATCCTCCCAGAGTAAGTGCTGCATTGATTGCAACTTGGTATAAACTGGGAGCGCGGGCGTCCCGCACGCAATAATAGAAAGGCGGTTATCACATGCTGGTTGCCGATATCCAAATAAGAGACCCATTTATATTGAAACATGGCGGGCTGTTCTACATGTACGGCTCCACGGATAAGGACATATGGCGAGGGAACGGCGTTGGGTTTGATGTTTATACCGGACAAGATTTGGTTAACTGGGACGGGCCTTTTCCGGCATTCCGCCCGCCTGAGGGTTTTTGGGGCACAAGGAATTTCTGGGCGCCGGAGGTCTTTGCGTGCAAAAACGAGTTTTTCATGTTTGCGTCGTTTATCGGGGACGGTTTTATGCGCGGTACGGCTATATTAAAGTCTGAAAGGCCAACCGGCCCTTTCCTGCCTTGGAGCCGTGGTGCGGTTACTCCCGCTAACTGGATGTGCTTGGACGGAACGCTGCATATTGATGAAAGCGGCGAGCCGTGGATTGTTTTTTGCCACGAATGGGTTCAAGTAGGCGACGGAACGGTGTGCGCCGCGCGGCTGTCCGCAGATTTATCCGGGGCGGTTTCAGAACCGGTTAAACTTTTTTCATCTTCCGAGGCCGTATGGAGCCGTAAAGCGTTTTCCCCAAGCAATAACATTGAAGGTTATGTAACAGACGGTTGTTTCCTGCACCGTATGAGCGGCGGTAAGCTTCTGATGATATGGTCATGTATAGGTGAGATGGGGTATTGTCTGGGATACGCCGTTTCCGAATCGGGGCATGTGCTTGGGCCTTGGAAGCAAGCAAAAAAGCCGCTTTTTGCCGAAGACGGGGGACACGGCATGATATTCCGCGATTTTGAAGATAGGCTCATGCTGGCAATGCACTCGCCGAATAAAACGCCCAATGAACGCGCCGTTTTTGTTGGATTGGAGGAGACGGCTGACGGGTTAAGGCTTACTAATTAACTTATTTTATCAACTCCGCCAAGATATGGGCGCAAAGCAACGGGAATGTATATAGAACCGTCGGCATTCTGATGGTTTTCAATCAGCGGGATAAGTATGCGCGGAGAGGCTATCGCCGTGTTATTCAGCGTAAAAACGAAACGGAGCTTGCCGCTCTCGTCGCGGTACCGTATATTGGCGCGGCGCGCCTGGAAATCGCCCAGAGTGGAACAGCTATGGGTTTCACAGTAGGCATTGCGTGAGGGCATCCATGTCTCCACCTCATGCTTGCGGATCTGCCCGATGCCCAGCTCGGCTGTACAGGCCGCGCAAACGCGGTACGGCAGCTCCAACGCCTGTAAAATATCTTCGGCGTTTTGCAATATTTCGTTATGCAGCTCCAAAGCCTTACCTTGGTCGGCTTCGCAGAATACTACCTGCTCAACCTTCTGGAACTGATGCACGCGGTACAGTCCGCGCGTGTCCTTGCCGTATGTGCCGGCTTCGCGGCGGAAGCAGGTTGACATGCCGGCGAAACGTACGGGCATTTCGTCCTTTGTTAAAATCTCGTCCTGATGAAAACAAACCAGCGGAACCTCGGACGTGCCGATCAAAAACAGCTCATCCTCCGTAATTTTATAAGCTTGCTCATATCCGATGGGGAAGTAACCCGTACCCTGCATGGCCTCATACCTTACTATCTGCGGAACGGCCATGGGCGCGAAACCACGCGCGCTCAGCATATCCATCACCATGCGCGTAACCGCCATCTCAAGAATCACCGCTTTGTTTTTGAGGAAATACGAACGGCTTCCCGCCACTTTAACCCCGCGCGGCACATCCACCATATCCAGCGCTTCCATCAGCTCCATATGATCCTTTGGCTCAAAATCCATAACCTTCGGCGCACCAACGCGCCTTAATTCCGCATTATCCTCTTCGCCCGCGCCGATGGGAACGCCCTCGGCGGGTATGCTCGGGACATGCAGCATCAAACCGTCAAACTCGGCGCGCAGCGCCTTCTGCTTCTCCTCTTCGGCGGCAAGCACGGTTTTAATATTGCGGGCTTCGTCTATCATCTCAGCACTTTTATCCTTTGATTTAGACAGGGTATTGCGCCTTGCGCGTATTTCGTCCACAACGGTAGTCGCGGCTTTCAGCGCGGCGTCAACCTCCAGCAGCCTATCAATATCAGCGGGCATTTTTTTATCAATACAAGCCTTTTTAACTATTTCCGCGTTCTCACGGATAAAAACGATATCCAGCATATATGTCAAACCTCCCGTGTTTAATTTCCAATTTCCGATTTCAATATAATAACACAGTTGTTGTCCCGGCGCAAGTGTGATAATATATAAAATATGGAAATATTCAAAAACCCAAACTGCAGGAAAGTTAAGGGCAGCCATATCCTGTTGGTAAGCTGCGCCTTTTGCAAGCATTTTATCGCAAGGTACCAAAAGGTTGGCGAAAGCAATTTCGTAAAAATGTACAACGACAGGATCATAGAAGGCACGATTGACTTTTCAAAGTACCACGGGGCTTTATTCTGCCCAGGATGCGGGGAGCGTATAGCAACGAGGTATGTAACAAAAATGGATAAAAAAGAAGCGTACAGGTTTGTTCCGTCGGCATTCAATAAGAAAAAGGCGGGTGGTTAACATCAACATAACATGCTTGGGCCACAGCGGCATTTTAATCGAATTACCGGAGCTTAATCTGATATTTGACTATTTTACAGACATCAAAATCATCATTTCCCCGGAAATCTTTATAAATAAGAAAACATGCGTATTTGTATCGCACAGCCATCACGACCATTTCAACAAGAAAATCTTCGGATGGCGCGGTTTTGGCGAGGTAGTCTATATCCTTGACAATAGCTGCGAAGGGCCGGAAAACGCCCGGGTAGTAAAGGTCGGCGCGGGAGAGGAAGCCGTTGTTTTCGATGGGGCGGCAAGCGTAAGAACATACGGTTCAACGGACGAAGGCGTCAGTTTTTTGGTAAGTGTGGATAAATTATCCATATTCCACGCGGGCGACTTGAACTGCTGGTACTGGGAGGACGAATCCACCCCCGAGGAATTAATTCAGGATGAAGCAAATTATCTGCGTATTATCAACGAAATCGCCGGAAAACACATTGACATAGCGTTTATCCCCGAGGATCCGCGCCTGGGCATACACGCCGGGCGCGGCATACGGCAATTCCGCGAAATAGTGAACCCCGAAAGGATCATACCCATCCACTTCCCCGGAAACGAAGGGATTAAATATTAAAACAAAGGAGTACAAACATGAAATTCACATTGGGACACACCAACATCAACGTTTGCGACCTGGAAAAATCGTTGGAATTTTACAAATCAGCGCTGGGCTTGGATTGTGCGCGCAGGCACAAAGCGGCGGACGGCAGCTTTGAACTGGCGTTTATATCTGATGGCTCTTCATCGCATATGCTGGAGCTGACCTGGCTGCGCGACAAGGAAGGCCCGTATGAACTGGGCGACAACGAAAGCCATATCGCGTTCAGCGTCGATGATTACGACGCCGCCCACGCCCTGCATGAAAAAATGGGGTGCATATGTTACGAGAACAAGGGGATGGGACTGTATTTTATTGAAGATCCCGACGGTTATTGGCTGGAGATAATGCCGCCGAGAAAATAACCGCAGCAACAGGACAATATACAATCCCCGCATTTAGGCGGCCGCGCCGTACAAACCGCCCTGCCGTGGGCTATTATTTGGGTATTGAACCGTATCCAATGTTCTTCCGGCAGGGCTTTCATCAGCTCGCGCTCAATTTTAACGGGGTTCTTGCCGGATGTAAGCCCAAGCCGCGCGGACACCCGCATGACGTGGGTGTCAACCACAATCCCGGGTATGCCGTAAATATGTCCTATAACGAGGTTGCCGGTCTTTCTGCCGACACCCGGGAATGTGGTTAGAATATCAATATCGTCCGGCATAACGCCGCCATAACCATCCCGCAGCGTCTGCATAGAGCCGATGATATGCCCGGCCTTACTGCGATGAAACCCGGTGGGGCGTATCTCCCGCGCCAGCTCGTCCAAGTCCGCCTCCGCCAGCTCATCAATGCCGGGATACTTGGCAAAAAGCCCCGGCGTAACCATATTAACCCGCGCGTCCGTGCATTGGGCGCTTAAAATCGTCGCCACCAGGAGCTGCCAGGGCGTTTCATAGTTCAGAAAGCGCATATTACGCGGATAATGCGCGTCAAGCAATGATAAAAGTCTTTTTACGCCTGATTTTGTCATATAATGTATTATACCATTTTTTATGTTTTTGTGGTTGAATAAATAATTATTTATTAATGGTAAAAAATCATTGTATCAAGCAAAGACAAGTGTTATACTTATAAGGTATGTTTAAAAGCTTTTCGTTTTAAATACAGGAGGTTACATATGGGTGAGGTAATCGTCATTACGTCAGGGAAGGGCGGTGTGGGCAAAACCACCACAAGCGCGAACATAGGCGTGGGCTTGGCTATGCGCGGCAAAAAGGTATCGCTGATCGACGCGGATATAGGGCTGCGGAATCTGGATGTGGTTATGGGCCTTGAAAACAGAATTGTTTACGACTTGGTCGATGTGATAGACGGGCACTGCCGCCTGAAACAAGCCTTAATAAGAGACAAGCGCTATCAGGATCTTTTCCTGCTTCCGGCGGCCCAAACCAGGGATAAAAACGCCGTAAGCCCCGAGCAGATGAAGAAGCTTACGGACAGCATGAAGGAAGAGTTCGACTTTGTGCTGGTGGACTGTCCCGCCGGTATTGAGCAGGGATTCAAAAACGCCATAGCCGGGGCTGACAGGGCGATTGTGGTGACAACGCCCGAGGTTTCCGCCGTGCGCGACGCGGACAGGATCATCGGGCTTTTGGAAGCCGCCGAGCTGCGTAACGTAAAGCTTGTGCTGAACCGCATACGCGCCGACATGGTAAAACGCGGCGACATGATGAACCTTGAGGATGTTACGGAGATACTGGCTATTGATGTGCTGGGCGTTGTGCCGGATGACGAGGCCGTCGTCGTGGCAACAAACAAGGGTGAACCGGCTGTGACAAATATGTCTTCCCGCGCGGGACAAGCATTCAGGAACATCACCGAGCGCATTCTGGGCAACGAGGTGCCGCTGATGGATTATTTGCAGGAACAGGGCGTAATGTCGAAGATTAAGAAATTTTTCGGTGTGGGCTGAATATAGTGGAGGTATCGGATGTTTCAATTATTTACTAATAAGAAGAAAAAGTCGAAGGATACGGCGAAATCGCGGCTTAAACTGGTGCTGACCCAGGACCGCTTGAATTGCAGCCCGGAAATGCTTGAAATGATGAAAACGGATATATTAAAGGTTATCGCCAACTATATGGATTTTGACGAAAATGAAATGGATATCCAGATAGCGCAAAGCTTTGCGGGAGAGGACGGCAAGCCCGTGCTTGTCGCGAATATACCCGTTAAGGCATTGAGAAAGGTATCGCCTAAGCGGTAGTTAGTTGTAAAACGGGAACGGATGTTGGGTATGAAAAACACAGAGCGGTTTAAACAGTTTATTTCGGCCTGCGATTTTGTGCTCGTGGGCCTTGTGTTATTTTTATGTATAGGCGGACTTGTTGTTATCTACAGCGCCGTAAGGGACAGCAACAACCCTGTGGTATACTCCTCGTTCAGGTCACAGATTATATGGCTTGCTACGGGTTTAGCCGTCATGGTCATTTTCGCGGTTGTGGATTACCAGTTTATTTGCAAATTTTACATCCCTCTGGCTGTGCTTGCTATCGCGCTCCTAGTCGTGGTCCTGTTTATACCGCCGCTTAGGGAGAATTTCCCGCGCCGCTGGCTGCATATCCCCGGCTACAGTCCCAACGTACAACCTTCGGAATTTTCAAAATTATTTTTATTGATTTTTTTCGCAAAATATATTGACAAAATGCAGGAAAAAATCAATAATATATTAGTGATATTATCTATGCTGGTCATCGGGCTGCTGCCGGTTGGTTTAATTATTATACAACCCTCGTTGACAGCAGGCGTGCTCCAATTAGTCATATTGCTGGTCGTACTGTATCTCAGCGGAATTAAGTACAAGTACATTGTTATAGGTTTTCTTGTCGCGGTGCCGTTGTTTTTGTTCTTTATATATGACCTTAACAGAGAAGAACATTTGATAGTTGATAGTATTTTTGAATCTTATCAGCTTGAAGACCGCATAAAACCGTTTTTTGGAATTAACGTGACCGACGATAACACGCACCAGTCCGAACGCTCTGTGCAAGCCATAGGTTCCGGTCAGCTTATTGGCAAAGGTTTATTTAACAACACCGTAATCGTTCCCCTTGCGCACAATGATTTTATTTTTACAATAATCGGTGCGGAATTCGGCTTTATCGGCTGTATTCTGGTAATAATTGTAATGTTCATGGTAATATTAAAGTGTTTTGCCGCGGCGGAACGTTCGGACAGCTTATGCGGCAAGCTGCTGGCTTCCGGCATAGGCGCGATGATTGGGGCGCAGGCCTTCCTGCATATAGGCGTGACGACGCAGATACTGCCGAACACCGGCATACCCCTGCCGTTTATAAGCGCAGGCGGCAGTTCAATGTGGATAAACCTGGCCGCCATCGGCATCGTCTTAAATGTAGGCATGAAACCGGCGCGCAATAATATCTTTGCGGATGGATAAACCCCCTGGGAGCGCGGGCGTCCCGCCCGCAATCGGTTAAAATATTAGGTTCTCTAAAGGAGGAAAACAATGAATATCGCACTGGCAGCACATGACAGCAGAAAGATCCTGATGGAGAACTTTTGCATAGCATACAGGCACGCTTTAAGCAAGCACACGATTTATGCGACGGGTACAACGGGCTGGCTTATTGAGGAAGCGACCGGCTTGACTCTGAACAAATACCTTGCCGGGCATGTCGGCGGCGAGAAGCAGCTTTGCGTACAGATATCGCATAATGATATTGACCTGGTGATATTTTTATGCGACCCGGAGGCGCGTACTCAGCCGGATTCGGATTTCAACGAGGTTGCGCGCCTGTGCGATATGCACAATATCCCGTTTGCGTCAAATCTCGCAACTGCGGAGGTGCTTATACTGGCGCTGGATCAAGGGGATTTGAACTGGCGTGAGTATGTAAGGTTCAAAAAGGAATAAAGAATTATTCAACCACAGAATACACAAAAAAACACAAAAAAACCAGATGTGTTTTTCCATAAAAAATAAATATACATGAACAGCCAAATCTGCTATAATAAAAGTCGATATTTGTCTGTATTTGGAGGATTGGTATGCGTAAAACGCTCACCGGGCTTATAGCTGTCATGATATGTTTATTTTTTTATGTTTTTACAGAGGTTTCGGCTGAATGGACTGTTCTGGAACTGTATTACGACGGTCATGAACATCTTTATTATGCCGAGCCTATAAATTTATACATAAACGGTGTCCGCATAGAGATGTTCGGGACGGACATGCCGCCGATTATACTGGAGGACCGTGTTTACGTGCCAGTCCGTGATGTGTTTGAAATGCTTGGCGCAACCGTGACATGGAGCAGTGAGCTGGAACAGGTATTAATCCGTTACGGCGCGCAGCTTGTGGCGCTCCGAGGCGGCTCACCCTACATAAATATTGACGGCATACTGCATGAGCTTCCTGTTCCGGCAAAAAATATAAACGGGCGCACCATGGCGCCGGTTGCGTTTATAGCGGATATTTTCGGGTTTACAGCAGACTGGTTCGGCGAATCGCGGACTATTATTATTGACAGCGGAGAGCCGCTCCCCACGCCAACCCCGCCGATTGTGGCTGACCCGCCTGATGGCGGCGATATATATGTCCATATCGAAGACCCTTATGACGATAATTTAACCGCCCTGGACGTAAACGTCGGCACAGGCCCCGTGCATCTTGAACGCTCCATAGACGCGGATCCCGAGCCCCTGCCGGTTGCGGACCATCCGAAAACAGAGCTTATCGGCATAGATTTCGCCGATAACAACCCCCACGCGTTTTACATACAGGCGGCGGGCCCGCTTACAAAGGTGGAAAAGTTTTTACTGCCCGACAACCGCTTGGTGCTTGATATTTACAATTGCGAAAAGCTTATGCCGGAGACGGAGCTGCCCGTGGAAGGTAGCCTGCTTATTCAAAAAGTACGTGCGGGGCAAAATCAGGTACAGCCGGAAATGATAACCCGAGTGGTGTTCGACCT
The DNA here is from genome assembly GCA_009780415.1 of Defluviitaleaceae bacterium. GTDB lineage: Bacteria > Bacillota > Clostridia > Lachnospirales > WRAX01 > WRAC01. The sequence continues at coordinate 16,507 of WRAC01000034.1, read as the reverse complement.
GCTGGAGCCGGTCAGTTTCAGCGTCGCACTGTCGGAGGGCCGGGAAACCATTATCGTGTCGCTCCTCAGGAACGAGATTACCGGCGTAGAATTCAGCAGCGACGGCTATTCCGACTTTATTTATATCCATGGCCGCCTGACACCCGTTGTTAACATATTCCCGCAGACCGTGGAAGGCGTGCTGATTGTCGATGTACCTCTTGGTGTTGTAAATTCACCGATTAATATGCCGGTTAACGGCGTGTTCGCCCAAGGTGTGCGCACAACGCAATTTAATCCCGGAATGGCCCGCGTATCTATTGATATGAAAGACACGGCGGCCTACGATGTTACATACAACGGAAACACGACGGTTATCCGCCTTATCCGGCCTACATACCAGAATCTGGTTTACGACAGCTTTACCAGCCGTCTGACCATACCCAAATCGCCGTACCTTGACCTTGACATAGACCGCATCGTACTAAGCGACGAATACCTTAACTTTGAGTACGCCTTTATCCTGCCCGGGGATTTCAGCGGCTTTTTCGGCGAGGGCAACTATATCATAAGGGACAGATACATCAACCATATCGCCGTTTCGACGGTAAATGGGTGCACCAGCATCCGTTTCTTCCAGCAACGCGTAATGGCGTACACAATATGGGAGGATCAGGACAACATTTACATACAAGCCATGCTGCCAAGGGACAAGTACAGCCGAATCGTGGTTATAGACCCGGGGCACGGCGGCAACCACCCCGGTACGATTGCAAACGGGCTGGTAGAAAAAGAATTGAATCTAGACATAGCCTTACGTTTGGTAAGATTGCTTGAAAACAGCGGTGTAAAAACATACATGACCCGGATTGGCGACACGAACCCGACTCTCGAGCAGCGCGCCAGATTTGCGAACGAGGTAGGGGATCTGTTCATATCCATACATAACAACGGTCATGACAGCTCTGCTGTGCACGGCACGGAAACCTACTTCTGGCCCCATGAGAATGATGATACGATTGGCATATCAAGCGAGGACGCGTCGGATATAATGCTGCGCAGCATCGTGGCGACCATCGGCATCCACAACCGGGGTTCAAAAGAACATCCCTACCGCGTACTTACCAATACGCTGATACCGGCGGTTCTCGTTGAGTTCGCGTTCCTTACAAACGCCGCCGACGCCGCCAGATTAAAAACGGACGAATTCCTCCAACGCTGCGCCGAGGGAGCTTTCCGGGGGATTCAAGAGATTTTTGCGGAATACACTCCGCGCAGGTAACTTTCAATATCCTCCCGGCTTGCCTTCACCGTCCCCTGCGCCAGAACCGCACTGCCGCCGCCGCGCCCGTTAAGGGAAGCGTTCATTTCGGCGCTGAGGTTTCTGGCGTTTTCGTTTTTATTATTAAGGGCATATTTATGACCGCCGCTTTCATCCGCGGAAAAAATAATGGCGGTTTCCGCCCGTTCGCCCGCCAAAAGCGCGAACCGGCGCAAATCATCCGGGCTTAACCCATCCATGAATTTAACGAAAAATGCCGTACCGGACGCGATTGTAGCTGCAATCCCCGCATAAACAAGGTTTTTGAATTCCGCCAGAGAAGCCCTCAGCGCCGCGTTCTCAGATTTTAACGCTTCAACGGCCTGCGCCGTTTCGCCGGGCTTTGACGATAGCATAGCCGAAATGGCGTAGGCGGCTTTATTTTTCGCGTTATAATCTAAAACGGCCTTCGCGCCAAATAACATATAAATCCGCGTACCGCCTTTGTAAGGCTGCGACGCTATAAGTTTTATCAGTCCTACCTCGCCGGTTTGAGCGCAATGCAAACCGCAGCAGGCACAGGTATCAACCCCGGGTATTTCCACAACACGCACACCGCCGCTTTGCAATGATTCATCTGACAGCTTGCTTCTGAAACGCATTTGTGACAGCGCATAAGGAGTCGGGAAAATGGTTTCCACAGGTAAATTTTCGTAGACGGCTTGATTTGAACGCGCCTCTACGATATCCATAGCACCGTCCGGCAGCTGCTTATCCGTATCAATAGTGGTAAACTCCGCCCCGATGTGGAATCCGACATTCGACAGCCCGTACATTTTCAATAATATTCCGGAAACGATATGTTCGCCCGTGTGCTGCTGCATAAAGCCGAAGCGCCTCTCCCAATCAATCTCGCAAGCCACAGGTTCCCCGGAAACAAACGGCTTATCAACCGTGTGGTATACGATGCCGCCGCGCTCCCGCACATCCACTACACGCGCGCCTCCGATTGAGCCTGTATCATGGGGTTGCCCGCCGCCCTCGGGGTAAAAATAAGTTTTATCGAGAACAATATCGTAGCCGTTATTAATTTCGCCGCAGCTTAGTACCGTCGCGCAGAACAAAGTATCTCTGCTGAACTCATAGCACAATTTTTCGGTTTCTTTCATCGCCTGCACCTCACTTAAATTCCGTAATGCGCCAATTCCCGTCATTGTCCCAGGAACCGAAGGCCTCGCTATACTCGTCGTGCAAAAACATATGCAGTATCTCGTGCAAGCCGTTGTTCGACGGCGCGGCATTCAGTTCGTCAACGCCAATCCACACATTCCGGCCCTCTTTTGTTTCGGGGATAAGTTCACCCTTGAAACAGTCGGTTTTATACAAAAAGCTTAAATAACGGTCGTGGTTATCAAGATTAGTCCAATGTATAACCCCGCAGCCCACAAGCCCCGTAACTACAAGCCCCGTCTCCTCCAGAGCCTCCCGGACGGCGCTGTCCACAAAGCTCTCGCCCGGTTCAACATGCCCGCCGGGAAACGAAAGCCCCCTCCAGTCCTTAACGCGGTCCAGAGCCAAAACCTTACCCGTCGGCTTGTCCGTAATCATTACCATGTTAGTTAGCTTCACATTCATAATATCACCCAAAAGATTATATCATTTTTTTGTGTTCTTTTGTGCTTTTTGTGGTTGAAAAAAATCTTTACTTCCTGTTTGCTTATGTGGTAAGATAAATGTTGGTGGAGGTGTAAAAAATGGATTTGAAAGACAGAATAAGGGATATACCGGATTTTCCGCAACAAGGCATACTGTTCCGCGATATTACACCGCTTTTGTACGACCCGGCATATTTCCGCCAAGCCGTAAACATGATGAAGGACCAGCTTCAGGGGCTGGATTTTGACATTATCGCCGGGCCGGAGTCGCGCGGGTTTGTATTCGGGACGCCGCTGGCCTATTTGATGGAAAAGCCCTTTATACCCGTACGCAAGGCAGGCAAGCTTCCCTACAAAACCCGCCGTGCAGAGTATGAGCTGGAGTACGGCACAGCCGTGGTAGAGATGCATGAAGATACCGTAAAGCCGGGCGACCGCGTTGTCATCGTGGACGATCTGCTTGCCACGGGCGGCACGGCCCGCGCTATTTGCAACCTTGTGGAGGAGCTTGGCGGAGAGGTGGCGGCCATGATATTTCTGATTGAGTTGGAAGCCCTTGGAGGTCGTTCTGTCCTTGGCGGATACGAATTAAAGACGCTTATTAATTACTGATGATTATCAACAATGTTAGTCTGGAGGCCACGGTTGTGGCGAAATCCGGCTTTCCGGCCAAAGGGCTGCCCGAGGCCGCGCTGTGCGGCAGGTCAAATGTGGGTAAATCCAGCCTGATAAACGCTATGGTTGGGCGGAAGGCCTTGGCGCGCACCAGCCAAAGCCCGGGCAAGACACGCACAATTAATTTTTACAATGTGGAGGACGCGCTGTTTCTGGTTGACCTTCCCGGTTACGGCTACGCCAAAGCCGCGAAGTCTGAGAAACAAAAATGGGGAGGGATGATTGAAGGATATTTAAAAGCCCGCGAGGAATTGCGCGTTATCGCGCTCCTTTTGGATATCCGCCACCAGCCCACCGAAAATGACCGTACCATGCACGAGTTTATAAAATATTACGGATACCAAATGATAGCGGTATTGACAAAAGCGGACAAGATAGCGCGGGGTAAGGTTGCGGCACGCGCGGCGGATATACGCGGAGCGCTGGCTCTGCCCGGAACCGTACCAATTATACCGTTTTCCGCCGAAACAAAGCAGGGCCGCGGCGAGTTATGGGAAACGATTATGGAATTTACCGGATTAACTACACTGTAGGAGCGGACTATGTTCGCCCGTATATAAAAGGGGATAAATATGCTAAAGACGGACAATATGCTGGACGGGCTCAATGTTGACAAGATTACAAGCGGCTATGTTATAGACCATATCAAAGCCGGCTACGGAATGAGTATTTATAAGCATCTGAGACTGGATGAGCTGGATTGCAGCATTGCGTTGATCCAAAATGTAAAAAGCTCTAAATACGGGCGCAAGGATATCATAAAGATTCAGGGGTTAATTGATATAGATATGGATATGCTGGGCTACATTGACCCCAACATTACAGTTATAACCGTAAAAAACCACGAAGTACGGGGCAAGCAGACCTTAAAGCTCCCGGTCAAGCTTACCGATGTTGTAAAATGCAAAAACCCGCGCTGTATCACCAGCAACGAAACCAGCCTGTCACACGAGTTCCGCCTCACCGACCGCACGAAAAAGGTATACAGGTGCGTTTATTGCGAGCAGGAGAATAAGTGATTTTCAAAAATAAAAAGAGCAAAATCAATCATTATTAATCATTAGACCTGTTCTGAAAATTCGCTTTCGGAACAGGTCTATTCAATCAAATTGAATAACCGTACCAAACGGTTCCTGAAACTCGGTGAAATCGGAGTGCCTTTCGCATTGAAAATCCGCGCAGTCTTTACACCGCAGGACACCCTTTTCCGCAACGCACTTTTTGAAATGGCAATTTACGCAAAGCTTGAACACTTCATCTGACAGGCAGCCCCGGCAATGTATATCTTCCGGGTTAAGCTCAACGTTCAGAAGCTTTGACCAATCCGCGGCGGTCTTTACCCTTATATCCCGGCTGTCCGCCGCCGTGGCCTTAAAAATGGCGCATGTTGTACAGTCGATTCCGCAAGGTGCCTTAGTTTCCATTTATGTACTCTCCTTTCAACCCCCAACCTCTATCCGCAAAAACTTACTTACCAAATACCTGTCGGCCAAATACAGGCTCACACCACAACCGCAGGGAGAATTTACCGGGACGCTGTTTGCTTCAAGTATCCCGCGCACGGTTTCAAAGGCCAGCAGGGGTTCGTTGTTTTCCTCGCTCAGATGCCCAAGATAAATATGTTTAAGCCTGTCGGCAAGTTCCGTCAGGGCTTGTCCGCATGTTACGTTTGATAAATGCCCCTTATCGCCTAAAATGCGTTTTTTAAGGTGGAAGGGGTAACTGCCGTTTTTAAGCATTTCAACATCATGGTTTGATTCGATCAGCAGGATGTCGGAATCGGCAATGTTCCCGTAAACGCCGGGGCATATATGCCCAAGGTCGGTTGCGACGGTCACCTTCGCGGCGGCGTGGCAAAAGCTGTATCCCACGGGGTTTGACGCGTCATGGGATATAGAAAAAGGGCGCACCGTGATATCTCGGAAAGTGAAATCAACGCCCGGATTTATGGCATGTTTTTGCTCTTTCCTCAGTTTGCCCAGCGTCCCCGCCCTGTCCGTGCTTTCCCATGTACCCTGCGTGGCGTAAAGATTAACGCCAAAACGGCGCGCCATAATCCCCGCGCCGCTTATGTGGTCGCTATGCTCATGTGTGATAAAAATCGCGTCAAGCATACTGGAATGGACGCCTATTGACTCAAGCGCCCTTTCTATCCTTATGCCGCTAAGCCCCGCGTCGATCAGTATATTTGCCGACGGTGTCGCCAGGTACACGCAATTGCCGCTGGAACCGCTGGCAAGAGGGCAAAAACAGACATAGCCGGTATTTACCACATTATCTAATTGCAATTGATTCATATATAACTGCCTACATCGGACTTTACGGCTCCCCGCCGTTCAACGCAAGCTCCCAGGCTGCGCAGCTTTTCGTCTAAATCCTCGTAACCTCTGTCAACATAATGCAGGTTCGCAAGGCGCGTCTCGCCAACGGCGGCAAGCCCGGCGGTTATCAGCGACATGCCCGCGCGAAGATCCGACGCCGAAACATCCGTGCCTGATAAGACAGCGCCGCCGTCGATAACGGCCTGACGCCCGTCAACATGGATACGCGCGCCCATGCGCTCAAGCTCCCCGATATACTGGAAGCGGTTGTCCGTAACGGTTTCCCTGATAATGCTGGTGCCCTGCACCGTTGTCAGCAGCGCGCACATCTGCGGCTGGAGGTCGGTGGGGAAACCCGGATAAACCTGTGTTTTAACATTTGCCGGCGACAAAAGCTCCGCCGCCCTTACGCGGATGGAATCCTCGTCCTCGTCCACAACGCAGTTCATTTCGCGCAGCTTCGCGCTTACCGATTCCATATGCTTTGGTATGATATTATGCACATGCACGTCGCCGCCCGTTATGGCACCGGCAATCATAAACGTCCCGGCTTCAATCATATCCGGTATGATGGTATAATCCCCGCCGCGCAGCCTCTCGCCGCCGTTTATACGGATGGTGTTCGTTCCCGCTCCCCTTATGTTAGCGCCGATATAGTTCAGGAAGTTCGCCACGTCAACGACATGCGGCTCCTTTGCGGCGTTTTCAATAACCGTGAGGCCCTTGGCGTTTACGGCGGCAAGCATTATATTAATAGTCGCGCCGACACTGGCAAAGTCCAGATATATATGCGCGCCCTTCAGCTCGTCGGCGCGCACATAAATAACGCCATGCTCCACAATCACTTCAGCGCCCAGCGCTTCAAAGCCTTTTATATGAAAGTCAATAGGCCTCGCGCCGAAGTTACAGCCGCCGGGCAGCGCGGCAGCCGCCTCCCCAAAGCGCCCAAGCATCGCGCCAAGGACATAATAGGACGCGCGTATCTTCTTTGCGGAGTCAAAATCGGCCGTAACCGGCGCCACGTGAACGGGGTCAACGCGCAGGGTGTGGTTGTCAAGCAGCTCTGCCCTCGCGCCCAGACGGTTCAAAACATCAATATAACTCTTCACATCGTCTATCATCGGAAGGTTGTCAATAACACAAACACCGCCTGCGCAAAGTGCCGCGGGTATTACGGCCAGCGCCGCGTTTTTAGCGCCGTTTACAGAAACATGCCCGGCAAGCCTCTGCATGCCTGTTATTGCCAGATGTTCCAAAAAATCATCTCCATATATGTTATAAAACGGGAATTTATGAAAATATTAATATTGATTATACCACCTAAATTAACCAATGTAAATCAAAATGTTTCAAAACCCAATCCGCTTCCCCTGATTACGGAATTTGTATAAGCGTCCACAAATACGCGGATGGAATTATCCCCGGTTATATCGCTTACATCCTCGGTGCGGTCTTTTATTGTAAACATGTAGGACGGCTGCGCTAGGGAGTTTCCGCCCGATTCATCAAAGAAATACACCATTTCCATACCGGAGATATGGAAAGACATACCGGGATACCGTTCATTCAGTTCGCGCGCAAGGACAAAGAGAGCCTCGTCCGCCGAATAAATCTCATGCGCGATATCGGTCAGGCCCTCGGGTACGGCAATCCGGCACATAAACTCGTAAAGCCCGTATTCGTCGAAGGAAAACTGGGCGATGGTGGATCCAATCACCATACCGTCATGCATCCCCATATACTGGACGATGTAATCACGCTCGTACCGCTGGTCTCCCGCAAATGTGAAAGCCAGGCCCGTACCGCTTTTATATGCAAACTCTTCCAAGAAAGCCTCGCAAAAATCCCTCGCGGCACGTTCGTTTACGGCTCGCGGCCCTTCGTCGCCAAGCATGCGGGAGGCGCTGAAGGAAAACACCCCGGATTCGATATCGATAACAACACGGCCGCTTTCCCCAACCCACCGTTCCCTTTCAAAAGTCCTTGTACGCACAAGCTCCTCGCCGTCTTCAAACAGCAAGCCCTCCAACACCCCGTAATCAAAGCCCGCTTCCGACATGGCAAGCTGTTTGCGCGGCGAAAAATCCATTATTAACCGTGTCTGCAAGGATATCCTGTTTTGCCCCAAAACGGTGTTAATCGCACTGATTTGGGTGCTGTGCAGACTGTAAGCGTTTTCCTTTTCGCGGACAAGGAAGAAAATTACGGCGTTTAATATAATTAATATGATAATTACGGCGTTCTTTGCTTTTTCAGTATCCAATATTTCACTCCCTTACAGGGAAGATAAAAGACGCTCCGGCGTATTCGACATCATAGTTGAGGTGTCCCATTTGCTCACCGATGTACAGCAGATATACAAGGTCCATTGAGTTCAGGTATCCGGCGTGGGCGCCCTCCCATCCTTGAAACCGCAATTCGTTAAAAACGGCTTGGCCGCTTATCTCCGGCCTGCTTGTAAATCCAAGGATGACGGGGTGCAGCTCCATGGCGAAACGCTTGTATTCAGACACCCTGCCTTTCTCCACGGTGATTTCAATACAGGAACTTATATCCAGCACACTCCCGAACCTTTGATCCAGCATAACGGGAAAATCCTCAAAAATATAGTTAAAATAGAATGTGAACGTACCACCCTCGTGTTTGTAACCTTCAAGGTAATACTCGTTGCCTATCGACGTATCCCGGAGCATAAATGTCACGGCTTCGGCGTAGGCGGCTTCAAAGCTGCCGGTATCCCTTCCGCGGCGCTCCCGCCAATTCCGGTACTTGATATAATGGTCGCTCCTGTATCTCGCGCTGGTATAGGCGTCGCTGAAAACAAACTCGCCGTCCTTATATTCCCTTCTGACGGCGGCGGGGTTATCAAAGAACGGGTCCAGCAGGCTCATTACGTTCCTTGTATTAACCACATAATCCTCACGCCGCTCCAGCAAGCCGAAAAGCCTGCCCTGGATAAAGGCAAGCCCGCCATAACCGCTTTGCGGGATAAAAACCGGGCTTCCCGGCCCCATGTATGCAGGGAAAGAAACCATGTACAACAAATTCTGCCAATCATCCAGAACGCCGTAAACAATAGGGGTTGCGCCACTTATTATTATTTCCCCCACAATCTGTGTTTCAGACAATGTATCCGCAAATACAACCTTATTCCCGCCGTCCCATGGGATGAAAAAAATCATGTCAAATTGTCCGATCCGGGGGTTGATTACCGCCTGGCTGTTTCCGAAGGCTGCGGCAAAGGCCGTAATAGGCATGGGGAAGCCGTAATCCAAGACAAGGGTGTCTCCCGTGAAATAAGAGGGCCAGTCAATTTCCGCGCCTTCAAAAACCTCCGCCTGACCGCCTGAATGAAATAAAGCGGAGATTGCCTTCCGTGCTGAAATAAACTGTTCAGTTTCCGTGATATTTGAATGAAGGCATATAAAGGCCGCGCCATCCCCCGAGGCAAGCAAACGCTTTGGCCGCGCCAGGTTTGACAACGCTTCCGCATGATTTGGGGCGCTTTCAAAACCCAGCATGTTTCCGAAAAGGCTTAAAGAGGGCATATCGTCAAACCAAAGCCTGAGGGTTTGGAAAACGCAAAAAACCGCCAGCCCCAAAATTAATATGTTTTTCGACCATTTTATCAGATAAAACGTTTCCATATCAAGCATTATACCAAATTGAACGTATATAATCAAATATATTACCCCGGAAGTTAAACAGAGCTAATAGATTTGCGAGGAAAAATTTTGAAATGCTAGGAAAATCCGACCGCATGTGCCCAAAGGCGCGCAATCCCAAATTGCAATCTAAATCACACTAACTCCGGGCGGATGAGCCAGTACGCTCACGCTCAGGCCGGCTCATCCGCCCGGAGTAAGTGTTGCTTTGATTGCAACATGGTATAAGGGAGGAGTTGACGGCGCAGTTCGGAATTTTTACCGCAAAGATATAGCTATATTTAACTTCCGTGGTAATAAATGCATGCCTTGATTTTGATACCCGGACATGCTATAGTGAACATTATCACAAGCGTCGCGGGAGGCAGGCAATGGGGACAATTACGGATATCGTCACGCAAAAAGTGATGGAAATATGCCAAACATATGAGAGTAAAACAGAATGCACGGGTATTGATTGGTGGAGCCATATAGATAGAGTGACAAAATATGCGGTTGGGTTATCAAAGCTGTATAATGCTGACAACGAGATTGTCGCGCTTGGAGCCTTGCTGCATGATATTTCTTGTCCGTCTGAATATGGGGAGCGCGGCGATCATCATATACGCGGCGCGGAAATGGCTGAGTCGCTGTTGGCTGAATTGGATTATCCCCAAAACCGAATTGAACGGGTAAAAAATTGTGTTTTGAATCATAGGGGCAGCGTTGCTAAGCTAAAAAATACGGTTGAAGAAGAATGTGTCGCGGATGCGGACGCTTTGGCTCATTTTGACAGTATCCCGGCAATGTTCCATTTTGTTTACGCCACGGCAAATCTATCCCTGGAAGACGGAAAGGAACGCACAAAACAAAAATTCGAAAAAGATTATAACAAACTAAGCGAGCGGACAAAAGAATTAATAAAAGGCAGGTACGACACAATGATGGACATTTTGTTTTCTGATAGGTTCTTTATTATAACAGAGGAGCTTAAAACTAAAATCTAATAATTTAAGATTAGATTTCGTCATACAACGTAATCTGCGAAGGGTGTAAATAGCGCGCGACTTGCTGAATAAATCATTGTCGAGTCAATATAGCAAAGGAGAGTGCTTTGTGTTGCAGCATACAATCCACAACTTGGGACTATTATCGGAGGTGTCCTATGGACTCAAAATCCAAACAAGAAATTTCTAAATTCAAAATGAAAGACGGCATACTTGCCTTGTGTATGTTTTTATTAAGTGTAATTCTTACGACCGCTACAGTTGCAATGCGCAGCAGAGGATTTATGATCCCTATCGTTCTAGTGCATATAGCCAATTATACTCCAATAGTAATTATTATCTTGATTGTTTTGCGCAATAAACAAGGACTTGCCTCTATTGGGTTGCATAAAGAAAAGTTGTGGCCTGCCGTTCGCCTAGGCTTGCTATTTTCTCTTGTTCCCATATTGTTCGGGGGCATAATACCGGGTCTTTATGCTGGTTTTAATCAACTAGCTTTCGGAGTAATTGTTTCAAGCCTTGCGATAACATTGCTCTTTGCGGCGTGGGAGGATATTCTATACGCAGGTTTCGTCACGCCAAGACTCTATGGTTTTGTAAAATCCGGTTGGTTTGCAATACCGCTAGGCGCACTAATTTTCGCCGTAATGCACGTTCCTACTTGGATACTGATGGAGCGTTTATATTTCGGAAACTGGGATTATGCTTGGCTAAGCAGTTTGCAAATTCTTCGTTGGTTCATTGCTTTTCTTTTCTACTTCGCTATATTCAGGAAGTATTATTCAATTGTGCCGATAGTTATCATACACACCGTTAATAATTTTATGATGACTTTGGTTGGCAATGTACCGGCTCCTTTTGGGGTAAATAATTTCTGGATAATTCAAAGCGGCGCAAAACTCCTTGCAGCTTGTGCACTGTTTTGGTATATACACAAAAGCGAGAAAAAACACTTCGAATCTTTACAAACCTTATGAGCACTTATCAGCGTTATTTCAACCCTTGGCAAATGACGCACTAAGGAGGTTACAAAATGTACGATATAACTGTGCTTGGTGAATTGCTGATAGATTTCACGTACTACGGCCTTTCGGAAAGCGGCGGCGCGTTGTTTGAGCAGAACGCGGGCGGAGCGGTGGCGAATGTCGCGGCGCTGTGCGCGGGCTTCGGGGCGCGGACGGCTTTTCTGGGCAAAGTGGGCGCGGATATGCACGGCGCGTTCCTGCGGGACACGCTGCGGGCGAAGGGGGTGGATATATTCGGGTTGATTGAGGATCCCGCCGTGTTTACAACGCTGGCCTTTGTAAAGCTTGCCGGGCCGGAGAGAAGCTTTTCCTTCGCGCGTAAGCCCGGAGCGGACACATGCCTGAACGTTGCGGAATTAAATCTTGATATTATAAGGAATACAAGGGTTTTTCATTTTGGTTCGCTGTCTCTGACGGATGAACCGGCGCGTTCGGCTACGTTTGAGGCCGTTAAGGAAGCGAAGGGAACGGGCGCGCTGTGCTCTTATGACCCCAATTACCGCGCTTCACTCTGGAGCTGTGAGAAAGAAGCCGTGGAACGCATGAGAAGCGCCGTTGGGCTGGCCGATGTTATGAAATTAAGCGACGAGGAAACGAGGCTTCTAACGGGCGAAAACGACCCGGAAAAAGCCGCGCGGGCGTTGATTGCGCAGGGCGTTAAATACGCCGTGGTAACGCTGGGCGAACACGGCGCGCTTGCCGTTACAAGGGACGGTTGCGTGAAAAAACCCGCGTTTCCCTGTAAACCGATAGACACAACCGGCGCGGGCGACGCGTTTTGGGGCGCTTTCCTGTACCGCCTCGTTAAAAGCGGCAAATCCGTACCGCATCACAATTTGGATGAAATAAGCGGGTTTATAAGCTTTGCGAACGCGGCGGCCTCACTGTGCGTGGAGGGGCGCGGCGGGATACCGTCGATGCCCGGTCTGGAGGATGTTTATCTTCGCATGAGATAGGGGCCAATCAATTTTCAGAAAAGAAAGTTTCTCTTCCCACCGGCCTATCCAGTCCCCAAGCCTCATATCGTCCGTGGTCAATAGTTATTCTATGTTCGGCGGCATAATTGAAACGGTATTCTTGCATCACTATAGCGTAGGCTTCCCACATTTTCACAATGATTCTCCGCGGGTTTTCGCACGAGCCGTCGAATGGTATGCGGTCGTATTCCCTCACGGCGCCCTGCCCCATCTCGAAAAATAAATAGTCCCAAATGGCTGTGTCGTCAAAGCTGCCTTCAGGAAATTTCAGATATTCCCGCACAATTTCAAGCTGCTGTTCTGTGATCCAGTCCAGCCAGCTAAAACGCGCAAGCTCATCGTTTTCCTCAGCGACGCTTTCTATGGAGATGAATGTGAGGTGCCGCTCTCTTCTTTGGGGTTCGTCTGAGACTTCAACCTCGCTTTCGCGTTCCACGCAAGCGGAAAACGTCAAAAGAAGGAAAGCCCACAGCAAAAAAAGGCCATAGCCAAAGCTCTTATGATTTCCAAAACACCTCATGATTAACACATCCAATAGCGTATTCCATCAGTTCTTCAAAAGTTGTAAATTCCATTGCCGTAAGAAGTAAGTCACTATAAGTCTGTCATAGGATTAAGAATTTGTCAAGGGCTTTTATGATTATTTACTGTTGCATAATGAACAAAACAAGGGTATAATACGTAGGGGCGAGCTGTGTCTAACATGCCCGCCCGATAAATTCACCGTACAAACGGAAAGGGAGTGAAAAGCATGAGAGTCCGCGTCAAAGAGATTTACGACGCCCACGAAAAATTCATGGGCCGTGAGATTACCATGGGCGGCTGGGTCAGAACGCTGCGCGACAGCAAAAGCTTCGCGTTTTTAGCGCTTCATGACGGCAGCCACTTCAAAAGCCTGCAGGTGGTGATGGATAATAATACGGAAAACTACATGGAGGCCGTTAAGTTGGGCGTGGGCTCGGCTGTTTCCGTTACGGGCGAATTGGTGGAGAGCGAGGGGCGTGAGCAGGCCGTTGAGCTTAAAGCGAAATCAATCACCGTTGAAAGCGCCGCGCCGTCCGATTATCCGCTTCAAAAAAAGCGCCACACCAACGAGTTCCTGCGCACCATAGCGCATCTGAGGCCGCGTACGAATACGTTTCAGGCCGTGTTCCGCGTGCGGACGGAAGCCAGCTACGCCGTACACAAATTTTTCCGTGACCGCGGTTTCGTTTACGTCCACACGCCGGTAATAGCCACAAGCGACTGCGAGGGCGCCGGGGAAATGTTCCAGATTACCACCATGGACCTGAACAACGTCCCTAAAAAAGACGGGGCTGTGGATTATTCGCGTGATTTTTTCGGCAAGCAAGTCTTTCTTAACGTGTCCGGGCAGATTAATGTAGAGCCTTACTGCCTGGCATTTTCCGATGTATATACTTTCGGGCCGACCTTCCGCGCCGAAAATTCCAACACCCCGCGCCATGCCGCCGAGTTTTGGATGATGGAGCCGGAGATAGCCTTCGCCGACTTAAACGATAACATGCAGCTTGCCGAAGATATGCTTAAATACCTTATCAGCCACCTTCTGGAAAACTGCAAACCGGAAATGGCGTTTTTCAACGAATTCATCGACAAAGAGCTTTTTGCGCGGCTGGACAACGTAGTCAGCTCCGAATTCGGCAGGGTAACATACACAGAGGCCATCGACCTTTTATTGAAATCAAACCAAAAATTTGAATTTCCCGTAAAATGGGGAATGGATATACAAACCGAGCATGAGCGTTATATTGCCGAGAAAATCTATAAACGCCCGGTTTTCGTTACCGATTATCCCAAGGAAATTAAGTCCTTCTACATGCGCCGTAACGACGACGGGAAAACAGTCGCGGCAATGGACCTGCTTGCCCCCGGCGTCGGCGAAATCATCGGAGGGAGCCAGCGAGAGGAAAGGCTGGACATCCTTCTTGAATGTATGCGCGAAAAAAACCTGAATGAAGAGGATTACTGGTGGTACCTTGAGCTCCGCCGATACGGCGGGGTAAAACACGCCGGGTTCGGCCTTGGATTCGAGCGGTTCCTGATGTACGTAACGGGTATGCAGAACATCCGTGATGTCATCCCGTATCCCAGGACGGCTAAGAACGCGGAGTTTTAACGCGTTTGTTTTAAATAAGGAGCAACCGTATGAACTATGACGAACTTGCCCGGCGGGTTTACGAAATTGTTGCTGATATTCCCGCTGGGCATGTGTTAACTTACGGAACGCTTGCCGTGCTTGCCGGAGTGCCTTCAAATGCGCGGCAGGTTGGGAAGATAATGTCAAATGCCCCGCGCGACCTTTCCTCCCATAGGGTGGTTAATCACGCGGGGCGCACGGTTCCGGGCTGGACGGAGCAGCGCTCCTGTCTGGAGGCCGAAGGCGTCGCTTTCAAGGAAAACGGCTGCGCCGACTTAAAGCGGCACCTTTGGCGTCCTATTTAAGCGTAAATAATTTTACATAATTCGTATACCAGCTATATCTTTCCCCTTCATCCCAGATCTTAAAACGCACATAATCGTCAAACCAGATTATAAACGGCGTAAACAGGAACCACAGCGCGGCGTAGGCCAAGCAGATCTGGCCCATAAAGTTCAGGGGCCTGGAGCTGTAATCCCAAATGTTCAGCCCCATACGGATGTTCATTATGTAACCGCATACAAATTCTACCACAACCAGCACCGCCATACCGTAAACGGCTTGGAGTACCATCTTTTTCCGGGCGAATTTGGGGTTTTGATTCATTATACCAATCAACACGCCGCAAAGACCGCCAACCGGCAGCATGGTTATGTTTGCCCAGCCGCCGTTTGAGCATATGCGCCAAATCCCCTCGATCACATAATAACAGCCGCCAGCGATAAGCCACAGCCCAAACGTGTGCAAAAGCCAATTCCTACGCCTTCTCAACGGCTCAAACAGCTTCTTTGGTATTAATGTCAATTTACCTATAACCCCGCTCATAACCTCTCCTACTTTATTAACTTTGTAATAAATATGACAGGCGTATGGGCTTTTATTCATGTTTAATCAGCCTGATTGAATTATTTCCGGTTTATTGCTCCAGCCAGCAATTGGCGTTTGCGTCTCCGGGCATTGAAAAACCGCCCCGCGGCGAAAGCGATATCCCCAAAACCGCCGGCCCTTCCGGTGCGCTTATACGTTTGAATTGATTGGCGAAGAAACGTTTGATGAAGCTCTTCAGCCAATGGTTGATGGTTTCCAGCGTATATTTTCCATTGAAGGCTGTGTTTGCGAGAAACGATATCTTATCCGGCGCAAAGCCGTTTTTTATCATGTGATACAGAAAGAAATCAATCAATTCGTATGGCCCGACAGTTTCTTCCGTTATTTGAGTGATTTTACCGTCCGATGGGGGCAGCAGTTCCGGGCTTATCGGCGTGTTCAGGATATCCAGCAAGGCCTTTGCCGCATCCGTTCCAAATAATTCGCTATGCGCCGCCCATTTTACCACTTCCCTTACCGCCGTCTTTGTCAGGCCGCAGTTGGGGTTGTACGCGGACAGCAGGTCGCCGCCAAAGGTCGTAAACCCAAGGGCCAGCTCGGACATGTTCCCCGTCCCGACCATCAGCCCGCCTTCCATATTGGCTATATCCAGTGCGATTTGCGTACGTTCGCGGGCTTGGGCGTTCTCGTACACTACATTAGGGTTGTTTGGATCCAGCCCAATATCCTTAAAATGCTGCAAGCAGGCGGGCTTAATATCAATTTCCCGCGTATCCGCGCCCAACGCCTGTATCAAAAGCCGCGCGTTAGCCGTTGTGCGCCGCGTTGTGCCAAAACCGGGCAAAAACAGCGCCAGTATATCGGCCCTTGCCCTCTCCAGCAAATCCATCGCCCCGGCGGTAACAAGCAGAGCCAACGCCGAATCCAGCCCTCCGGACACGTTAATAACCGCCCGTTCCGCGCCCGTATGCGATATA
>WRAC01000033.1 GCA_009780415.1 Defluviitaleaceae bacterium | reverse complement strand
CGTATGTAGAGCGCAGTTTATGCGGCGTAATCTTTTTATAACCCGTAACAATCTGCGAATATTTCATTACAATTTTCTGGATCGTGCGCACATCCAGCCGCTTTTTCTGCAAGCTTAAAAACAAAGCGTCCTCATGTCCGGGCTTGGCGTGTTCTTCTTCTCTAACGTCCATATATTTATCCAGCGCTTCCTCAACCTCGTCGCCGAAATATATCAGCGCCTGCCCGCCGCCCTTGCGCGTTATGTAAATACCGCCGTTTTCAAAGTCCACATGCGCAATGTCTATCCCGGCGCACTCTGACACGCGTATGCCCGTCCCCAGCATCAGGGTAATAACGGCTAAATCGCGCGCCTTGGTGTACTCATGGTAACTTTTCTGCTTTGGCGTAAGCCCTTCGCCGCTTTCAACCACATCCAAAAGCCGCGCCATTTCGTTATATTCCAGCCGGATTATTGCCTTTTCCGTAATTTTCGGGAACTCAATGACATCCGTGGGGTTTTTAGTAATTTTATCCTTTTTTTGGAAATACCTGTACAAAGAGCGTATGGCGGAGAGCTTGCGCGACTTGCCGATAGCGTGGTTCGTCGCGACAGCGGAATCCTTTCCCTCACCTTTTATATAATAATCAAGGTAACCCTTAAACTCCTCAAGCTCAGCCTTTGTCACATTTTCAAGGTCATTCAGCGTTATCTCCTCAACCCGCTTGTCAAAGCCCTTCGTTTCCTTTACTAAGAAATTAAGAAAAATGCCTATATCATAGGCATATCCAACCCTCGTCCGCGCCGTGGTATTATCGGCGACACCGTTTGTAAACTCCCGCATAAAAGGCGGCAGCCCCTTCAGCTGCTCACGCAGGCGCAGCGTATACTTAACCTGGGTTTGGTCAAAATAAGCGCTCATTTCCCATCTCTCCAACCGGGTATAGCCGAACCCTTCACCGCGCTGAAAAGTTTATCCGGCAAGTCTTTGTAAACCTGTCCCTGCATCTTTATAAATTGCTTAATTTCCTCACGTTTTGTGCTTTTGTCCACAGGACATTCGTTCTTCAGCACGGGTAGATTCTCACGCGACGCGAACGATTTGATATCCCTCTCGTCCGTATAGATAAGCGGGCGTATGGCATACAGCCCCATGCGGTCCAAAAACGTCACCGGCGCGAAGGTATTTATCCTGCCCTCAAAAAAAAGACACATCAGCAATGTTTCAATAACATCGTCCTTGTTATGCCCCAAAGCCGTTTTGTTGCAATTAAGCTCCGCCGCGCGGCTGTTCAGCGCCCCCTTACGCATTTTTGAGCAAAGTGAGCACGGGTTTTCCTCTTTTCGCGTATCAAAAACAACCTCGGCGATATTCGTTTCCACAATGGAAAGCGCAACACCCAGACCATCGCAATAACGCTGTACAGCCCCGAAATCCATGCCCTTAAACCCCAGAGACACCGTAACGGCATAAAGCTCGTATTTGCGGGGATAAAACCGGCGCATCTCCGAAAGTGCCGTCAGCAAAGCCAAACTGTCCTTCCCGCCGGACAGCCCTACGGCAATCCTGTCACCGTCCTCTATCATGTTAAAATCATCCAGTGCCCGGCGCGTATAGCTCATCAACCGTTGCAAATTCATGCCGGTTAAACCCCCGCCAACATTTTAACAAGCGCGTCCACCGCCTCGGCTTCATCCGCGCCGGCGGCGGTTATGGTTATAAACTCGCCCTCGCGTATCGACATGGATATGACGCCCATTATGCTTTTGCAATTCACTTCCATGTTATCCCGCCGTATTTGCTGGCGGCTTGTGTACTTGTTGGCATTTTGCACAAACAGCGCCGCCATGCGGGCTTCCAGGTTTATAGCGGTTTTGAATTCGCGTGATATCATAATTAACCCCCCTGTTTTAATTCAAGCTTCCGATTCCAGTTTCTTCGCGATTTCCTTCAGCTTCCTCAATCTATGGTTAACCCCGGATTTGCTTACCGGGGGCGACAGCATCTCACCGATTTCCTTCAAGCTTATTTCCGGGTATTCCAGCCTCTTCCGCGCCAGCTCCTCCAATCCGCGTGGAAGGGAATTAAGGCCCAGCCTACGCTGGATCAGGTTAATGCTCTCAATTTGGCCTACCGCTGCCGAGATAGACTTGTCCACATTTGCCGCGTCAAAATTGGCGTTTCGGTTTATATTATTACCCAGGGACTTGCGTATGCGCTCGTCCTCAAAACGCATCAGGGCCATATGCGCCCCCGTAATCCTTAATATTTCCGCTATCTGCTCCCCGTCCTTAAAATACAGAACCGTCCCGTGACGGCCTTTGCGCGACAGCACATGCGGCGTCAGCTTCACTTTTCCGAAAAGCGCGGCCAGTTCCTCGGCGTATTTCGCGTTTCCTGCCCTGAACTCGGCATGGTACGTGCCGACAGGGTCGCTTACATACCCGCATGCCAGAAGCGTCGCCGCCAGGTATGCCCTCCGGCAGCAGCCGCCTCTCGCAATCAAGCCGTTTACGCATCTGTTGTACCCGCTGTTTGCCCAAAGCCCCGCGGCGCTAAGCAGCCGTTCCGCCTCCGCCGCCGTTTCCACGGACAGGGCATGGGGCTTACCGTTTTTTTTCCTGTGTACCTTAGCCTTTGTATTAAAGTCATTTTTTATGATATCGTAAAATTTTTTCAGCAAATAAATATTATCGGTCTTTATAATAATTTCCGGTTTGTCCGTCACTCGCGCCGCACCCGCGATAATCGCCGAAAGCGCCGCCACGCGGCAATGCCTGTCCCCATCCAGGGCAGCAAAAACTTCTTTTTTTACCGACGCTGAAAACGACATTGTCATCACATCATCCCCTGGCCTCCCGTATGTCCCTGTGCGTGACATACGCGCTGTAACCCAGCCCGCGGAGATAATCGTAAATCCGGTTGGCAAGCGTAACGGAGCGGTGCCGCCCGCCCGTGCAGCCTATGCACAGCACAAGCCGCGTCTTACCCTCGGAGATATAGCTGGGCATAAGCAGAGCCAGCATTTCCTCCGCCTTTTCCAAAAATCCCGTTGCCGCTTCAAAGCCCATAACATACCCGCTGACCGGTGGGTCGTTCCCCGTAAGCTCCCTTAATTCTTTCACATAAAACGGGTTTGGCAGAAAACGTACGTCAAAGACCATATCGGCGTCCCTGGGCAGCCCATACTTAAAGCCAAAGCTTATGATATTAACTATTATGCCCGAAAAGCCTTGTCCTGTCAAAAAAATATCGTTTATTAATTCCTTTAGCTCGCGCGTAAGCATATTGCTGGTGTCAATGGTATAATCCGCCCGTTCGCGGACAGATTTTGTCAGCCCGCGTTCTTGCGTGATGCCGTCTATAAGCCGCCCGGACTTCGCCAGCGGATGGTCGCGGCGCGATTCCTTGTAACGGCGGTGCAGGGTTTCGTCGTCGCTGTCCAGATAGATGATAATCGGCCGGACTTCCCGCGCGTCTATAGCGTTTATAGCCGGCAGCAGATCGTCAAAAAGCTTGCCGCCCCGGATATCTATACCCAGAGCAAGCCTGTCATATTCAAGACCCGGGTCAAAGCAAACCTCGGCAAAACGCGGTATCAGCGCCGGCGGCAGGTTATCGGCGCAGTAAAAGCCAATATCCTCCAAAAATTTCAACACAGTAGTTTTACCCGCGCCGGACATGCCGGTCACAACAACTATCTGCTTTTTATCCATTGTATAACTACCCCACGATTATTATTTCCGGTTCAAGGGTTATCCCTTTTTCATTAAAAACAACATCGCGCACATGATTTAACAAAGCCTTTACATCCCCGGCGGACGCGCCGCCCGTATTTATAATAAATCCGCTGTGCTTCTCCGACACCTGAGCGCCGCCTATCGCGAAGCCCTTCAATCCGCATTCCTCTATCAGCCTGGCGGCGTATACCCCGTCCATAGGCCGCTTGAACGCGCTGCCCGCGCTGGGTTTTTCCACGGGCTGCTTCCGGTTGCGGGCCTCCATATTTCCGCGCATCTTGGCTTCAATGGCTTCGGGCTCCCCCCGTTGCAAAACCAAATCGGCTTCCAGCACAACCAGCCCCTGTCCGGACACGGCACTGCGGCGGTATCCAAAGTCCATTTCATCCTTAAAAACCCTGCGTGTGCCGCCTTTCGCATCCATAACCAGCGCGCTTCCGAATACTCCGGCAATGTCGCCGCCATATGCCCCGGCGTTCATACGAAGCGCGCCGCCAAGGGTCCCCGGTATGCCGCATGCAAACTCAAAGCCGGTCAACCCGCGTTCCAGCGCGTAATCGGAGATATCTTTCAGAAGCGCCCCGGCGCAAGCGGTGATTCCGGATGGGTTTTCATAACCGCGTTTTATGCAATTCAACCGCATTGTTGAAATTATCGCCATTTCTAAATCGCCGTCAGGGAACAGGATGTTTGAGCCCCTTCCTAGAACCATGTGCGGCACGTTTAAGTCCTTACAAAGCCCCATTATATCAAGCATTGCTCCCGTATCGGCGGGTAAAGCAAATACGGCCGCGTTTCCGCCGATTTTAAACGTTGAATGCTTATGGAGCGGTTCGCCGAACCGTACTTCCGCGCGTATATCCGCAAGCTTTTGTTTGAGAATCCCAATCTCAAGCTTTACCAAGAAATACCTCCTATAAATTAAAACTCCGGTCTATATTGGCGCTCAGCTCCTTAGCCGTGTTATAACCAAGCCTTTTCAATCTGTGGTTGATGGCGGCGCTTTCGCAGATTATCGCCAGATTGCGCCCGGGACGCACGGGGATGCTGATGCAAACGACAGGGTTGCCCATAAAATCCATGGTTTCCTCTTCATCGCCCAGCCTGACGTAAACCTTAGTGTCATCCCAAGATTCTAGTTTTATAACCAAATCAATGTTCTGCGTCAGCTTTACGGAGGCCACGCCGAACATCCGGCGGATGTCAACGATGCCTATTCCGCGCAATTCTATAAGATACCGGGTGATATCGGGGCATGTGCCGACAAGCGTCGTGTTTGAAACCTTCTTGATCTCGACGGCATCGTCGGCGACAAGCCTGTGCCCGCGTTTTACCAGCTGCAGTGCCGTCTCGCGTTTGCCGATGCCCGATTCGCCCATTATAAGAATCCCCTCGCCGTAAACATCCACCAGCACGCCGTGAATGGTCATGCGCGGCGCAAGCTGGACTTTCAGCCATTTTATTACCTCGGCCATAAAATCTGACGTACGCTCGTCGCACAGCAGAACCGGAGTGTCTTTTTGCCGCGCAATCTCCGGAAGCTCCGGCGGCACATTTATATTCCTGCACACAACAAGGCACGGCAGCTTATAATCAAACAGCCTCTCCAGCGTTGCCCGCCGCGCTTCCTCCGAAAGGTTCATAAGGTAGGCATGTTCCACATACCCCATTATTTGCAGCCTTGCGGACTCAAAAAAGTCAAAGAACCCGGTAAGCTGCAGTGCGGGGCGGTTAACCTCCGGGCCAACCAAAAATTTGCCGGAAAGGTCAATTTCAGGCGTAAGGTTTAATAAGCCGAACTCATCCAGCACACTTTTAACCGAAACAACATCCATCCACTACACCGCTCTTTTACTATTCTATACTATTGCGTGTAAAAAAATCAATTATTTACTTCCTCCGTTTTTATTACGGAAAAAATTATATACGGCTTCAGCGGCCTTCCTATTAATTTTTTCGGCCTTCATCAGCGTCTCGACACCGGCTTCCTCAATCCCCTCGATTGAGCCGAAAAACCTCAGCAACGCCTTTCGCCGCTCCGGCCCTATCCCCGGAATATCGTCCAGCACAGACCGGAGCATCGCTTTCTCGCGCAGTTTACGGTGATACTCAACCGCAAAGCGGTGCGTTTCGTCCTGTATGCGCGTAAGCAGCTTAAACCCTTCGGAGGTTTTCGGCGGGCTTATCTCGGTTCCCCGGTAAATAAGCCCCCGCGTACGGTGCTTGTCGTCCTTCACCATGCCGCACACAGGTATGCTGATGTTCAGCGCGTCCAGCACCCTCTCGGCAATGCCGGCCTGCCCTTTTCCGCCGTCAACCAAAATAAGGTCGGGTATCCGCGTAAACTTGCCGTCCTCAATGTCGAAACCCTCCTCCATTTCCTTTATATAACGGTTAAAACGGCGCGCGACGGCTTCTTCCATCGCGGCGTAATCATTCGCCCCGGCAACGTATTTAATCTTGAATTTGCGGTAATCGCTGCGTTTGGGCTTGCCGTCCTCAAAAACGGTCATTGACGCCACGCTTTCATATCCCTGTACATTGGAAATGTCAAAGGCCTCGATCCGCCTTAATTCCGATTCAAGCCCTAAAAATCCCGCGATCTCAGCCGCCGCTCCCCTTGTGCGCTCCTTTTCGCGCTTCATCTGCTCGCCGAATTGCGCAAGGGTTATCTCCGCGTTTTTCTTCGCCAGTTCAATCAGCCGTTTCTTATCGCCTTTCTCCGGCACAACAAGCGCAACCTTGCGCCCGGCGGTGTTCCGCAGCCATTCCAGCATAATATCACGGTCCTGAGGGCCTATTTCGACGTCTAATTCTTTTGGAACCGCCGGCACGCCGCTGTAAAACTGCGTAAGGAAGGCCTGCATTATCAGTCCGTCCTCGTCCTTGTCCACCCCGGTCATCATATAATGCTCACGCCCGGTCATTTTACCCTCGCGGATGAAAAATACCTGCATCATTGCGCAGTCCTCACCGCGCGCCATAGCGATAACGTCATGGTCGCCTGATGAAATCGTTTCCGTTGCCTGCTTCTCGTCCAATCTCCGCACCGCCGTAATCTTGTCACGGAGCGCGGCGGCCTTTTCAAACTCCATCTCCCCGGCGGCATTAAGCATTTCTTCCTCAAGCCTTCTGACAACCCCGCCCCGTTTGCCGTACAGGAATTCCTTTATCTCCGAAACATTCGCGCGGTACTCCTCCGCTCCGATATGCCCGCCGCAGGGAGCGCGGCATTTACCGATGTGGTAGTTCAGGCATGGACGCTCTTTACGGGCCGCGTTTGACGAAATCTTTTTCGTGCAGCGTCTAAGAGGCCACAGGGTATTTGCCAGCTCCACAACCTCGGAGACAAAAGTGACGCCCGAAAACGGGCCGAAGTATTTATTCCCGTCCCTGGCGGCCTTGCGCGCCATCTCGACACGGGGAAAATCCTCGGACAGAGACAGGCAAATGTAGGGATACGCCTTGTCGTCCTTCAGCTTGACATTATACCGGGGCATATATTCTTTTATAAGGTTGCATTCCAGCACCAGCGCCTCAAGCTCGGTGTCCGTGACAATGTACTCGAAGGACCTCGCCAAAACCTGTATGCTTAAAACCTTACTGCGGTCAAAATTCCTCGCGTTTGTGCTGGAGGGCTGGAAATACGTGCGCAAACGGTTTTTCAGGTTTATTGCCTTGCCGACATATATAACCGCATCGTTTTTATCCCGGAAGATATATACCCCCGGCTTATCCGGCGCGCGTTTTATTTCCTCGTTGAAATTAAAGGCGGTATCCCCGCTCACACCAAATCCCTCAGGAACACGGACCATGTGAACAACGCCAGCAAGTGCGCCGGGTAGTACACATAAAACCAAATCTTAGACGCTCCGCGCAATCTGGCCGGGCCGGGCGACCCGTCGTATAACAAAACCAGCAGCGGCGCAATGGCGGCGAAAACGGCGAAATCGCCCAGGCGGCCCTGATAAAACGGCACCCATCCCGGTATTATCCCCGGCCTGTATTGGGTATGCACCCACACAACCATCGGTACCGCGCGTAAAAACCGCCAAGCTTCCGCCGGAATCTTCCCCAGCGCATTGCTCCCCTCGAAACTCATAACCCAATATATAGAGAAAATCAGCAGCACGCCGGCACTGCGCCCGTAGTCGGTGTTCATCCTGAATGCGGCAAAAGCGCACAGCACCGGGCCAGCAAACCCCACAACATGCCCGGGTATGCCCAGAAGACAGCCCTTGAAGCCTTTGCGTATTAAATCAAAGATAAAAATAGACGCCGCGCCGAAAAATAATGTGAAAAACACATTATGATATGAAAAAAGGAAATAATTGGGGCGCGCGCGCAAGCCGTACCAGTTTACATTATTGAACAGGCTGAACGGACACAAAGAGATTATTGCAAAAACCCCCAGCCATAACAGGTATTTCGGGCGGCTTTTCGTTTTTCTCATGCCCTCCGCGATAAGAAAGCAGAATAAAGGGAACGCTATGCGCCCAACCATGCGCATTACGGACGCCAAGTCATTGTAATCCCACAGATGCGCGAGTATGACTCCCGTATGGTCGATGGTCATACACACAACAGCTATCATTTTTAACGCCATGCTTGACATAACGGCCTCCCTAGATGTGTGCGGCCGATACGGCCGTTTCCAAGGCAATTTCCATCATATCGGTAAACGCCGTCTGCCTTGTAACCGAATCCGCGGCTTCGCCGGTAAATACGTGGTCTGATATTGTCAGTACGGTAAGCGCTTCTTTTTTCAGCCATGCCGCCGTCATGTACAGCGCGGCGGCCTCCATTTCAACCGCAAGGATGCCCATATCGCGCCAGCGTCCGGCGGCGGCTTCGTCGGCACAGTAGAAAGTGTCGCTGCTCAGGATATTCCCGGCATAAAACCTTACACCCTTCCCCCGCGCCGTTTCAACGGCCTTTTCAAGCATCCCGAAGCTTGCGATGGGCGCGTATGCTCCGGGCAGGTTAAACTGCGACGCAAAAGCCGAGTTAGTACACGCGCCTAAGGCGATAATCAAGTCGCCTATCTTCATGTCCGGCTGGAAAGCTCCCGCCGTCCCGACGCGTATAATGCGCCTGACGCCGTACTGGCTGTACAGCTCGTGGGCGTAAATGCCGATTGAGGGCTGCCCCATGCCCGAGCCCTGCACGGACACGCGTTTACCCTTATATGTCCCGGTATAACCCAGCATCCCGCGCACTTCATTATACAAGACAGGGTTCTCTAAAAAATTCTCCGCAATAAACTTTGCGCGCAACGGATCGCCCGGCATTAAAACGGCTTCGGCAACATCTCCCATTTTTGCGCTGATATGTGGGGTTGGCATAAAATAACCTCCTTGAATTTGCTAGTATACAGATTATCATTTATGCATAATAATGTCAATTGCATTAACCCCGGTAAGGCTATTGTAAATATAAATCATTAATGATATAATCAAATATGTATAATACATATGCGACACAGGGAGGATAACATGGGGTTTAAGGAATTGATATCCGTCATAGACAAAGACCGCAAGCTTTACGTACAGATGCACAGGCCCCCTGACCCGGACTGCCTGGCGTCGGCGTCCGTGCTGTCCGATATGCTGCAAAGCGTCGGGTTTAACCCGCAAATCGTCTACACCGGCCTGATCAGCAAGCCGGAAACAATGGAATTGATCGACAATCTGGGCATAAAGCTTATCCGTCTGGACACGGAATCAAATAAGCAGCTGATCCGCGCGGAAGACCAGATAATTGTCGTGGACTGCCAGAAGGAGAACAGCAACGTCGCCCGCCTGCCCGGCGAGTACATAGCCTGTATCGACCATCACCCCGCGCTGGCGGACGCTTCGTATCCCTATGCGGATATCCGCCCGGAATACGGCGCGTGCTCCAGCTTGATTTATGAATACGCCGCGGATTTTGGCTACGAGATAAGCCCCGTCCAGGCTGCGCTCATGATATACGGGATACGCATTGACACGGATGATCTGAGCAGGCGTAAATATCTGATGGATATTGATATATTCTCGGCGCTGTACAAAATCGCCAATCTGGATATACTCTCCAGCATCGGGCGCAACGCCATCCGTCCCGAGGACATAAGCACCACGATTATCGCCTATGAAAACCTTACAATAAAAAACAATGTGGCGTACAGTTTCGCCGGTGACGACAAGGCAAAGGAATCTCTGGCTGAACTGGCCGATAAGTTGATTTCCCTTGCCGACGTGTCCTTTGTGGTCGTCTACAGCAAATGCTTCAACGGCTATAACTTTTCAATCAGATCGCAGATCAACGCCCTGCACGCCGGAAAGATCGCCAAATACGCCTTCTCAAAGGTCAACGGCGATGGCGGCGGGCATATGTTTATGGCGGGCGGGTTGATACCGAAGGTAACATTCATGGATTTGCTGGGCGGCAGGGCGGTTATGGAAAGGGTCATCAGCATCATCGAGGACGCGATTGAAAACGTGAATAATGAGGCAAACGGCGCGGTCGCGACTGTTTAGAGCCTGTCTGGTATCTCGCTTTCGGTGGATTTTCGCAGAAATTTTTCGTTAGGCTAGGAATGAAAAACCGCGCGTGCTCAAAGGCACGGAAGGTTTTTTATGACGACGGCTAACGGAAAATTTATCGAAAAGACGCCGGAATGGAGATACTAGACAGGCTCTTAGGGCTCTTCGCCGCTTTCAGCGCTGTTAAACGCGCTTATCCGTTCGTTCAGCTTATCCGCGAGTTTTCTGTCCCGTACCGCAAGTACGGTATATGCGGCCGCATAGATCACAAGAAACACAAGCACGACGAAAAGGGCGTTTGCCGCGTTTATTATCCCGTAATATACCATCAGCCCGAACACCGCGCCCGCCGTCAGGATGAAATGCAGCGCCCGGATAACTATCTCCTTCCCCCGCGAAGCGGACTCCTGCCCCAAAAATATCAGCATGGGCAGGACGCTTGACAGGGAAATTAATATATAATGCAGTATCGCGGAGGTATTCATCACGATTTCAATGTCCATAAGTATCCCCGTAACTGCTGTAGTCGTAAATAAAGCCGTGTTTATAACGCAAAAAAGAAGCATCATTTTTTTTATCGTATCCTTCAGTTTCATAACCCAAACCTCTCTTTCAGCGCGGGTACGTACTGCCTCGATATCATCACTTTCTCCCCGTTTGCCAGCATTGCGCGGAAGCGGCTATCCCCGGCGGGCGAAACACTTTTGATTTTTTTGACGTTAACGATAACCTGCTTGCTCACCCGTAAAAAGTCGCCGGTACTCAGCGCGTCCTCTATTTCGTACAGCTTCAGCCTGCTGCGGTACACGGTTTTCGCCGCGCATACATATGTCTTTAAATCCACGCTTTCGACGTAGAATATATCCCCGACGGGCAGCATAAAAACCTGCTCGTCAATGTAAACCGTCAGGCTGTCCGGGCTTTTAAGCAGGTTTATCGCCCTCGTAATGTTATCGGTCATGCACCTGACGCTTATCGTTACGCTGTCATTCTCGCCCGGCGCGGGGTCCTGGATTATTATTCTCATATGCCTAATACCTTATAAATCGCTTCGTGGGCCGGGCCGCCTGAAAACACATCTACCGGAAACGGCTTCCCTTCCCTTATATAGCCGTAAAAATCCTTTATCAGCAAAGCGTGGCTCGCTCCCCAATAAGGCTTCCCGCCGGGTATGCCGTTCATGCATAGTCCGGGGGTTTCAACCGTGCCGCCCGGTTTCCTGACGGTTAATTTATCGCCCTCAACGCAGAGTGTCATATGTTCGCAGCGCACCTCAATAATAACCGTCTCATCCGTGCCGTAGCCGACTGTAGCGTAAAAAAACGCCCGTACGTTATCATTGTAATAAAAAACCATTTCAGCGGTATCTTCCGTGTCTATAACGCCTTGCAGCGTGCGGTTAGCCGTTGTTCCGGCAACATCCAGCGGTTTTCCCATCACAAGGAACAATAAATCAATAGTGTGTATAGCTTGGTTCAACAGCACGCTGGAACCCTCGGTTGCCGCTCTGCCGCGCCAACCGCTCTTGAGATAATATTCCTTATCCCTGTTCCATGTCAAAAATGCCCTCGCTCCTAAAATCCGGCCTGTTGCGCCCGATTCTATCAGGTTTTTCGCGTATACGAAGGATGGATTATATCTGTTTTGGAAACATAAGCCCAACTGCACAGGGGCATCCTTCATCGTCCTTTGCAACGTCTCCAGATCAGAAGCCGCCGTAGCCGCCGGTTTTTCAAGCAGCACGTGAACGCCGCGCGAAACCGCGTACAGCGCCAGCGGCACATGCGTATGGTGCGGTGTGCATATATGCACAACATCCGGTTTTTCCGCGTCCATCAATTCCTCCAGGCTGTTGTAAGGGTTGCAGCCGAATTCAGCGCCAAAATTACGGCTTGCATCCATGCTGGTGTCGCCGCAGGCAACAAGCCTTACCCCATCGACCTGGCGGATTGCTTGCCCATGCGTTCCGGAAACAGAGCCGCAGCCCACAACGGCAGCCCTTAAAACCACTTTATCCGTATTATTCATACCTCATACCCTTTATATAAAATCGGAAATCTGTGCCGTATCTTTCTTTACATATTTTGATGTCTTTATCAGCTCCGCCAGCTTCCTCTCAAACGCGCCGGTTTCCATGGGAAGCCGCACGGCCTTTTCCTCAAACGACGAAAGCATTATGGCGTTGGCGATCATAACGGGGTTCAGCCCCTCGCAGCCGTGTGCGACAAGGTCAATCTCTCCCGTAAGTATCGAGTTAAGGAATTTCTCGGTTACGGACTTATGCCCGTACGGCTGGCTGTAATCAATGGGGATATGCGTTTCCCATGTCTCCACCCTTGTAAAGCCGCTGGCGGTTCTGTCCGAATATTCAAGCATGGATTCCCTGTTTTGATGGAATATCAGCTTGGAATCCTCGTAAATCAGCGTCCCGTGCTCGCCCACAATCTCAAGCCTGTTTGTGCCCGGGCATTCGGCGGTTGATACGACAAACTGTGACACAAGGCCGCATTTATGCTCCATTACCGCCGTTACCTCGTCCTCAACCTCAATGTTATGGTATTTGCCGATTTTCGCGAAGCCGTGTATTTTTTCCGGCAGGCCGAAGTACCAGTGATACGCGTCAAGGTTGTGCGGGCATTGGTTCGTTAAAATGCCGCCGCCTTCGCCGGCCCATGTCGCCCGCCAGCCGCCGCTGTCATAATACGCCTGGGAGCGGAACCATTTGGTGTTTATCCATGTAACCCGCGTAAGCTTCCCCAAAAACCCGCCGTCCAGCAGGTCTTTTATCTTGACATAATGCGGGAACGTCCGCTCGTTGAACATGATGCCGAAAACGGTTTTGGGATTTTTAGCTTTCGCCCGCTCATAGGACTCATGTATTTTTAACGCGCCGTTTACATGCACCGCAACCGGTTTTTCGACAAGGACATGCAAACCGCGGTCAAAGGCATCCACCGCGATTGGCACATGGTCATAATGCGGCGTGCTGATGAGTATCGCGTCCATTCCGGCCTTTTCAAGCATATCAAGATGATTGTAATAAGCGGGCGCGTTCGCCATTTCCGCGTATTTATCCGCTTTTGCCCTATCAATATCGCAAACGCCCGCAATTTCCGCGTTGTCCATCTCCATCAAATAAGCCAAGTGCGCGGAACCGATATTTCCCAGCCCCACAATTCCGATTTTCACTCTATCTCCCACATAAACACCCCTTGCAATTTATTCCATTAATTATAACAATTTTCCTATTGCATTTCAAGAATTACTGCGCTATAATAATCGTGAAGATTTCTTCTGTGTGCGAGTTAATATTCGTTTATAACCAACATTTATGCTTAGGGATACCAGACCTCTCCCGGATGGATTGAATGCTGTAATATTTCTTACAGACCGGCGAATCCGGGCGGGCTGCAACCACCTGGATTACCAGGTTTTAAGCTTTATTAATTCCGGCACGGAGGATTCTTCACTCAAGAAACCGGAGACCAGAGACCAGAGACAAGAAAACCTTATCTGGGCTTTGTTTTCGGGTTTTTTTGCTATATTCAGGAGTTGTGTAAATGCAATACGAAGAAAAGTTTTTTGAACAGGGACTTCTTTATATCGCCGGGGCTGACGAGTGCGGGCGCGGGTGCCTGGCAGGGCCTGTCGCGGCGGCGGCGGTTATATTACCGCCCGGTTGCGTGATTGAGGGCGTTGCCGATTCCAAGAAGCTGAGCGGCGCTAAGCGGGAATCCTTGCTGCCGCGGATATTGGAAAAAGCCCTTGCCGTGAGGGTCGCCATGGTTGACGCGGACGAAATCGATAAAATCAACATCCTTCAAGCCTCATTAAAGGCCATGGGCGCGGCCCTTCTCGAGTTGCCGCTCCGCCCTGAAATATCCCTTATCGACGGGCGGTTTTTACCCGATATACATATTAATATGGAATCCGTGACAGGCGGCGACGGCAAGAGCCTTTGCATCGCGGCGGCGTCCATTGTCGCAAAGGTTATGCGCGACCGCTTGATGTGCGAATACGCTAAAACCTACCCCGAATACGGCTTCGACAGGCATAAGGGCTACCCCACCGTTTCCCATTACGCCGCTATTCTGGCGCACGGGCCATGCCCCATACACAGGCGGTCCTTCAGGCTATATTAATACCGCGTCACGGACAGAAGTTCGCGCCCGCGTCTCCCAACCTACCTCACCGAACAACGCGGGCGCGACCATTAAATGTGACGCGGTAGAGGTGAGTAATTATGAACATCGCCGACATTATCCAAACCACAAACAAGCTTCCGCAGCAGCAGCCGGATTATAATAATAAAACGGCTTCAAAAACCACGCTGCGGGGCGATGTGCGCAGCATGTCCGATTTGTCCCCCGGAGACCGGTTCAGGGCGGGCATTGTAAACATTACGCCCTCCGGCATGACGTTAAAGCTGTCCGGCGGCGATGTTATCAGCGCAAAAACGCTGAACAGCCCCGACGCGCGTATCGGCGACACGGTTATTTTTCAGGTTGTGGAGAGTTTTAAGGGCCAGATACTGCTTGAAATGGTGAAACCCGGGGATACCGGCGGCGGTTCGATAATATCGGACGGGGTGGCGCGTGAAGCCTTGCAGGCCGCCGATATGCCGCTTACCGCCGGGAATATGAAGCTTGTGATGGATCTGGCGCAGAGCGGTATGCCTATCACCTCCAATACTTTACATACAGCCGCGTTTTTTATGTACTGCTGCCCGGATTTCAAGCCGACCTTCCAGCAGATTAAATTCTTAATGGACGAAGGTTTCCCAACCGACGGAAAGACCCTCGAAACCTTCCGCGCGCTGCTTGACAAAACCGTAAGCCTGAATAAAAATATTGGCGAGCTTTTGGATTTTATAAGTAAGCTGCCAAACAGCACCCGCAATGAATTACTGCGGCTTCTGGCTCAAACCGGAGAGGAAGGTATAAATAAGGACAACACGCCATTCCTCAAAACCGGCGCTTCAGCCGGGGATACCGGAAACATAAATCAAGCGGAAGGCCGTTTGACGCTGATAGAACCCCTTCCGTTTATTATGCGGAAAGATAATCCCGTTGATAAGGCGGGGGATAATTATGAACAACGGGCAGTTTCCCATCCCGATGAACAAGCGGCGCGAAGCCTTTTTGACGAGGTTAAGAGTAAACTCTACATTGATTTAAATAATGATGGCTTGAACAATATCGGCAAGTTCTATAAAGAGCTGGATGCCGTGACCGCAAGGCTTTCCGAATTTATCAAGGCGAATATGTCAGGCGAACAAAGTTCGCATCTGCAGCGTTCGCTTACCGATATACGCAATAATCTGGAGTTTATGAACCAGATTACCGAAACAAAAGAATATTTACAGATTCCCTTCTTTACGGGCCAGAATACAAATGGGGCCGAGCTGCATGTGTATAGAAACAAAAGCGGTAAAAAACCGGGGAAGACCGGGAACAGCGCCCTTGTTGCGCTGGATTACCCGGAGCTGGGGCATGTGCAGGTATACATACAGCGGACGGGCAGCCGCGTGCAATTACAATTCCGCGCCGAGACGTCAAAGATCCTGAACATCATCGCAAGCGAAACGTACAAGCTCAACGGCGCGCTGTCCGGCAAGGGGTTCACCGTAGCCGGGCTGAGCTTTAAGCGGCTGAACTCCAGGCCCGAAGCGCATACCGTCCCGGAAGACCAGCAGTCCGGCGGCGAAGGGATTACCAAGTATTCTGTTGATATGCGGGTGTAAAACATGAACGGAAAAGATTCAAAGGATTTAAAGGATATAAAAAAGCAAAAAGCCGTTGCTCTGAAATACGAATTAGGGGACTTTGCCCCTAAAGTCGTGGCTTCCGGGCAGGGCTTTGTAGCCGAGCGCATAATCGAAAACGCGGAAACCGGCGACATTCCGATATATCAGGACAGCGCCCTTGCGGATGAGCTTACGCGCCTGAATCTGGGCGACGACATCCCGCCGGAGCTTTACGAAATTGTGGCACAGGTATTAATATATGTTTCCGACCTTGACAAAAAGGAGAGTTTAAAACGCAATGCGCCGGTTTGACGGGTTTGATAAGGGGATTTACGGCGAGACAATCGCGGAAGGGTATCTTCGCGCTAAGGGTTATGAAATCCTAAAAACGCGTTATAGATGCCCGTATGGTGAAATCGATCTGGTTGCAAGGCACGGTATTGTTATTGTTTTTATCGAGGTTAAACTGCGTAAAACCCCAAATACCGGGCTTGCGGCCGAATCAGTCACATTAAAAAAACAGCGCCGTATAATCCACTCGGCTCTGCATTACATAGGCGCAAATACAAATCCCTGCGAAACCTACCGTTTTGATGTGTTAGAGGTTTACGGCAGGGAGTTTTATACTGTCCGCCATATCGAGAACGCGTTTTACGCGGATGGATGATTCTTTTTTTTATTATTGTGGACGATGAAAAGCCTTCCTTGTTCGATAAAAAGGTCTTGTTGGTCTTTTGTGAGCGCGCGGAAAACGCGTAGGAGTTCGTCTTCGCGGTAATCCAAGGTATCGCCTGCCCTGTGATCAAGCAAATAATCCGTTGTCACATTAAAATAATCCGCAATGCGTTTTATCATTCCTATATCAGGTTCTCTAACGTTTTGTACATAATTGCTGACTGCTGACGCCGCAATATTAAGATTTGCAGCTAATTGCTTCTGAGTCATTTCTTTTTCTTCCAATAAATTCCTAAGCTTTTCACCCAATTTCACACCAATCACCCTTTTTCAAATTTTACAGGATAAACGGCTTGCAATTTTATTATTAACAATTTGTGTTGACAAATATCATTCTGTGATTTACAATAAAATGAGAAATATTGGGAGGTTCTTTATGACGATATATTGGGGTAAAAATAAAAAAAGCCATTATGATAGGCGTAATACTTACCGGGGTTTTATTCGTCTTTATGCTTTACAATATTTTCATGTTTAGTAACATAGGCGAAAGCTTATACGGCACGTGGCGGGCCGAGTGGCCTCACGAGACAACGTATTCATTTTCAGGCAACACCTTTACGGAAATGACAACGTCGTATAACCACATTTCCCGTCAGCAATTCACCGATACCAATACAGGAACATTTTCCCTTGGACGGAACCGGATTGAATTTAAATATTCAAACGGCAGAGTTGGCGTCCGCTCGTTTTCGCGTACCGAGAATACAATTACAATAGGCGCATATCGATATGACCGCCTTACTAATATGCCTTAAATTTTCTTCATCCCATCCGCCAGCACCTTCATTTCATCCGCCGCCGCGAGGGTGGCTTCGGTGATTTCCGCACCGCCTGTTAGCCGCGCTAATTCGCGTATAATGCCGGCGCGGTCCAGTTGGTTTACGCCGGTGCGCGTTGCGCCGTCCGCGGAGGTCTTGCTGATAAGGTAATTTTGATCACCCATGGCGGCTATTTGGGGGAGATGGGTTACGCAAACGATTTGATGGTTCAGGCCCAGGCTGGATAGTTTTTCGGCTACCATTTGCGCTGTGCGCCCGGATACGCCCGTGTCGATTTCGTCGAATATAAAGGTTTCGATGCAGTCGAAATCGGCCAGGGCTGTTTTCAGCGCCAGCATCACACGGGACATTTCGCCGCCGGAAGCGATACGCGCCAAGGGCTTGAGGGCCTCGCCCGGATTTGCCGATATAAGGAATTCAATTTTATCGTAACCATCGGGGCCAAAGTCGTCCCGTTTTTCAATTTCTATCTCAAATTGCGCGTTTTTCATGCCTAATATGTGCAGGACCGACTCAATTTCGCGGCGTATGCGCACCGCGGCTTCTTTGCGGTATGCCGAAACGCGGGAGCACAAGGCAAGCGCTTCCGTTTTCAATTGCCGCTGCTCTTTTTCAAGCCTTTCCAATTCCGCCCCGCTGTTTAAAAGCAAATCCAGTTTCTCACGGGTTCTCGCGCCGAATTCGATGATTTCGGGTATCCCTCGCCCGTATTTTCGTTTGAGGCGGTACAATTCGTTCAGGCGTTCCTCCACCTCGTCAAGCTCCTCGCCGCTCCGGGGCAGATTTTCGGCAAAGCGCCGGAATTCGCGCACCAAATCGTCAAGGTCGGCATAAGCGCCGTCCAGCACAGCCGAAAACCCGGCCAGCTTTCCGTCATAGCCGCTAATGCCATCCATCAGCCCCTGCGCCGACGAAAGCTTGTCCAGCGCGGAATTACTGCCGTCGTAGAGCAGACCGAGGATTTTGTGTGAAGCGGCGGTTAATTTTTCGGAAGCGTTTAAGAGCCTGCGCCTGTCCAGCAATTCATCCTCTTCATCAGGACGAAGCCCCGCCGCCTCAATTTCGTCAACTTGATATGTGTACAGTTCAATTTTTGATTCCATATCCTCGGGGCTTGCGGATATCCGCTGCACAGACTGTTTGGCCTCGCGGTAAAGCTTGCAGATATCAGCCAGTTCAGTTTTCAGTGCCGGCAGTTCCCCGCCGCAAAAACGGTCCAGCAGAGTGATATGCTTGTTTGGATCCAATAAACTCTGGTGCTGGTGCTGGCTGTGGATATCAACGAGTACGCCGCTCAGCTCCTTCAAAAGCCCGCCCGTCACAGTACGCCCGTTTAACCGCGCCGCGCTCTTGCCGTCCGCGTTCAAAGCCCGCGAAATAAAAAGGGCGCCGTCGCCGTCCGGTTCAATGTCCAGTTCAGCCAATGCCGCCATCGCGCCGGCTTTTACGGTTATTACGGCTTCAACCCGCGCCGTGTCCGCCCCGCTCTTGATAAAATCCTTCCCGGCCCGGCCGCCCAGCACAAATCCAAGCGCGTCAATGATAATAGACTTGCCCGCGCCGGTTTCGCCGGACATAACGTTTAAGCCGCTTCCAAAGCAGATTTCAAGCTCGTCTATCAGCGCCACGTTTTTTATCCTTAGCGTGTCCAGCATTTTTGCACCTCTTAAATAATTACGACCAAGTCATTTTTTCACGTAAAATATCGTAAAACCCTTTATTCTGGGTCTTTATTATCGTTGTAAAATATTCGGAGCGGCGGATGCTGACCTGCCCGTTCTGACTGATGCCGCCCGCGCCGATGCCGTCCAAATATATCGCGCCGCCCTGGGACAGAACGGTCACGGTAATAACATCCGCCGACGAAACCACGGCGGGGCGGACGTGCAGCGCATGGGGGCAAACCGGGGTGATAGCCAGGATATCTATATCCGGTTTAATGACGGGGCCGCCGGCGGAAAGGTTGTACGCGGTTGAACCCGTCGGCGTGGAAACCAGAACCCCGTCCGCTTGATACGTATCCATATGCTCTCCGTTAATCTCAACGCGCAGCATTATAGGCCTTGTCGGGCCGGAACGGCTTACGAACACGTCGTTGAGGGCGTATGCCGCGCCGGTTTCCATATCCGCCGCCAGCATCATGCGTTTTTCAAGGGTATATTCGCCCGCCAAAAGACGTTCCAGCGAAGAAACCGCGCCGTCGGCGCTGACATCCGTGAGATACCCCAACCGCCCAAGGTTTATGCCCATAACAGGCGTTCCCGACATAGCCGCCGCCCTCGCCGCCCTAAGCAGCGTCCCGTCTCCGCCCAGCACAACAACGCAGCGAACCTCGTCTATGCGGGCTTTGGGCAAATCCAGGCAGCGCGCGGCAAGGGCTTCACCGTCACCGATCAGTTTCACGGAAATACCTCGTGATGTAAGAAACCCAGAGATATCGGAGGCAAACCGATATCCGGTATCGCGTTCCGTATTTATATGAATGCCCATTGTATTAAATATCAGTTCATTTCGCGTCATATCTGTCATCTACTTTTATAGAATATGTTAAATATTCGATATTTCCGTCCCCGCCTGTAACAGGCGATTCCATTGTGTTTTTAATAAAAAAGCCGCTCCCGCGTAAGGCTTCATGAACAGTATTTACCGCGGACTCCCTTGCGGACTTGTTTTTCACGATACCTTTTTTGTTCAAATATCTGCCTTCCGTTTCAAACTGCGGTTTTATAAGGCACACAAACCCGCCGCCGGGCTTCAGCAAAAGGTTTATCGATGGGATAACCTTGCAAGCAGAAATAAAACTCACATCGCAGGAAACGAAATCAACGGGCGCAGGCAAAGCCAGACCTCTGACATCTACACCCTCAAACCGCACAACACGCGGATCATCCAGCAGCGCATCCGCCATTTGGCCGCGTCCGGCATCCACGGCGTAAACCATCCGCGCACCGGCTTTCAGCATACAGTCGGTAAAACCGCCCGTAGACGCCCCAACATCCAGGCAAACAAGCCCGTTTACGTTTATGCCGAAAGTTTCCAGCGCCCCGGCGAGTTTATAACCGCCCCGGCTTACGTAGGGCATGTCCGCGGCCAGAACCTCTATATCATCGGTAAAAGCCAGGCTCCCGGGACGCGTTGCCGCGCTTCCGTTTACAAGAACCAACCCTGCCTCAATAACCTCGCGGGCATAGGTTCTGGAGAACCCGCGCTTTTCCATAACGCAAAGGTCGAGGCGTTTTCTCACGGTTTGACGAAATCCTTTATTTTAATAAAAATACCCTTGCCGTCCATTCCGTATATAGAGAATATCTCGCCGCGCTCACCCTGAGGTATAAAACTGTCGGGAAAGGCGATTATGCGGATTGCCGGCGGATTGCCGCCCGTTAACTCAACAAGCCGCGAAAGCAGATTCTCGCCAAAGCCGCCGGATCGGACGTTATCCTCCGCCGTGACGATATATTTATAACCCGTCAGGGCTTGCAGCATCTCCGGATCAATGGGCTTCGCGGAACGCGCGTTATACAGCGCGGGATGAATGCCTTCGCGTTCAAGCATTTTACACGCGTTAAGGGCATGTTCCGCCATCGCGCCAAGGGAAATCACCGCGATATCGGGTTTAACGGTTCCGTTTCCTTGCAGCAGCAATTCGGCCTTGCCGATATCGGTTTCAGATGTTATACCATTAAAACCGGGCGGGCATCCGCGCGGATAACGTATAGCCCACGGGCCGGGCGCATTAACCGCCAGTTCAAGCATGCCCGCAAGCTCCTTCCCGTCCTTCGGGCAAAGAACCCGCATATTCGGCATATGCAGCAAGTACGATAAATCAAACAGGCCCTGATGCGTCTCCCCGTCCTGCCCCACAATCCCGGCGCGGTCTATGGCAAGAATGACATGCAGGTTCTGCAAGCATACATCATGAAGGATCTGGTCGTAACCGCGCTGGAGGAATGTTGAATAAACGGCAAAAACAGGTATTAAGCCTTGCTTCGCCAACCCCGCCGCGAACGTAACGGCGTGGCCCTCGGCTATCCCCACGTCAAAAGAGCGGTTGGGATAAAGCTTTGAAAAATCCCAAAGCCCGGTGCCGTCGGGCATTGCGGCGGTAATGGCCGTCAATTTATCATTTTTTTCCGCCATTTCACATAAAATCTGCCCGAAAATATCCGAATAAGTATTCCCGCCGGAGGAATTCGCCTGCCCGGTATGTACGTCGAACGCGCCGACGCCGTGATATGCGTATGGGGCGCGTTCGGCGTTTTTATAACCTTTGCCCTTTACCGTATGTACATGGACGAGTATCGGCCCCTCCATGCGCCGTACGCGGCTAAGCACCCGTATTAGCATGTGCAGGTCGTGCCCGTCCAGAGGGCCGATGTAGTTAAACCCCAGGTTATGGAAAATGCCGCCGCCCACAAGCATTCTTTTCAACGCGACCTTTGACTTTAACAAAAATGTATCAATATGTTTTCCGGCGCGCGGAATTTTTTCCAAAAAACCCCTTAACTCCTTTTTTACCCGCAAATATGACGACTTTGTGCGTAATCCGCTTAGATAACCGGAGAGAGCGCCGACGCTGGCGGAAATGGACATGCCGTTGTCGTTCAATATGCAAATGATATTACGGTCCTGCCGCTGCCCGGCGTGGTTCAGGGCCTCGTAAGCCATGCCGCCGGTCATTGAGCCGTCCCCCGCCACCGCGATAACGTTGAATTTATCGCCGGCTATATCCCGCGCCGCGGCTATGCCCAATGCCGCGGACAGCGCTGTTGACGAATGCCCGGTGTCAAAGGCGTCGTACTCACTTTCACGGGTTTTGGGAAAGCCGGAAAGCCCGTCCAGCATGCGCAGGGAGCCAAAGCGCCCGCGCCGCCCGGTCAGGAGTTTATGTACATAGCATTGATGCCCCACGTCCCAAACTATTTTATCCTCAGGCGTGTCAAAAACGTAATGCAGGGCTATCGTAAGCTCCACAACGCCGAGGTTGGAGGCCAAATGCCCGCCCGTCCCGGCTACCGATTCAATAAGGAAGCCGCGCACCTCACCCGCCAGCAAAACCAGCTCTTTCATGCTTAAATCTTTCAAATCCGCCGGGTTGTTTATTTTGTCGAGAATAATTTCAATCATCCTTTGTATTACTTTTTACATATTTAACAGCCATGCCGTTATTATGCCCACGCCCGCTCCGGCGAACACCTCAAACGGCGTGTGCCCGAGCAGCTCTTTTAATTCCTTTTCCAATATTTTGTCCAATTGCTTGAAGTTCGCTATAATCCTGTTTATGGCGGCAGCCTGCTTGCCGGCGGCCCTGCGCACGCCTTGCGCGTCATACATTATAACGATTGAGATTGCGGCGGAAAGGGCGAAAATTGCGGAATCAAAGCCTTCCGTCAATCCCACTGATGTTGCCGCGGCCGTTATGAAAGCGCTGTGGGACGACGGCATATCGCCTGTGCTGATAAACAGCGAAAGCTGGAGTTTGCGCGTTTTTATAAACCTGACGGCGACCTTGAGGAAACTCGCTATCGCATAGGCGAGGATAGCCGACAAAAAAACCATGTTCCTGCTGATGCTTTCAAAAAAACCCATTACGCCGCTCCTCTTTACTAATCGCCCCTACCACGGTTTGTGTACGATTTACACAAAAATCAATCCGGCAAGTTTGGTGATAAACGCGTCCGTTCCGCAGACTTCCCCCAGCGTTTTCACCGCGGCTTCCGCGTATTCCTTCATATCGGCCCGTGCCTTATCCATGCCGAAAACGGAGACATAGGTGTTTTTCCTGTTCGCCGCGTCGCTGCCGACGGGCTTGCCAAGCGCCGCCGCGTCCCCCGTTTCGTTTTCTATGTCGTCCTTTATTTGAAAGGCTATTCCGGCGGACTTCCACGCTTCCTTGTAACGCAGGGATTCCGCTTCCGGCGCGTTTCCTAGGATTGCGCCCGCATACCCCGCCGCCTGAAAAAGCGCTGAGGTTTTATTTTCATGTATATATAGAAGAACGTCCTTATCGGCTTCCTTTTTTTCGTATAGGATATCCGCCATCTGCCCGCCAATCATCCCCAATACCCCGGCGGCTTCCGCTATAACATGCGCCGCGCGGGCATTTTCCATGCAAAAATCATTTACGCAAGCCTCCAGCATTGTTTCATACGCCAGATTCAAAAACCCATCGCCGGCCAAAATAGCCGCCGCCTCGCCGAACGCCTTGAAACAGGAAGGTTTTCCGTGGCGTGTATCGCTGTTGTCCATCGCGGGCAGGTCGTCATGGATCAAGGAGTAAACATGTATCATCTCCATCGCGCAAGCAAAAGGCAGGGCTTTTTCGAGGCTTCCTCCGGCAGCGAGGCACGAGCCGATAAGCACCAGCGGACGCAGCCTTTTACCGCCGGGGAACATGGCGTATTCCATAGCGGTATGAAGATCGCCCGTATGCTTGTGCGGGGGTTTTTTGATATACGCCGTCATGGCGGCGTTAATGGCGGCAGCGTATTCGCTCATTTTTAATTTTACGTCCAAAACGTTCACTCCTGTACGAAGGGCCGCTCAAACAGGCCCTCCGCCGATTTTTGCAAAACCATAATTTCCTGCTTCGCACCCTCAAGGGTTTCCGCGCAGAAAACGGACAGTTCCATTCCCTCCCGGTAAAGCTCCAAGGACTTCTCCAGCGGTGTTTCCAGGCTTTCTATAATGTTTGTTATATCCTCAAGACGCGCAAGGGCTTCCTCAAGCGTCAGTTTCTTCTTTTTTGCCGGCATCCCGCGCCTCCGTTTTATTTAATTCAACATGCGTCATTTCTCCGCAAACCGTGCCGTCCGTAAGCTTTACGGACATTTCGCCAATGGGCTTACCCGCCGCTTCCGCCGCCGTCCGCACCACAGACCCGTCAATATACAAGAGAGCGTAACCGCGTTTCAAAACATTCAGCGGGGCAACGGCATCAAGCGCCTGTATGGCAGCCCTTGCGCGGGTTTCCGCCGCGCTTAGCCTATGTCCGGTTTCCCGCCCCATTCGGCGGATCAGGGCTAGAATACATTCCGCTCTTGTATCCGTATATATTTCCATCGCGCCGTTAAGGCGGCTTACCAGCCATTTCACGCCCTCAACAGTCTCGGCGGCTTCCGGCACGCAAAGCTCCGCCGCCGCGGATGGCGTTGGGGCGCGGAGATCAGCGGCAAAATCACAGATGGTGTAGTCCGTTTCATGCCCCACGGCCGAAACAACGGGTATACGGGACGCGGCAACCGCCCTGGCCACAGGTTCCTCGTTAAAGGCCCATAAATCCTCCGTCGAACCGCCGCCCCTGCCTACAATTATAACATCGGCGGCCCCATACGTGTTTAAAAGCCTTATAGCGGCGGCAATTTCCTCGGAAGCTCCCGCGCCCTGCACGGCGGCGGGGGCGATAAGCAGTTTTACGCGCGGGTTACGACGCCCGGCTACGGTTATGATATCACGCAGTGCCGCTCCGTTTCCCGAGGTTACGATACCTACGCAATTCGGGTATCTGGGGATAGGCTTTTTGCGTGTGACATCAAACAGGCCTTCCTGCTCAAGTTTAGCCTTTAGCTTGGAAAAAGCGAGAAACAAGCCTCCCAAACCCAGCGGCTGTATAAGCTCGGCATAAAATTGGTACGCGCCCGTTTTTTCATAAGCGGAAACGCGCCCGTAAGCTATGACCTTAACGCCGTTTTCCGGCTTAAACTCAAGCCCCTGCGCGTGGCTTCTGAACATAACTCCGTTAATAGCGGCGCGTTCATCCTTTAACGTAAAATACAGATGGCCCGAGGAATGCTCCTTAAAATTGGAAATCTCCGCCTCAACAAAGAAACCCGCCAGAAACACATCCTCGTCCATCATGCGCTTTACGTAATTATTTATTTGATAGACAGAATAAACCGTCGTCATATCCCGTGGGCCTTGGCTATCTGGCCCAGCAAGCCGTTTACAAACGCGGGCGACTCGTCGCCGGAGTAAAGCTTCGACAGCTCGACGGCCTCGTTTATCGCCACTTTCGGCGGAACGCCGTCTGAATGCAGCAGCTCATACACGGCCAGCCTCAGAATGGCAAGATCGGTCTTAACCAGCCGTTCCAGCTCCCAACCCCGCGCGAACATGGCGATTTCACCGTCGATTTCCTCCGCCCGCTCCCGTACG
This sequence comes from Defluviitaleaceae bacterium, assembly GCA_009780415.1. Taxonomy (GTDB): domain Bacteria; phylum Bacillota; class Clostridia; order Lachnospirales; family WRAX01; genus WRAC01. Next base: position 6,312 of record WRAC01000033.1, on the reverse strand, counting down.
CCGGTAAGCGTTTCGTTTATATAATCCCTGTCCGCGCCGGCGCCCAGCCCGATTTCCTCCACGCGAAAGATTTCACGCTCAAAATACCGCTCAATCAGTTCACCAGTCGGCACATCCTGCCGGAACTGCATTTGGAACACAAGGTTAAAAGCATGCTTGCGGTCGGTTTTGCGGCTCATTAATAGGTTCCCGCCAGACCCATCACGCTGATATCGACGCTGGCGACAAGCATACCGGTCATTGTTTCGATTGCGGTCTTTATTTTCTGCTGAACGTCTTTTGTAACTTCACCGATTTTGTAGCCCTGCTTTACCGCAACGCTAAGCGCGACGTTGACCTGGCCTTCCAGTACGTAGATTTTTACGTTTTTAATGCTTTTCCTTGCTCTGACGTCGGCAGGGTCAACCGGGGCGACGCCGTCGGTTTCCAGCGCCGCGGTTCCCGCAATTATCGCGATAACCTCGTCCGCGATTTTAACCGTGCCGTTTGTGAAGGTTTGCACTGTTTCAGACATATATAGCACTCCTTTGGTTAATCGCTAGGTCAATGGACTAGTCCATTGACCTAGTTCGCGGCTTTAAACTCTGTCCAGATGATATCGTAAAGTATTTCCGCCTCGCCGATGGGTTTGAAAAGCTGGGCCGTGGCCTGTACCTCATCGGGGATATTAACGCTCAGGTTATTGCGGAAACTTTCGGGCAGGAACTCCTTCGCGGCGGTGTTGCAGTTACCGTAATTGATAATGCCGGACATTTTCGCGCTTACCTCGCCGTCCAGTATATAATTCAGGAAAATATACGCGTTGTCCGTGTTCGGCGCCTCAGCCGACAGCACAAAGCCGTCTATAAAGGTGGAAACGCCCTCCTCGGGGAAAACAAACTTTACCGTGGGAACGGCTTCCCATGCCGCCGTTGCCTGCGAGCCGTACATATAACCGACGGAAGCGTCGCCGTTGATGATGCTCCTATGCGGATAATCGGCGTTAAATGCGATAACATTGGGCTTCAGCGCAATAAGCTCCTGCCTGACCCTGTCCAGGATTTCCGGATCCGTCTCGTTTACGCTCTCGCCCAGCATCAGCAGGGTCATACCCATGATATCGCGCACATCGTCCAGTAAAACCACGGATTCGCGCAGGCTGGGATCCCAAAGGTCCCTGATCCTGGTTATAGGTACCGGCACCCTTGCCGAATCGTAAACGATAATCGGCGATCCCGTAGAGTATGGGATGGCATATTTATTATCCGGGTCAAAATACTGGTTCTGGAAAAGCGGGCTGATATTGCCGAAATTTTCAATACGGGAGCTGTCTATCTGCTGAAGCAGGCCGCCCATCCCGATCATTCTTTCGATCATGTAATCGCTGCAAAGAATCAGGTCGTATTGGTTGACTTTCTGGACAAAGGAATTAAACATTTCCTCGTTTGAGGAAAAGCTGGCGTAAACCACGCGTATACCCGTGTCGCGCTCAAAGTCGTCAATAACCGCTTGGGGGACATAGTCCTCCCAAGTGTAGATAATCAGCGTGTCTCCCGCCGTGCGGCAGCCCGCCAGCGCAAAAACCATTACCGCAGTTAAAAACAGTGAAAAAAACCTTTTCATCATTCATTCCCCTTACTTTATATAATTTTAGGATTTCCAATATCTTTTTATTATCTCTTGCTGTTTTTCCGGGAGTTTTCTCAACCCTTCCGGAAGCCGTATGAACGCGTACTCCGAAACCTCCGCCGAAGGCACAAACAGCCCGCCTATCAGCTTTGCCTTAATTATTACCTGTAAGCTTGCCGGTTTATCCATAAATTCAACGCCCAGCACCTCAACCGGTTCTATGGTTAAACCCGTTTCCTCGCGCACCTCGCGTACAAGCCCGGCAAAGGGCTGCTCGTGCCGGAGCGCTCCGCTGGGCAATCCCCACGGTATCTCTTTATAAGTATGCTTAACAATCAATATGTCTCCGTTTTCCGCATAAATCAAGCCGCTGACACATACGGTAAAGCGTTTGTTCACACACCATACTATTAAAGTCCTGATCCATGCAATCTTTCGCAGATGTTTCCAAACCGGCACCACCAGCGATTGCGGAAGCATATCCACCAGCTTATCAAGCATTCATTCCAACCTCATCCTTAAACCGCCTGTTCCTTTTCTCCCTTGTAAAAAACTGTAACAGCCCCGCCAGCGTAAACAGCACAAATATCATAATGGTTGAAAGCGCGTTTACTCTGGGGCTTACGCCTATCCTTAGCATCGAGAAGATGCGGATGGGCAGCGTCATGCTCTCCGGGCCGGACACCAGCGAGCTTATCACCACGTCGTCAAGGGACATAGCCGCCGAAATCAGCACGCCCGACAGGATGGCGGGCATGATAAGCGGCAAGGTTACGCTACGGAACGCCTTAAACGGCCTCGCACCCAAGTCCCGCGCGGCTTCCACCAAAGAAGCGTCCATGCCCCGAAGCCTGATGCTTACCATAATAAACACATAAGGTATGCAAAATGTTGAATGCGACAGCACCATAGTTGTAACCCCGTACCTGAGCGGCGTTACGGAAAAGAACATCAGCAGCGCCACACCCAGTATTATCTCCGGTACTATAATGGGTATATACATTAAAAAGCTTACCGTACGCCGGGCTTTCGCGCCGTAACGCGACACGGCCAAGGCCGCCGCGGTGCCGAAAACGCCGGAGATGGCGCAGGTTATGGCCGCAACCTCAACGCTTTTCCGCAGCGCGTCTATCAACCGCCTGTCGCGGGACATCTCCCTGTACCAGTCAAGGGTTACGCCCGTCCATGCCGCGCTGTGTTCGGACTGGTTGAACGAGTAGACCATCACAACGAGAACCGGCATGTACAAAAGCGCCATGACCAAGCCAATATAAATTTTAGGGAACACATTCTTTCTAACCCTTATAACATTACTCATTATCGTAATAGTGGATTTTACCGTCTAAGCTGTAATTATCCCTTATCCCTCCGGCCGCGCGTATGCCGAATTTGTTGGAATGCGGGTAATACGCTATATCCGGCGTGTTGTTGGTGTCCACGTCCAGGTACACCAGATTTTCCGTCTCAGACGCATTAGTGATTTTATGCGCGCCGCCCTTCCCCGCCGGGCAGACAACTATATCTCCCGCCTTGACCGGATGTTTCCCTTCAAAGGTTTCAAATATACCGTTCCCGGATATTATATAGAAAACTTCCTCGTTTGTTGTGTGGTAATGGAACGGGTAGTTCGATTTACCGGGCGGAAGCGTATAAAACGCCGCAACGGTCTGGTTGCCTTCATTCGGGCCGGATACCTCGTATTTTTCACGGCTATCCGTTACTTCATATTTATAGAACTCATATTGCATATGTTCGTTTCGGTGTACAGGAGTAATTTTTTCCATACTCGTTATTATTATTTCTTTCATCAACGACCATCCTTTAACTCATTCATTATCAGTTACAAATTCCCAAGCCGTCTGCGCCAAAGAAACAGCGTCACTTCTCTTGTATAAGCCATCCCGGGGGACTTCCGTGATATGCAAATCAAACAGTTCGGCTGCAAACACGCAAGCCGTCAGAAAACCACCCGCTTTACTCGCGTGGGGGCCGCGGGGGTCAAACCTTGTGTACAGTGAAATCCCCGGTATTGTTTGATACGCATAAATCCAAGCTCCGGCGGCGTTTATTAACACAGCGTCATTTTCATCGGCCGCGCGTTTGTACACTTGTGTTGATATGTTTAAACGCCCTTCATCGGGCCGTCCGTTAACAGTTGCCCATGCCGAGTTATACAGTACCGGCACAGCCCCGTACTCTCTCGCCGTATCGCAAAGAATCCGTATTTCATCCAGTAATCCCTCAACATTATTAAGCGACCTCCTGGTTTGATCTTGAAGAACGACATAATCAAACCTTCCGCTCCGCATTTCGCTGATAGCGGCTTCCCTTAACTCTCCGAGCGTCCCGCCGCGGTTTCCATGCCTTGAAATATCTTTGAAGTTAATCTCAACGCCGCGCGTCATTGCAATCGCCCGCAACTGTCTCGGAACATTACCGACAAATACTTGGCTGCTGCCCACGAACAAAATGGATACGGCGTTTTCGGTCCCTGCCATATATTCGGTTTTGCGTAATATAATGATATCCGTAAAAACCGCCCACACAACCGCCAATGTTAAGATAACGGCAAGAAATGCCGCCAATATAATAATCTTTTTCTTTGCCATAAACTAAAACAACCCTTCGCCGCCATCCCTTGAAAGCAGTAAGTACACAATCATAAACAAAGCCAGAAGCGCCAGCATCACCACGGACAGCGCCGCGCCGAAAGGCCAGTTCCGCGCGGTTTCCATCTGGTTGCGTATAAGGTTGCCAAGCAGCATGGTCCTTGCCCCGCCGATTAAGTCGGAGATAAAGTATAACCCGACGGACGGGATAAAGACAAGCGCTACGCCGCCCGCGATTCCCGCGGATGAAAGCGGCAAAGTGATTTTGAAGAATGTCCGCGCCTTGCCCGCGCCCAGGTCGTATGACGCCTCGTACAGCGACGGGTCGATTTTTTCGATGGCGTTATACACCGGCAGTATCATAAACGGAAGGAACATGTAGACGGTGACGGCGATAACGGAGGGATAGCTGAGCATAAAACGCCGGGGTTCGCTGATTACGCCAAGGAATTGCAAGACTGTGCTGAACACGCCGCCTGTCTGCAGAAGGATTATCCAGCCGTATGTGCGGATAAGGCTGGACGTCCAAAAAACAATCATCACGAATACTAATACGTAAAAACGTGTCTTTTTGTTCAGTTTCGCGGTAAAATACGCGAAGGGCCCGCCAATCAGCAGCGCGAACAGGCTTGTGAAAAACGCCGCGCGCAGACTGTCCGCGAATATCCCGAGTATCACCGGGTCGGTTATGCGCTCGTAATTGGCAAGCGTAAACCGGAAGATAACGCCGCCGTCAGGGGCGCGCGTCAGGAAGCTGAGTGTGATAACATAAATCAGCGGCCCGCCTGCGAGAACAGCCATCCAGAGAAAAACGGGCAGCCCGATGATGTTTTTTTTGAGCCAAGCCATTATCAGACTTACTCCTTTTGATTAGCGTTACTCAGATTTTTACTGCCATCTATAATATTTATTCCCTCTCGTCCAATGACCGTGTTAAATTTTAGGGTCATGAAAAACTTTTTCTTTTCGCATGATTCCAATTCATCACAATCCCAGCAGCCTTCATAATTCTTACTTTCAATACATAAAAGAACATCGCATTTATGGAATTCCTTAACAATTTCGCCCATTATGGCATCAACTTGCGGGATTGAACAACCTACAGCAAAATAATATCCTCCGGGCATATGGCGATATATACCTTCGCCCTAAGCGGCGCGGCGACAGCGCTGCCGTATTCGATTATGGTTAAGGTAATCTCATCGTTTGTCTCAACGGTTGTTTTAAGGCGCGAACCCGTATAGGAAGTGCTTACAACCCGCGCAGTGATTACGTTTGCGTCAATTCCGGCTATATCACGGGTAAAAACCGCCCTATCAGCCAAGATTGCGGCATGGCAAGCCGCGCCTTCCGCCAGCTTCTCGTTTTTACGGGCAATTATCCTGCTCCCGCCCATATGTACCGTTGTATTTCCGTGGGTATGTTCCGCCACTTTTACAGGGATTATATTCCGTTCGCCGATAAACTCCGCCACAAAGAGATCCCGCGGCTCCTCATAGATTTCCCTGGGCGTCCCGATTTGCAAAAACGTCCCTCCCCGCATAACGCCTATGCGGTCGGACATATTCAGCGCCTCGTCCTGGTCATGGGTGACATAAACGAATGTTACGCCCGCCTGCTCCTGTATGCTTTTCAGCTCCCCCTGCATATGCTGGCGAAGTTTCTGGTCAAGAGCGCCAAGGGGTTCGTCCAGCAGCAGTATCAGCGGCTTGTTTATCAAAGCCCGCGCAATCGCAACGCGCTGTCGCTGGCCGCCGCTAAGCTGGTGCGGCATGCGTTTTTCATAGCCCGTCATCCTGACCAGCTCAAGAGTTGCCAAAACCTTTGTTTTCAACTCTTGCTTGGTAATACCGCGAACCTTCGGGCCGTAGGCGATGTTGTCGAAAACGCTCATATGCGGGAACAACGCGTAATTCTGGAATACGGTGTTTACGTTCCGCTTATCCGGCGGCATATTGCCCACGTCAGCGCCGTCCAGCACGATATTACCCGAATCAAGCTGTTCCAGCCCCGCGACAAGCCGGAGCGTCGTTGTCTTGCCGCAGCCGCTTTCGCCCAGCAGCGTAACAAACTCGCCCCTGTAAATATCTATGTT
>WRAC01000032.1 GCA_009780415.1 Defluviitaleaceae bacterium | reverse complement strand
CGCTCCAGGATATCATGTAGCCTGATAACCTCTATCGGTTTTGATAGGTATCCGTTGAAACCATTCTCCATAAACATATCCGCCGCGCCGATTACAGCATTGGCCGTAAGCGCGATAACCGGAACGCTTTGAAAATACGGGCTGCCTTCCAGAGCCCTTATTCGCCTGGCGGCCTCCATACCATCCATGCCCGGCATTTTATGGTCCATAAACACAATATCGTAGCGGTTGGATTTGACAGCCTCAACAGCCGCGGCGCCGCTCTTGCACAGATCTATACGCATACCGTACGGAAGCATCAAACCCTCGGCTACCTTTAGGTTAGCGGGGATATCGTCCACGATAAGGACGCGTGACTGGGGCGAAACGAAACACCTTAGCGCGATTAAGCCGTTGTCAGTGCGGGGGCCGAAGCTGCCGGACACGCCGTTAATTATGTTTGCGACGGACACGGAGTATATCGGGGTATTTAATATATCCAGATTCGTATCAGCAACCGGTTCGCCGAACTCGGCCACTAATATGATTCTGGCGTTTGTCTCAAGTTCGGGGTGTTCTTCTTTGACGTTTTTGTATAAAGCGGCGGCTATGAAAACAAAGTCATAATCCCTGCCTGTAAGGTCTGTAACAAATTCCTGCACGGTAGATACGAGGGTCGCGTCCAAACCCAGGTTTTCCATGGTACGCATTATTGAATCCACACATACCTCGCGGCGTTCGTATATCAGGATTTTTTTCATATGCGCGTTCGGTACATAAGCGATTTTATCGGGACGGCGGTACTTTTGCGGCAATGTTACGGTAAACGTGCTGCCCTTGCCGTATTCGGAACGGACATTAATATCGCCCTCCATTGCCTGAGCAAGGCTCAGCGCGATGGAAAGCCCCAGCCCGGCGCCCTCTATGCCCATGTTATCTTCAACGTCAAGCTGGGTAAACTCGTCAAACAATTTATCCATATCCTGCTCTTTAATACCCTTGCCGCTGTCCTCAATCTCAACGGTAAGGATTATTTTTTCACCGTCTATGACCCGCCCGTCCACCGAAAACGACACAAAGCCCTTGTCGGTGTATTTCACGGCGTTGCTTAAAAGGTTCAGCATTATCTGCCTGATGCGTATTTCATCGCCCCGCAGGGCGTCCGGCATGCTGTTGTTTACATTTACAATAAACCGCAAGCTGGAGTCGAATATCTTTGTCCTTACGATGCCGACCACGTCGTTTATCAATGACGACAGGCTGTAATCGCTGTCGATAATAACCATTTTACCTGTCTCTACCTTTGAAAGGTCTAAGATATCATTGATGATAGCCAGCAAGTTGGAACCGGACTGCCTTATTGTGACGGTGTGCTCTCGTGCCGCGGAGGACATTTCCTCGCGCAGGGCAAGCTCCGCCATGCCCATTATCGCGTTCATCGGCGTGCGGATCTCGTGACTCATGCGCGCCAGGAAGTCGCTCTTTGTCCTCGAAGCCTCCCGGGCGGCTTCCTCGGCTTCCTTGATTTTCGAAATATCCCTAATTATCCCCAGCATCCCGATTGTTTCCCCGCCTTGGATAAGGGGCGTTTTAATACTTTCAACGTGCATCCCGGGGCCGGTATCGGTGTGGGCGTATTCCTGGAAATTAAGGGTAATATTTTCGTTCATAACCTTTTGGTCTATTTCCATGTAAGCCTTCAAAACATCCCTGTCGGTATCGAAGGCTTCCAGATCGGTTTTACCGATAAGCTCCTCCGGGCTCCGCCCGTGATGCTCGAAGAAACTGCGGTTTGCGCTCAAAAAGGCACCGTTGCGGTCTTTGCAAAAGATTAAGTCCGGTATGCTCTGGAAAACGGCGTTAAGTGTGGCGGATTGGCTTTGATAGGCTTTGTTGATACTAAGATTCTTCCTGAAAAGAATGGCAAGTAAGGCAAGGGCCGCGAACAGGGCGGCGGTGAATGCCGTCATTATCCTTACGCGTCCTTCCGCCTCTACCCTTGCATAGTCGAAAACGCGGTTTGTCCAGTTCAATTCGATTGCCCTGGTATTTATGAGATTCTGCGCCTTGTTAACGATTGAGCGCAGGATTTCCTCGTTCTTATTGAATCCGAATGAGGACATCCGCATCGGCGCGTTAAAAAGTATATTTACCCTGAACCCTGGGCTTTCACGGAAATGCGCCAACATCAGCAGATCGTTCACGGAACCCATTAAAAGGTCTACCTCCTTGTTTTCAAGGGCGGCAAAACATTCATACTGGGTGTCGTAATATATCACATTTGAATCATCCGGGAACCATCTTCCGTACAGCTCCTCGTAAATGGACAGCCTGTTTATGCCGACGGTCTTCCTTGCCACCTGGGGCAGCTTCAGCACGGGGTCGTCCGCCCTTGAAATCAAGGCATAGCTTGTACCGGCGTAAGGCTCCGACCATAAAAACGAATCCGAACGGCTCTCGGAATAAATCAACTCGGTTACAATGGCGGCGCAGCCGTCACTCAGCATGTCCAAAGCCGTCAGCCAATGCGTGTCCTGATTAGTAACCGGTTCAAACTCTATACCGGTTATATCGGTTATTTCCTTCAGGATATCCAGCGCGATGCCCTGAAATTCGCCGTCCTTGTCATTATAAAAGCTAACCGGGTAATTGTCGTGCTTATACGCGATGGGCACCTTTCCGCCCGTGCTGTCCAAATGCCTGATATACGCGGCTTCTTCCTCCGTTAAGGAATTCTTAAAACTGTATCTGGAAAAACTTAGGTAGCCCATGCCGTAAAGCTCGTCAAAACGTTCCGCCCCGCCGGCCCTTATGTACGCGTCTACGGCGGCTATAATCGGCTGCAGCTCCGGGTTTGCCGTGGCCATCGAAACGGGTACGAATATCATGGAAGTAAATTCCTGGGTATGTAAATTATATTTTTCAAATTCGATAACAAGCGGCGTGTCGAGGATAAACGCGTCGATTTCGCCGCGCAGAAGCCTTTGCGCCGCGTCCTCGGCGTTTTGGATATCATAAACGCCCGTGAAACGCAGCTCGGCAAAAATATCCTTTATAGACTGAGCTGTGATAGTACCCTCGTAAAACCCAAGGGTACGCCTGCTTATATCGGACTCCTGCTCGAAATTAAAATGTGCCCGGCTGGTAACAATAGACAGGCTGCGGTCGGCAATGGGCAGCGTCATGTAATACTGTTCCCGGCGTTCGGGCGTTGGGGTCAAATCCCCCGAAAAATCTATGCGCATTTCATCCAGACCGGGTTTAAGCGTATTCCAGTCAAGTACTTCCAGAACAAAGGGTATACCGAAAAGACCGGTCAGCAGATCACAGAATAAAACGGCAAAGCCTTCAAGGGAGCCGTCCGATTCCGGAAACACTTCGCTGGACAGGAGCATAGCGTAGCTGAAGCTGTCCCTTCCGGCCAAAAGTTCCTCTATATCCTTTATTTCGTTTGCAGTAATACCCGGTATATCACGAAATGTTGTGATTGATTCAAGTTGGGTGTGCGTTCTGTGCGCATCCGGCAAACAGCCCGTTATAATGACTGCCGCGAATAGTGTAAGCACAAGTATAAGCGCCGCTATTTGCTTATTTTTAGACAGCAAACTAACACCCCCATTAAAGAATGCATAGTAAGCATATCATAATTAGGTATACATTTGCAATATGGTTATGTTATATTATATGTATGGCTGAATTAAATGATATTGACGCTTTCCTGCTGGATATGGACGGTACGGTTTATCTGGGCGACAGGCTTATAGACGGCGCTTTGGATTTTCTTGCCATGTTGAAAAAATTGGGAAAAAGGTATGTATTCCTAACAAACAACTCATCCAAGAACCGGTACGATTATGTTTCAAAGCTGAACAAACTGGGCGTTCAAGCGAAACCTGACGACATATTCACATCCGGCGAGGCCGCTGCGGTTTACTTATCCGGATTGTATCCGGCTGGAAAAGCATATCTTTTAGGAACGCCTTCCCTTGAGAAGGAGTTTACTAACGCCGGGTTAAAGCTTATAACCGAAAGGGATAAGGATCCCGATTTTGTCCTCCTTGGCTTCGACACCACCCTCACATACGCAAAGATATGGGCCGCCTGCGACTATATCCGGGGAAATATCCCCTTTTACGCCACCCACCCCGATTTCAACTGCCCGCTGGAAGGCAATAAATTTATGCCCGACACCGGCTCGATGATAAGAATGTTCGAAGCCTCAACCGGAATCTCGCCCGTTATTATAGGCAAGCCCCACGAACCCATGGTTTCCGGTGTTTTAAAAAAATATGGACTGAAAAAGGAAAGTACCGCAATAGTAGGCGACAGGCTGCAAACGGATATCATGCTGGGCATAACGGCGGGTATTACATCAATTCTGGTGCTTTCGGGCGGAACATCGCGTGAGGATTATAAAAAATCTGATATCAGGGCAGATTATGTTTTCGACAACATAGGGGCAATTTGGGAAGGAAGACATATATGAAACGCAAAGCACTCGTAGCCCAGTCAGGCGGGCCATCCCCCGTTATCAACGCGTCCTTGAAAGGCGTGATAGACGCTTGCGGGAATTATCCGGATAAAATTAGCGAATTATACGCGGCGTACCACGGGATTGAGGGAGTCTTAAAAGAAGAGCTTATTCTGTTGTCGGAGCAAAGCCCGGAAGAACTTGAGCTGTTGCGGACAACGCCCTGCTCCGGTTTTATAGGGACATGCCGTTATAAGCTTCAAGAAGGCCAGGACGAAGATTACGAGCGCATTATAGAGGTATTCAGAGCGCATGATATCGGTTATTTTTTCTATATAGGCGGAAACGACTCGATGGATACCGCCGATAAAGTGTCCAAGCTGGCGCGGAGCAAGGGTTACGAGCTTATCGTAACAGGCATTCCTAAAACGATTGACAACGATTTGGGCGATGAGAGCTTCGCCATTATAGACCACACGCCCGGATACGGCAGCGCCGCCCGTTATTGGGCGCTGACCATGCAGAACGCCGACGAGGAAAGCCGCGCCATGCATGTTTCCGAGTGTGTAAGCGTGTTTCAGGCCATGGGCCGCAAATCCGGGTTTATAACCGCCGCCGCGCGTCTGGCGGACCCGGGCAGGGAAATGCCCTTACAGCTTTATATGGCGGAAACGGGGCATACCCTTGAAAGCCTGGCGGAAAACGTAAACCGTGAGCTGAGCCGTTCGGGGAGGTGCATTGTCGTTGTAAACGAGGGTTTTGACGTGGGTGAAATCGGCGCGGCGCGCGACGGGTTCGGGCACATCGAATACGGCGCCAGCCAAACCACCGCGGCACAGGCCGTCGTAAACTATTTGAACAAATGCAAGCTGAACGCGCGTGGTAATGTAACGGGACAGATACCGGGCGTTATACAGCGCGGCGTGTCGCTTCAGGCTTCTACGGTCGATTTGGACGAGGCATACGAAGTGGCCGTTGCGGCGGTAGCTATCGCTATGCGCGACGGCACGGGCTTTATGTCAACAATATTAAGGAAACCCGGCAGCCGGTACGAGGTTTATTATGACAAGGTAGAACTGGCGGTGGTAGCCAACTCCGAACGTTTTATGCCCAGACACTGGATCGCGGGGAACGGCATAGACGTCACCGATGATTTTATACGCTACGCCGCTCCGCTCATAGGCACGGAAATGCCCAACATCCCCATGCGGAACGGCTTGCAGCGTTTCGCAAGGCTTAAACCGGTGTTTGCTGATAAGAAAACCGCGCCGTACGTACCGCAAACCCTCAGGCGCAAATGATCCACACATTAAAGAATCTGGACTACATGAAGATAGTAACTCCGTACGGCGTTTTTTTCGGCGGCTCGCAGAACTGGTATGATGACCGCTGGCAGCGGGCATCCGGATGCGGGCCTACCGCCGCCGCAAACTTGATTTGGTACCACTCGCGGGCCGGGGCTGATTTAGGCGGCGGCTACAATAATTTGCAAAAAGAAATGTTCAATTTTGTGACCCCTTGCTTTATGGGGGTATATTCGGCGCCGCTGTTTGTTGATGGCGTAAGGAAGTACGCCAAAGCCCACGGGATGAATCTAAACACAGTATCGTTACAATTTCCGAAATTGTTCATAAAGCGCCCCGATGCGGGCATTATCAGGGATTTTTTAAGCGGCGCGCTGAATGCCGGCTGCCCGGTTGCGTTCCTCAACCTGTCCAACGGAAACCAGCGTGCCCTCGAAAGCTGGCATTGGACAACCATCACGGCGTTTGACGACGAAAGCCTCACCGTAAGCATCAGCGACCATGGAAAGGCGCTGGACATCGACATCGGCGCTTGGAGAAAAACCTCTTTGCTCGGTGGCTCGATGGTCTATTTGAATATTGACGATGAACTTTAAAAATAATTGTTTCTGACATTTCAAGGTTCTTTCGGCATCCCGCTGGATAGGATAACGCTGCTTATTACCGTCAATTTCCTTGTCCAATTGCTTGCGGATTTGGCCTCCGCGAAATTCGCGGACAGAATAGGTTACAGGCCGCTGATTATAACCGCCCATATCTGCGCGGCCGTGGGGCTTGCCGGTCTTGGTATTTTCCCGCTGATTTTCAGCGATCCCTTCACGGCGCTGCTTGTTTCCGTCGTTATCTACGCTGCCGGGGGCGGCATAATCGAGGTTCTGATAAGCCCCATTGTCGAGGCCTGCCCCATAACCGAAAAAAATCGGCGGCAATGAGCCTGCTGCACTCGTTTTACTGTTGGGGACAGGTTTCCGTAATACTGATTTCCACGGTTTTCTTCGTAGTTTTCGGCATCATGAACTGGCAGATTTTAGCCGTGCTCTGGGCGCTTGTCCCGCTTACGAATGTCTTTTATTTTTCAAAAGTGCCGATTGCGTCATTAGCTGATAAACACGGCAGTATATCCTTCAAAAAATTGTTTTCCATGAAAATGTTTTGGTTTTTTATGTTCCTGATGGTTGTCTCGGGCGCGTCCGAACAAGCCATGAGCCAATGGGCCTCGGCTTTTGCGGAATCGGAGCTGGGCGTATCCAAAACCATCGGCGATCTCGCCGGGCCTTGCGTCTTTGCGGCGGGTATTTTATGGCCGGGAACACTTAGCCTGGCGGCGGCAAACTGCAGCGGCGGAACCGCCATGTTCGCGCTGCTGGCGCTGGCGGGGGATTTGGGCTGTTCGCTCGGCCCGACGGTAGTCGGCATAGTATCCGCTATAGACGGGAACACCATGAAAACAGGCTTGTTAACGGCGGCAATCTTCCCGATACTGGTGATTTTATACCAAGTTGCAATCAAAGCAACACTTACTCTGGGCGGATGAGCCGGCCTGAGCGTGAGCGTACTGGATCATCCGCCCGGAGTTAGTGTGCTTTAGATTGCAACTTGGTATTAACGCTGATTTTATACCGAAAGCCGCTTAAAAACAAATAGAATGCTGTTGATGATTATGCAAAATATAATAGCCGGGGCCGTCAACCGACAGCTCCCGGCTATTTTTATTACCTTGTATAATTATAATTCGCCGCCGGGTGTGTGGTGCCTCTCGTCTATCCGGCCGTAAAGTGTAAGCGCCCAAAGCCCGGATATACCGACAAGCGCGTAAATAATGCGGCTTAAAACGCTGTCAACGCCGCCAAATAACGTCGCGATCAAATCAAACCTGAAAAAACCTACAAGGCCCCAGTTAATCGCGCCGATAATGATAAGCGTAAGCGCTGTCCAGTCAAGCGGCCTCATTCTAACTCTCATTATGTTTCCTCCTTTATCATGGTTATATTACACCACTATTATTATTCCGGTTTAGAAAATTTTTATGTATGAGACCATTTTTGTGTTTTTTGTGTTTTTTGTGGTTGAATATTGTTTTTGTATTTAAGACATAGAAATTGGCAATATACTATGTTATACTAAAGTTTGGATTTTTATTGGCAAAGGAGTTTTTGCATGGTAAAAATAAGCGTGGCTTACAAAAAAATGCATTTCATCGGTATAGGCGGTATACATATGAGCGGGCTTGCGGAAATGTGCAAGCTGTTTGGATGCGGGGTCAGCGGCTCCGACGCGAAAAGAAGCGACATAACCGACCGCTTGACTTTATTAGGAATACCCGTCGCGATAGGCCACTCCGCCGTTAATATCGACCCGTCAGTCGATCTCATCGTATACACTTCGGCGGTAAAGGAACATAACCCCGAAATGGCGCGCGCAAGGGAACTGAACCTTCGTATTATGGATAAAGCGGGCTTGCTGGGCCATATAATGGAAAAATATAAGCAAAGCATCTGTGTATCCGGCTCCCACGGCAAAACCAGCACAACGGCCATGATTGCCGAGACCCTGTATGGGCTGGATTTCAACCCCACAATAATGAACGGCGGCATATGCACGCGGCTGAACGCCTCGATGTTTCCGGGAGGCACGCGGTACTTCGTAACCGAAGCCGACGAATATTACGACGCGTTTTTAAAAATGAAACCCCATATAGGCGTTATCCTGAATATCGACCATGACCACGCGGATTATTTCCCCACGTTTGATTCGTTATGGCAAAGTTTTTACCGTTTTGCCAGATTGATTGACGAAAACGGCGCTTTGGTAGTCCATGGCGGAATCCCGGATATTTATACGCTGACGGACGGGTTAAAATGCTCTGTAATTACATACGGTACAGAGGATTCCAACTGGCAGGCGGGCGGTTTACAGTGGGGCGCCGATGGTTTCCCCGTTTTTAAAGCCATGCACAACGGCAAAAACATGGGAACAGTCCGGTTGTCCGTGCCGGGGGAGCATAATGCGGACAACGCGCTGGCAGCTCTTGCGGTGTGCTATGAGCTGGGCGCGTCCATACCGGATGCCGCCGCTCAGCTTATTAAGAGCAAAGGCGCGGCACGGCGCTTTCAATTAAGAAAAACCCTTAACGGCGCCTCAATAATAGATGACTACGCCCATCATCCGGCGGAAATACGCGCCACCCTCTACGCCGCAAAAAAGATGCTGGCCGGCGGAGGCCGCTTGATTGCCGCTTTCCAGCCGCATACCCGCTCGCGGACACTTGAGCTTTACGAGGAATTCGTTGTAAGCTTTAACGAAGCCGACAAAATATTGCTGCTGGATATATTCACCCCATCAGGGCGCGAGGAAAGCCATATCAACATTGCTTCCGCCGATTTATGCAAAAGCCTTCTGGAAAGGGGAAAAGACGCGGTTTACCGCGCCACCTTTGACGAAGCGGCGCATTATCTACGCGGCCTGTGCGAACCCGGCGATATAGTTATTATCATGGGAGCCGGGGATATCATAAAATTAGAGGTTTAGAGACAAGGAACTAAAGCGGGCGCATTGTGGGCTGCATTTTTTCATAGCTGGATATATATTTGAAACCCAGTGAAATCAACATATCGCGGGCTTTGTCAAAATCCGCGCCGATTTCGTTCAGAGAGTGAGCGTCGGAGCCAAGGGTCAGGATTTCGCCGCCCAATTCTTTGTAACGGCGCAGGAATTCCGGTTTGGGCGTTGTGTGGGGCAGGTTGTAGCGGAACCCCGATGTGTTGATCTCCAGCCCGTTGCCGTTTTCAATCAGCTTTTTAAATATTGCGTCAACGATGTCGGCGTGTCCGGCATACCGGAGGATTTTATCGTCATACGGGCCGTAGCGGTCCAGATAATCAAGATGCCCGTATACGCTGAAATCCGTAAAAGCCGTGATTACGGACAAGACTTCCTCAAGATACTCCGCGTGCGCCGCGTGTTTTTCTCTGGTCTTGAAATAATCGTCGTCGTCCCAAATACCCAGGCCCTTTATATCGTGGGTAGAACAAATGATGAAATCAAAAGGATATTTTTCTACAAACCGCTTCATAGAGTCAATTATTTCGATATGCGGGCCAAGCTCAAGCCCCAGTTTAACGCTTATGCGCCCCGCGTACTCGTCCTTCAGCCGCAGCACCCGCGCGACATAATCATCCATATCAATAAAAGGGTAAGGCTCAAGAGTCAGGTATTTAAAGTCATGATGGTCGGTAATGGCCATTTCGTGAAGCCCCAGGCTTATGGCGCGTTTGATGCAGGCCTCCGGGGTTGTGCCGGGCTTGGCGTCAATGCTGAAATCCGTGTGTATGTGGTAATCGGCAAGATACATTTAATCAATCCTTTTATTATCAATAGCCGGTTTATTATATACTATAACAATATATAATTCAAGCTTGCCATTTTTTTCTATAACTGATAAAATAAAGTGATAATTTAAAGGAGTGGTAGAATGCTGAACAAAAAACGTCTGGATACGATAACGGTTAGGGGCAAACGCGTACTGACCAGAGTGGATTTTAACGTGCCGATGATAGACGGGGCCATAAGCGACGACGAACGCATACGCGCCGCGCTGCCCACAATCAAAAAGCTTTTGGCGGACGGCGGCAGGGTTATCCTCTGCTCGCATTTCGGCAGGCCGAAGGGCAAGCCGGACCCGGCATACAGCTTGGCGCCCGTGGCAAAACGCCTGTCGGAGCTTTTGGGCAAGGAAGTAGTTTTTGCCGCCGATGATACGGTCGTCGGCGATAGCGCTAAAAAAGCAGCGGAAGCCTTGAAAGACGGCGATTGCATGCTGCTGGAGAACACGCGCTACCGCCCCTGCGAGGAAAAGAACGACCCCGGGTTTTCAAAGGAACTGGCATCCCTTGCCGATGTATTTGTAAACGACGCCTTCGGTTCATCCCACCGCGCGCATTCCTCAACCGCCGGAGTCGCGGATTTCGTTGCTGAAACGGCGGTTGGTTATCTAATGGAGAAGGAATTGAAGTTTTTGGGTGATGCCGTTAACAATCCCGTACGTCCCTTCACCGCTATTCTTGGCGGCGCGAAGGTATCCGATAAAATCGCGGTTATCAACAATCTGCTGGACAAAGTGGATTGCCTGATCATCGGCGGCGGCATGACTTATACTTTTATGAAGGCGCAGGGCTACGGCGTCGGCAAATCCTTGCTGGAAGAGGATAAGGTTGATTATGCCCGCGAAATGATGGAAAAAGCCAAAGAAAAAGGCGTAAAACTCCTTCTGCCCGTGGATACGGTTATCGCGACGGAGTTTAAGAACGACACCGAGTTTAAAACCGTTCCGCTGGGCGGAATCCCCGACGGCTGGATGGGTCTTGACATCGGCGCGGAAACGATAAAGCTGTTTACGGAAGCCATTTCCGTCTCCAAAACCGTAATCTGGAACGGCCCCATGGGCGTGTTTGAAATGCCCAACTTTGCCGCCGGCACCAAGGCCATCACCCAAGCCCTTGCCGATATGGACGGCACGGCAATCATCGGCGGCGGCGACTCCGCGGCGGCGGCAAACCAGATGGGGTTCGGCGATAAAATAACGCATATATCAACAGGCGGCGGCGCTTCGCTGGAGTTCCTCGAAGGCAAGGCCCTGCCCGGCGTTGAATGCATACAGGGGAGCTGAGTAGTTGATATGAGAAGGAAAGTAGTTGCGGGTAACTGGAAAATGAACCATACTTCGGCAACAGGCGCGGATTTTGCGGCAGGTATTGCGCCGAAGTTTCAAACAAGCGCGGAGGTTGTGTTTTGCGTACCCTATACAAACCTCTGGTGCGTGAAGGAAGCGGTGAAGGATTATCCCATCGGAATCGGCGCGCAGAATTTGCATTATGAGGACAGCGGCGCGTTTACGGGGGAGGTTTCGGCGGATATGCTTCTTAAAATGGAAGCGAAATATGTTATCGTGGGTCATTCCGAACGCCGCGCGTATTATAACGAAACGGACGAAACCGTTAATAAAAAGCTTAAAAAAGCCGTATCCAAGGGGCTTACGCCCATTGTATGCGTCGGGGAGCAGCTTACCCAGCGCGAGCAGGGCATTACCGAGGATTTACTCCGTATGCAGGTGCGTATAGCGTATATGGATGTTGACGCGGAAACCGCTCTGGCGACGATTATCGCTTACGAACCGGTGTGGGCCATAGGCACCGGCAAAACCGCCACGCCCGACCAGGCGCAGCAGGCTTGCGCTTGCGTCCGCGAAGTTTTCGGCGTACTGTACGGTACGGACGCGGCAAGTAAAATCCGCATTTTATACGGCGGAAGCGTAACCGGCGCAAACGCCAAAGACCTGTTCGACATGCCGGACATCGACGGCGGCCTTGTTGGCGGAGCAAGCTTGAAAACGGAGTTTGTTGATATAGTTAATGCAGTTAAATAAATTGGAGGAATTTAGATGAAAGGTTACTTGGAAATTCTTGACGTACACGCGCGGGAGATTATGGATTCGCGCGGCAACCCTACCATTGAAGTGGATGTAATCGTAGACAATGAAGGCGCGGAGTTTTTGGGGCGCGCCGCTGTGCCGTCCGGCGCCTCTACCGGCGCGTTTGAAGCCGTTGAGCTGCGTGACGGCGAAGGGCGTTATTTGGGCAAGGGCGTTGAAAAAGCCGTTGAAAATGTAAACGAAATCATAGCCGAGGAATTGATTGGCGAAAACGCGCTGGATCAGGCCGGTATCGACGATATCATGATAAGCCTTGACGGAACGCCGAACAAAGCCAAGCTTGGCGCGAACGCTATCCTTGGAGTGTCCATGGCCGTGGCGAAAGCGGCGGCGGCGGCGCTGAACATGCCATTGTACCAATACCTCGGCGGTTTTAACGCGAAAACCCTGCCCGTACCGATGATGAACATCCTTAACGGCGGGAAACATGCCGACAATACCGTTGATTTCCAGGAATTTATGATCATGCCCGTCGGCGCGCCCACATTCAAGGAGGCCCTTCGTATGTGCGCGGAAATCTACCATACCCTTAAAAAAGTGTTGCAAAGCCGCGGTTTAAACACGGCGATCGGCGACGAGGGCGGTTTTGCCCCCGACCTCCCCACCCCGGACGCGGTTCTTGACTTGATCCTTGAAGCCGTGGAAAAAGCGGGTTACAAACCCGGCGACGACATCAAAATCGCCATGGACGCCGCCGCGACAGAGCTTTACTACGACGCGGAAAAGAAGGGCAAGCCCGGCCTGTACTACTTTGAAGGCGAAAGCAAGATGACGGGCAAGGACGTTTTCCGCACATCGGAAGAAATGGTTGATTTGTGGGAAGCCCTGGTCAATAAATATCCCTTCGTCAGCCTTGAGGACGCTTTGTCCGAAGACGACTGGGACGGCTGGAAGCTCCTTACCGACCGCGTTGGGAGCAAGGTGCAGCTTGTGGGCGACGATCTGTTCGTAACCAACACCGAGCGCTTGCAAAAGGGCATTGACATGAGCGTCGCGAACTCCATCCTCATCAAAGTAAACCAGATCGGAACGCTGACCGAAACCTTCAACGCCATCACCCTCGCCAACCGAAACAAAATGACCGCCGTCGTTTCCCACCGCTCGGGCGAGACGGAAGATGCCATCATCGCGGACATCGCCGTAGCCACAAACGCCGGGCAGATTAAGACCGGCGCGCCCTGCCGCTCCGACCGCGTCGCCAAGTACAACCAGCTCCTGCGCATTGAGGAAGAGCTGGGGGATGTTGCCGAGTATCCGGGGATGAAGGCATTTAACTAAATATTCATTTGAAAAAATTAAATGGTCGGGCTTAAATGCCCGATCATTTTTTGTTTATATGATAATGGGAAAATAATGAAAATAATGTTGACATATGGATTTATATGCAATATGCTATTTGTATAGAGATCTCTTAATTCAAAAAAAGGAGGATTGAAAATGACGAAGAGACTAGCAATGTTACTCACTGTTGTCATGTCAATAATTATGTGCGCGGCTTTTGCGCCCTTTCCGCCTGTTGGATCCTGTGTTACACCTTTTGACGTAGTAGACAATGTCAAATCTTTTGATACTGTTGAGGAATTCAGAGAATATGTACATGAATGCAGTTCAATATGTAATGATGGTCACTTTGCGGACGTAAGGACGCTTAAACCCGGAATTGTTACTATTTTGCCGGCGGATGACGCAGATTATGAGGTTATCTATATACACAAAGGTATCATTCAAGTAACCAGAGACTATTTTATTGATTTGGGCGTTGATATAGCGTCAATTGAATTGTTTTTTGGTGATGACCAAATAATTGAAGTCTCTGTAATGTCCCAGGAGTGGCATCCCGTGAATTCGGCTTCTTCCGAAATCAGATCAGCGTCGTCATGCGGCATAGGACGGCATACGATGCCCATTGCATATGATCATGCTATATCATGGAGTCACAGGCCGACCCATCCAAATAATTGCACACGATTTCTGACCGTTTACTGGAGATGTCATGATTGCGGTCAAACGGGACAAGATAACCATACAAATGTATTATGGTGTACCGGTTAATTGTAGTTACTTTAAAAAATACTTATGGGTAAATATTCATAAAGAAAAAAGGAGCGTATGCAAACGCGCTCCTTTTTTCTTCATTATTCAAAAACAGTTCATTCTACATTCAATAAAACCAATCCATTAAACAATAATAATCTCCTTACTCGACCGGTTTAAAACCTCATTCCCGGCTTCCGTCGCAACCACAATATCCTCTATCCTCATCCCCACTTTTCCGGCTATGTAAATCCCCGGCTCTATGGAAAAAGCCATCCCCGGCTCAAGGCTGCGCCTGTTATTTTTCTTAATGTCCGGCCCTTCGTGGATCATGTAGCCGATGCCGTGTCCGAGGCGGTTGAGGAAACACTCGCCGTATCCGGCCTTCTCGATGATATCGCGGGAAACCTTATCAACATCCGGTATAAACGCGCCCGTAACGGCCGCCGCCTGCCCTGCGTCAACGGACTCGCGCACAATAGCGTAAATCTCCCTCTGCTCGTCCGTAATGCCGCCCACAAACACCGTCCGGGACATATCCGAATACATGCCGTTCACGGTACAGCCGAAGTCCAGGATCATCATATCCTGTTTTTCGATCACGCGGCTTGACCCGGTATAGTGAGGGTAGCTGGAGTTCGGCCCGGACGCTACTATTGCCCAAGGCTTCCCCCCGCCCAGCTCCGCCATTTTCTCCGTCAAAAAACGTGATATATCGGCTTCAACCATGCCGGGCTTTATAAATTTAAGCGCCATGGTAAAGACTTCGTCGGCGATACGCGCGGCACCGCGCAAATCCTCAATCTCCGCGGGGCTTTTGATGATGCGGGCTTCCTCCAGCACGCCGAGTCCGTTTACGAAGGTTACGCCGCAGTCCCGGGCGATATCCAGAGTGTTGAACGCCGGGGCGGTGCTGTTTACGCCAAGGGTTTTGCCGATTAGATTGTGGTCGTCCAGAGCGGCGTACACGGCGTTTGTCATGAGTTCTCCGTCCATCCATGTGTAAATCGTCAACATGCCTTTGTATGCGTTATTGATCTCACCCTTATACAGCAGATTGCAAACAAAGAAGCAGCTTCCCTCCGACGTTACAAACAAACCTTGAAACCGTTCGCACATCTTAGGCGTAAACCCCGTAAGGAACAGCAGCTCTTCCGAAGGGCAAACCAGCAGCCCGCCCAAATTGGCCTTTTTTAAATATTCAGCCAGATTGTTAATGCGCGTCATATCCATTATTCATCTTCCCTTTCCCCGTTATCATCTTGTTCAATACTATCCTGTTCAAGAAAATTTGAAAGCAAGTCATTAGCCGTCCCATAAGCGCCGAATGGCACATATATGCGGAATGATTCCATAGTGTAGCCTAAATATGCCACTATCCCCGCACCAAGCTGCCCGCGTTTAATGCAGGGTATGCCGTTTTGGGCCAGGATATCCTCAACGCTTGCCGACACAACAGCGTCCCTTGTCATAATATAAACGGGGTCCCGCTCCCCCGGCGCGCGGAGCTTTTTACGCCTGCAATCCGGGCATTTATCCTCCGTAACGAGGGTCATACAGTTTTCGCAGTAAAGCATATATCCACATCCTTAAATAATAAAATTACCGCAGCACGCCTTCTCCAAAAAATTCGTCAGCAATCCTCAGCACCTTGCTTACATCGTCATGGGCCCTTTCATACAAATCCAGCCATCCCTCAATCAAGGCCTTATCTTCCGGGATATCGGGGTCAAGCAGAGTATACCCGCCTCTGCCGTACCTGCCGGCGGCAAGGAAGTTCCCGTACCTGTCCACATCCACATGCATTTCCAGCGCGTAGTCGAAAGCCTCCGGATTATCTAACTCACGTATCGTTAACCGTCGGCGCCATGACCCTTTTTCACGCAACTCCTTTAAAGTTCTGTCGCCGGGATTTACAAATAAATCAACTGAAAAATCCCTTATATACGTCCACTCGCCGGTTTCCAGCACTTCAGCCGTATCGAGCCTTATGCAAATATCACCGCCGCCAAAATCCAGAAAATTCGGCAAAGCTATATAAACAGTATATTTATCCTCTTCGTCAGTGTAGAAGTAACGCCGTTGATTTACCGCTCCTCTTGACGACGGATTCGGCGTGTGCTCTATAGATACTATCCTTTCATTTGCTAAAAGCGGGTTGTAGCTGCTTCTCATGTGCCAATACCACACAATGCCGCAAACGCTAAAACTCAACCCAATTAAAGTTATTACGACAAGTATAAATAATAAAGTCCTTTTTTTGACTTTTTCCATTTCCATTTCCATTTCTCCTAAATATTCATAAATATAGACTAACAGCAAATCTTAACCTTGTCAAGACGCGTCTGTTTGTGTTAGAATAAGGCATTAACGTGAAAGGAAAGTTGGTATGGGTAAAAAGACGTTTTATATCACCACCCCTATTTATTATATGTCTAACAAGCTGCATATAGGCAATGCCTACTGTACGGTTGTTACGGATTCTATGGCGCGGTACAAGAAACTGCGCGGTTATGACGTTAAATTCCTGACCGGCACGGACGATCACGGGCAGAAAGTTGAGCGCATGGCTCAAAAAGCGGGTAAAACGCCCCAGGACTTTGTGGACGGGCTTGCCGAGCTGTCCAAAAACCTTTGGGATGTAATGAACTGCGAGTATGATATCTTTATGCGCACGACACAGCCGTTCCATATAAAAGCCTGCCAGAAGCTGTTCCGCACGCTGTACGAAAAGGGCGATATTTACAAGGCTGAGTACGAAGGGCTTTACTGCATAGAATGCGAAACGTTTTTCAGGCCGGCGAACGTGCCGGACAAGCTTTGCCTTGACTGTAACAGGGGTCTTGACACCGTGCGCGAGGAAAGCTATTTTTTCCGCCAGTCCAAGTATGCGGACGCTCTGCTTAGGCACATCGAGCAAAACCCGGATTTCATCCGCCCGGAGTTCCGCAAGAACGAGATGGTCAGTTTTTTGAAATCGGGCCTGGAAGACATCGCCGTTACGCGAACAACCATAAAATGGGGCATACCCGTGGATTTCGACCCCAAACACGTCATATACGTGTGGTTTGACGCGCTGCCCAACTACGCCACGGCTTTGGGGCTTTTTGGCGAAGATGACACCGAATATAAAAAATACTGGCCCGCCGATGTGCATATGGTTGGCAAGGACATCCTGCGCTTCCACACCATCCTCTGGCCCGCAATGCTGCTGGCGCTGGGCGAGCCTTTGCCGAAATCTATTTACGGCACGGGTTTCCTCCTTTCAGACGGCGCAAAAATGTCCAAATCCAAAGGCAACGTCATTGACCCCATCGAGCTTACCCAAAAATACGGGGTTGACGCGGTGCGCTATTTCCTGATGAGGGAAATCGCGTTGGGGCAGGACGGCAACTGCACCGAGCTTGCTCTGGTTAACAGGATAAACGCCGACCTTGCCAACGATCTGGGCAATCTCCTTTCCCGTACCGTGGGCATGATAGATAAATACTTCGCGGGGGAAGTGCCGGAAACCCAGAGCCGTACATCTTTTGACGACTCACTGACAGAAACTTGTAAAAGCTCCGCCGCTAAAGCCGCCGAAGCCATGGATCAGCTTGACTTTACCGAAGCGCTGACAGAAATCTGGGCAATGATACGGCGCGCGAATAAATATGTTGACGAGACAGAGCCGTGGGTTCTGCACCGCAATAATGAGCAGGGCGCGCTGGCGCGGGTTTTATACATGCTTGCCGAGACGCTGCGCCATGCCTCCATACTTGTTTCGCCCGTGATGCCTCAGGCTTCCGCCGAGATATTCCGCCAGTTGGGTATTTATAACGATAAGTTGAAATCATGGGACAGCCTTGAGTTCGGTAAATTGCCCGCCAAAGTTAACATTGAAAAAGGCGGGACGCTCTTCCCGCGCATAGACGTAAAAGCCGCTTTAGGCGGTGCAGAGAAGGAAAACGAACCCGTACCCTCCCTGCCCCAGATAACGATTGACGATTTCGCAAAGCTTGACCTGCGCGTGGGCATCATAAAGGAATGTGAAAAAGCAAGCGATAAGCTCTTAAAATCGCAGATTGACATTGGCGGGCAAACGCGGCAGATCCTCAGCGGCATAGCAGAGTGGTACAAACCCGAAGATATGGTGGGCAAGCGGGTAGTGGTGGTTACGAACCTGAAGCCTATAAAATTGCGGGGCTTTATGTCCGAGGGAATGATCCTCGCGTCGGGCGAAGGCACCGGCGGCAGCCCCGTGCGGCTTGTAACGGTTGAGGGCGATCCGCCGGCAGGGACCGGGGTTAGGTAAAATATGATGAGACCTTGGGGATGCATTCCCCAAGGTAAATATACTGTTGAAAAAGAAAAGGCAGGCTCAAGCCAGTGATTAAATACTTTGAAACCCACGCCCACTACGACGACAGGCGCTTTAACCCGGACAGGGGCGAGCTTTTGTCCAAGCTTCTGCCCGAAGCGGGCGTTTCGCGTGTTATAAATATCGGCGCGGATATTGAATCTTCAAAGGCGGGTATACGGCTTGCCCAAAAATATGATTACGTGCTGGCAAGCGTCGGCGTGCACCCCCATAATGTAAAGGATGTCAAGGACAGCGAACTGGACGTTCTTTTGGAAATGTCCCGGAATGAACGTGTTGCGGCTTTTGGGGAGATTGGGCTGGATTTTTACTATGAGCATTCACCCAGGGATGTCCAGCTCAGACGGTTCCGCGACCAGCTTGAGGTGGCAGTAAAAACCGGATTGCCCGTCATAATCCATTCGCGGGACGCTCACGCCGAAACATATGCAATGCTGGAGGAATACGCGCCCAGGCTTAACGGCGGCGTTATCCACTGCTTCAGCGGCGGCGCGGAACTTGCGCTGGCATATGCAAAGCTGGGGTTTTACATCGCTTTCGGCGGGGCGCTGACCTTTCCAAAGGCGGTTAAGACTGTAGAATCGGCGTTTAGGCTGCCTATTGAGCATATAGTTCTTGAAACAGATTGCCCGTATATAGCTCCCGTACCTATTAGAGGCAAACGCAACGATTCCCGGAGCTTGTATCATATCTGCCGGAAATTGGCTGAGATAAAAGGAATAAAGCATGAGGAAGCGGCGCGTGCTGTTTGGGAAAACGCGGAGAAATTATTCAATTTAAAAGAGAAGCAGGAATGAGAAAACTATTCTAAATAATCCCCTTATGAGCAGAACGGTAATTCTGGCGATAAACGCGAAATATGCGCATTCCTCGCTTGCGGTCTGGGTTTTGGCTGAGAGTGTCCGGCGATATGCCGAATTCCCGCATGATGTGCGGATTGCCGAAACGAATATCAACCAAAAAGTAAACGAAATCGCCGATGAAACGGCATCACATATGCCGGATGTGGTGGGTATCTCGGTTTACATCTGGAATGCCGGAATGCTGCCGGGGCTTATTAAGGTTTTGCGGGAACGCCTTCCCATCGCTGTGTTTGTTTTAGGCGGCCCGGAAGCGTCCCATAACGCGGAATATTGGCTTAATCACGGCGCGGATTATGTGTTGGAAGGCGAAGGGGAACGCAGTTTCCCGGCGCTTCTTGATGAGTTGAGCCGCAGCAAATCGGGCTTTGCGTTTCACGAAACGCAGGATTGGCCCCCTGATGAATATATCGATCCCTATGCCGAAGCCTATTTTGCCGCCTTAAACAACAGAATCGCCTATATCGAAACATCCCGCGGCTGTCCTTTTACATGCGCGTTTTGCTTATCCGGCAGCAGCGGCGTAAGGTTTTTCCCGCTGTCTGCGGCTAAGGAGCAAATCCGCAAGCTGGCGGCGTCCGGAGCCAGGACAATTAAATTTGTGGACAGGACATTTAATTGCAATCCCGGACGGGCTTACGAATTGTTTGAGTATGTTATTTCTTTGGATACGACGCGATGTTTTCATTTTGAGGTTGCGGCGGATCTGTTTGACGCGCGGACTCTGGAGCTTTTACAAACCGCGCCCCCGGGCCGCATACAGCTTGAGGCGGGCTTGCAAAGCTTTTATGAGCCTGCTTTAAAAGCATCTTCACGCCGGACAGACCTGTCAAAGGCTGAGGAAAATATCCGCATGCTTTTGCGGAACGGGAACATACATGTCCATGTGGATTTGATCGCCGGCCTGCCCCATGAACGGCTGAACGATTTTAAGGACGGCTTTGACCGCGCCTACGCGCTGGGCGCACATACCTTGCAATTGGGGTTTTTGAAGCTTCTGCACGGCAGCGCGCTGCGGGAAAAGGCGACATCCATTGTTTTCACAAAGGAGCCGCCTTACGAGATAATAAGCAGCCCGTGGCTGAGCGTTTCGGACTTGAAGATATTGAAGCAAGCGGAAAACGCTTTGCAGCGCACCTATAACAAAGGGCGGTTTTTATCCGCGCTGGGATATGTGCTGTCCGCCGCCAAACCGCGCCCTTTCGAGTTATATTCCGCGCTGGGGGAGGCCGTTCCGCACAATGGGCAGCCGCTTGGCAGTTATGCCGGGCAGATTTATGAGTACTTGTCAAAGATTCCGGGTGTTGATCCCGCGGCACTCCTGGACCATATGATCCGCGACTGGCTCCGTATGGTAAAGGGCAACGACATGCCGGCTTTTATGAAAGCCGAAAAAACGCTGGAAAAACGGCGCAAGCAAATAACGGAACATGCCGAAAGGATATTATGCCGCAGGATACGCCGCTATGAAGCCGTTGTTCTGCCCTCCGGTATGGGGGTTTTTGTGGACAGTGAGAACCGTGACCCGGTAACGGGGCTTTATTCTTTGCATTTTTTGGAGTGATAATATGCAGATAAACCGGCTGATTGAAATTGTATATGTGCTGCTTCGCCAAAAGACTGTGACGGCCAGGGAGCTGGCTGAACGGTTCGGCGTGTCTCAGCGCACGATTTACCGCGACATTGATGTGCTGAGCTTGTCGGGCATCCCGGTTTACACCGAAAAAGGCAAGGGCGGCGGCATAAGCCTGCTGCCCGAATTTGTCCTGAGTAAATCCATTTTAAACGAACAGGAGCAAAATGCAATTTTATCCGCGCTTCACGGGCTTTCCAGTATCAAAACGCCCGATACGGCCCTGGTTTTGCAAAAACTCTCCGCCGTGTTCAAAAAGAACGCAATGAACTGGCTGGAGGTGGATTTTTCGGAATGGGGCTGGTCTGACGGCGGCTGCTTCAACAGTTTTAAGACAGCTATTTTTGAGCGGAGAATAGCGGAGTTTGACTACTACAGCTCCCATGGGGAATTAACCAGCCGCCGCGTGGAACCTGTTCAATTATGGTTCAAATCCAAGGCCTGGTACGTCAGGGGTTTCTGTTTAATGCGCCAGGATATGAGGTTATTTAAGTTTACAAGGGTAAGGAATTTGAAGCTGACGGAAGAACGCTTTCCCGAGCGGGATTTGACGGCGATTCCGCGGAAAAACGCGCTGCCCGCGGAACAGCCGCCGTGGGTTTGCTTAAAGCTAAAGATCGCGGGGGAGATGGCATACCGCGTATATGATGATTTTAACGACGAGGGAATAGAAAAACTGCCGGACGGCAGCTTTCTCGTAACGGATACTTGGCTGGAAGAGGAGTGGGTTTACGGGCTTTTGCTGTCTTATGGGGAAGCCATCGAGGTGCTCGCGCCGGAGCATATTAGGGACTTAATCAGGGAAAAATCCCTTAAAATAGCGGAAAAACATTCCGCGTTCAGAAAAATCCTATAAACACCAGCAAAACGGCGAAGAACACGCCCAGCGAGGCGCATACGCTTTTGAAGCTGAAGTTTACCGCGCCCAGACGCTTCAGCACGGCGTTGCCTTTTACGATGTGCTGATAGATCAGGTATCCCGCCGCGGCGCTTATGACAAAGATTGCGGATTTTTGCGCGTAACCCGCGATGCTGATGTTTACTTGGAAGCGGAACAGGTGGTAGATGAACTGTGTGCCGAAAAGGCCGCCCGCCAAACAGATCGCGCCCATTGTAAACACCGGGATTATGCGGCATTTCTCCGCTTTCGGAATATCGCCCACAAGCTCCGAATGCCCGAAGAAAATGGATGAGAACTTTACAAAGGATATGATGGTGCCGAGGCTTAATACGATGGTTACAATGTTCAGCAAGGGCGGCGCATCGTAGGCGATGAAATATTTCGATATGCTGCCGATGAAGAACGGAGCTCCGGTAATGCCCAGAACCGCCGCCGCCGTAGCAACGCCCACCACGGGCATACGCTTCATCACCCCCCGGATTTTATACACATCGGAAGTGCCGTAGGAATGGATAACAATGCCCGTGCTAAGGAACAGCGTAGTCTTAAACATGGCGTGGCTGACGATGTGGTACAGCCCGCCCGCGTAGGAATACAGGCTTCCCATGCTGATTCCGATGATGATAAGTCCCACCTGCGATACGGTGTGGTACGCCAGAATCATTTTTATGTCGGATTGGCAGATCGCCATTACCGCCCCGAACAGCCCCGTTATTATGCCGATAACAAGGAAAAATTCCTGGGACGCGATATTTTGGAACATATCCTGAAAACAAATGAACAGATATAGAGCCGTCTTTGCTTGCAAGCCGGATAAAATCGCGGCAACAACCGTCGGGGCGTTTGGATATATACGCGCTTTCGGCGTCCAGCTAAAAAACGGGATCAGCGTGCATTTGAACGCCACGGTGGTCATTATAAGGACATACGGCAGGGCAAGGTTTGAGCCGTCTATCAGTCCCAGCGCTTCCGTCACGCGCTCCATGTCCAGCGCGCCAGTAAGCCTGTAAATATATCCCAGCCCTATCAGGAAGAACTGCGCGACAACAACGTTTGCCATCAAAAACACTTTCCCGTGGAATATGTTGCGCTTGCTTCGGTCATACATTGTGAGGATGACCGTCACAAGCGTGCTGACTTCCACCAGGACAAATATATTAAACAGATCACCCGCAAGGAATAGGCCGATAAAAGATGCCTCAAGCAAAAACATCAGGAACCAGAAGGTACGCGTGTCGCGTTTTTCAGTATATGAATATGAATAAACGGAAACCGCGAGGAAGATAAAAGTGGTAAGCAGGACAAATACGGCGGAAAGGCTGTTTACGCGCAGTATTATGCCCAGCACGTCGTCATAGCTGCCCACAAAGGTAACGATGTCCGCCTCACGCGTGGCTATAACAATGTAGACGGAAGCGACGAACAGGATTGATTGGAATACTATGGCGAGAATCTTTGCCGCCCGGTTGGTTGACAGCACGAACAGAAGCACCGCGATTAATACAGGTATGATGATGAGGAATGTCAGCATTGGTTATCCCCTAAAATTTAACGCGGTCATTGGACTAGTTTTTCCAGTTTACCCCAATCCGTTGTGCGGTGGTGGCGGTAAAGTGTGTTTAGCATGGTGATTATTATGGCTATCACGGAAAATCCGATGATTATTGCCGTTAGGGTTAACGCTTGGGGCAGGGGATCGGCTATGAACACAGCGCGCTCCAGCAAGTCCGCTTCGTAAATGATGGGCGGGGCGGGCATGGCGCTGGTCTCCGCGCCCAGCTTCAGCCAGAACATAACGGCGGCCGTCTGCATCAGCATAATGAAAATAATTGATTTTATAATGTTTTTGCTTGTGATAATACCAAAATAAGCCAGGAAAAATAATGCGATAGAAAAGATTTCCATGTATTCCACGCTGAAAATGTCCATTAAATCATCTCCGCTCTATGGCAATATACCGGTAAAACAACACAAAGAAACCGCAGGCCACCTTCATGCCTATCAGGACATTCATAATTATAAGGTAAATATTGTGGTAGAAAGGCAGGAACGCCGTGGGCATGTAAGCCGCCGCGCCCAGAAAAACGGCAAAGGCGGTGACGATGATGATGCTTATAAACACAATTTCTTCCAGTTTGATGACTTTATTTACGGGGATGTCGTAGATATCATAAATCAGGTAGCGGCAGATGAAGAAGGTCGCGACGGCTAAACCGCCTTGAAAACCCCCGCCGGCGGAGATATGCCCGTTCATGATGAGGTAGGCCCCGAAGATGATTATGATGGGGCAGATAAGGCGCATGGTGAATATTGCCATGCCGGAGTTCTCTATTTCGCTGTGTTTCCCGTCTTTTACCTGGCTTGCCTCGTAATATGACATGTGCGAGACGGCGACAACGGAAATTACAAGAATAAGTGCCTCGAAAAGCGTGTCATATACCCGGTACCCCAGATAAATAGCCGTGACCGCGTTTTCCCCGCCCACATCCTGCATAAACCGCATTAAATATTGATATTTAAGGTATGTAGACATGGGGGAATCGGGAATAAAATAAACAAACAATACAAAAAGCCCGGCGCACAAAGCCAGGGGCGGCAATAGTTTAACGAAGCCGCGGAATAGGTGCTTTTTGCTTCCGCGCTCTTCTTCTTTCTTTACATTGTCCCGGCTGCTGTAGTATTTTTCGATGCAGATGATGAAGAAAATGGTGCAAAACGCGGAAATGGCGGCTTCCGCCATAGCTACGTCGGGTGCGCCCAATAACAGATAAGCCAGAGATGTTATAAGGGAAAAAATGCCGAAATAAATAATGACCCTGTAAATCCTGTTTTCAAGGATAATAAATATCGCGCATAATATCCATAAAACAAGCAGCGCCTGTGTCATTTGCTATTCCCCATTTTCGTCTAACTCTGGGAGCGCGGGCGTCCCGCCCGCAATTCCATTTACTTTATGGCCGCTTAGATAGGCCGAACGGGCTACGATATGCGCTACAAGCGGGTTCAAGATCAGCATGATAACCATGATCAGAAACAGCTTGCCTGTGAAAAAGCTGAGGCCGTGGCGTATGGCGAAGCCTGTGATAAGTGTTAGGACGCCCACTGTGTCTATCTTTGACGCGACAAGGATGCGCGGGTAGAAATCCTTTAGCCTGAACAGCCCCACCACGCCGAAAACCATAAAAGCCGCGCCTATGTAAATGATTATATTGCCTATAAGATGCCGGATGTTCTCAATACCCATCTTTGTTACCCCTTTGCTTGCCAAGCCTGCGTTCCGACAAAAAAAGAGCCAGAAAAATTGTGCCGATAAAGCCGGACAGAGCATAGATTATGGCGAAATCCAGCAAAAAAGGTTTACCGTAAATGGATGCTACGACAATAATTATAACAATTATTTTTGTTGAAATTAAATTAAGACCCAGCAGCCGGTCCCACATGGCGGGGCCTTTAATTGTGCGAACCATGTAAAGTGCCAGCAGTGCAAACATTACCCAGAAAACGATCATTTTGCACCCCCTTTACGGTTTTTGCGCTTTCAACAATCTGCGTTCCAGTTTTGCTTTAAGCTGTTCCTCGGCGGCTTTTGGATCGTTTGGCGACTTCTTGTCCCGTATCCACAGCAAAGTAATCTTATCATCATTCAATTCCAATAAAACCGAACCCGGAGTGAGAGTGATGGAATCCACCAGGATTATTTTCAGCGCCTCAGCCTTTATTTTTGTTGGGACGGTAACAATATCCACCTTCGGGCCGCTTAGTATTATCTTTATAACATGAAAACCCGCCAAATAAATCTGCCCGATAAGGTAAAACGGGTACGTGGCAAGCTTATAGAAATTAACGTTCGAAATTTCTTTCAATGGCAAGAATTTGGCGATAAAAAACAGGGCTATCGTACTTATAATCAATCCTGTCAGCACGTTACGCCATGTAAGACCCTCCGCCAATATAACCCATACGGCGGTTAAGGCGGCCATTGAAAAGACTTTTCCCACAAAAAACTCCTCATTGCGGTGATATAATAAATTGTACATCACAGTAATGAGGATTTCAAGTTATTTCTTTATTTGGCTTTGCGGTGCGGGCGGGACGCCCGCGCTCCCGGAATTATTCTCCAATCAACGATGTGATGCCTTGGAAACCGCCTACCTGCTGCCAGCCAAGGGGGAATTCATCGGCTAAGGGGACTATCTTGGAGAGATTCATTTCCTGTACCCCCAGGCGCTGGCCATTGGTGAAATCGACGAATCCGCCGAAGGGAGCCCGTATGGGTGCCTCTTCAAGGGCCTCCATGTAGCTTTCCCAGGTTACTTCCTTTCCTTCTAAGCGGCGTACGCCTTCGGTAAAGAAGTGCCCGGCAATCCAGCCAGCCATGGCGAACGAGTTCGCGGCGTAGTCGGCTTGGATCCAGTCCGCGAAGACAGCCATATCTTCCGGTAAGTCCATTGAGACCCAGCCTAACCCGTACACATCAAATTTACCCTGGATATCTTCCGCAACGGCGGCGGACTGGGCAAGGGCCACGTTAACGTATGTCGTGACGCAATCTACGTTTACGCTCTGCGCGGCAAGCTCTTTAACGATGGTGGGCATGGTGGCTTGGATAGACGCGACAATGATAAAATCGACGTTCGCGTTTTTAATTGACGTAACAGCGGCGGAAACGTCCGGGCTTCCGGCGGTTACCTGCTCGGCGACAAGCTCGATGCCATCCAGCAGTTCAACCTGTTCTCTCACGCCGGCGAAGAGATCCATTCCGGCGTCGTCGTTGGTATAAATAACGCCAATCCTCGACGCACCGAACATACCCGCCGCGTAAGCTACCATAATGCGGCCCTCGGTCTGGTAAATGGGCTGGACGGGGAAGAGATTGAACCCTTCGGCGTTCGTGGCGGCGTTTGTGGCGTAAAGCTGACCGATACCCGTGGCGAAGTAAACCGCGGGGATACCGTACTCTTTCAAATCCTCAACAGTCGCCGCGACGGTGGGGGTGCCGAAATGCCCGACGATGGCAAAGACCTTAGCGTCCTCAACCATGCCTTCAAGGGCGGCTTTGCCCTTAATGGGGTCAAACTCGTCGTCGGTATAGTGGAGGAAAACAAGGTTGCGCCCGTCAATACCGCCTTCGCCTTCGTTGACCATACGGAAATAAGCTTCGATACCCGCGTTGAAAGGCACGCCTACGGGCGCGAAAGCCCCGGACGCGGCAGCGGAGTTCGCCACGGTGATGGATGTATCCGTAACACCCTGTGTCCCTTCGGATTCCGTTTGGCAAGCCGCCGCGCCAAACAACATAGCGGCGGTCAGTACCAGCGCAAAGATTTTCTTCATTTTACAGCCTCCTTTTATTATTAGTTAATGCTAAACGAGATTTTCAATGGGCTCCCAGATACGCTTCGATAAGCCTTGAATCCTTAATCAGCTCGGAAGCGGGGCCGTGCATGTTCATGGCGCCGACTTCCAGGACATAGGCGTAATCGGCTATTTTAAGGGTTTGGAGAGCGTTTTGCTCTACTATGAGGACGGTTGCGCCCTCTTTTTTTATATCGGAGATGATGGCGAAGATATCGCGGACGACGAGGGGTGCTAGGCCAAGGGACGGCTCATCGAGGAGCAGGAGCTTGGGGTTCGCCATCAGCGCGCGGGCGATTGCCAGCATTTGGAGTTCGCCGCCGGACAGGGTGTTGGACATTTGCTTCTTGCGCTCCATTAAGCGGGGGAAATAACGGTAGCAGCGGTTGAAGGAGTCCTGGACGGCTGACTTGGATTTTACGGTATAGGAGCCGATCTTCAGATTTTCCTCGACGGTTAGGTCCCCGAAAATCTGGCGGCCTTCGGGTGAATGGGATATTCCCAAGGCGGTTATTTTTTCAGCGTCGAGTGATGTTATATCCCTGTTTTGGAAGGTTATGGTACCGCCGGCGGCTGGTACAAGGCCTGAAATGGCGCGGAGGGTTGAGGTTTTGCCCGCGCCGTTTGCGCCAAGAAGCGCCACGACGGAACCTTCGGGGACTTCCAGGTCCATGCCTTTGACGGCTTCGATTGCGCCGTATCGGATTTTAAGGTTTTTGACTGAGAGGGCTAAGGGGCGGCTCATTCTTCTTCCTCCCCCAAGTAGGCCTCTTGGACAAGCTTGCTGGTTTGAATTTCGCGCGCGGTGCCCAGGGCAAGGAACTTGCCGAAGGAAATGGCGCAGATACGGTCGCAAACGTCCATAACAAGGCGCATATCGTGTTCAACCAGCAAGACGGCGCAGCCGAAGGTATCGCGGATTTTACGGATGGATTGCGCCAGCGCGTCTGTCTCGGAATCGTTTAACCCGGCGGCGGGTTCGTCCATAATGATAAGGCGCGGTTCGCTCATAAGCGTTCGTGCCAGCTCGACTTTTTTCAGGACGCCGTAGGGCTGTCCGCCCGCAAGCAGGTCTTTTCTGTCGGCTATACCTAAGAAATCAAGGGCTTCAACGGCTTTTTCGCTTATGGCTTTTTCCTCGCGCCGGGCGCGGGGGAGTTTCAGCGCCTGTTCCAGTACGGTTGCCTTGAACTTGATGTGCGCGCCTATCAATACATTATCTATCAGGGACAGCTCTTTTATTACCTCTACATTCTGGAAAGTGCGCACCATGCCCAGTCGGATGATCCGGTGGACGGGCAGGCCCACAAGGTTCATAGGGCGCAGAGATTCACCCTTTCTGCCGGCGTTGAACAATATGCGGCCTTCTTTGGGGCGGTAAAACTGGGTTATGCAGTTGAAAACCGTTGTTTTGCCCGCTCCGTTTGGGCCTATCAGCCCGAATATCTCACGTTCTTTTACGGCGAAGGAGAGGTCGTCCACGGCCTTCAAGCCGCCGAAATGCATGGAGAGGTTCTCCACGGATAATATACAGCCCTCGGGAAGGGTTACGGTATTATGCATCGGCATCCCCCTTTCCCCTCTTTTTCAGTTTGTTAAGGAGTTTGCGCGCGTCGTGGGTAATGTGGACAAGGCCGTGCGGGTAGAACATTATGACGACTATTATTAACACACCGTTAAAAATGAATGGGATTGCCGGGTTATCGCCGATTATGGGCAGCCTTTTCAAAAACAGGTCGGGTACGGCCCAGACGACGAAAGCCCCGAGAACCGTCCCGTAGATGGAGCGGAACCCTCCGATTACCACGGCGGCCAGGCACAGAAGGGAGAGGTTAAGGCTCCATTGCGTGGGTGATACGGCGCGGATGTAGTACGCGCACAGCGCCCCCGCAAGCCCCGCGTAAGCCGTTGCCAGGGCGAAGGCTATCAAGCGGTATTTCAACAGGTTCACGCCCATGGCCTGGGCTGCCACCTCGCTTCCGCGCATAGCGTTGAAGGCGCGGCCAAGATGGCTGTTGACAAGGTTGTATGTTAATATCATTACAAGCACCAGCACCGCGACAAGGAATATAAAAGTGGACGCGCGGTCAAAGGTGTACCCGAAGATGCTGGGGAACGAGGTTCTTTTGCCGCTCATGCCGCCGGTTATGTCGGTGGCTTGCCTGAAGGATTCAAGAAGGATTTCGGACACGCAAAGGGTGGCTATTGCTAAATAAAGCCCGGATATCCGCAGCGATACCAGACCCACGAGTATACCGATGGCGGTGGGGACGAGAATGGCGATAAGGATGCCCAAGAGGAAGCTCATGTTCAGATCGCTTAACACATAAGCCGCTATGTACGCGCCGAGGCCCATAAACCCCGCTGTTCCAAGGGAGATGGAGCCGGAGTATCCAAGCAGCAGGTTAAGGCCCAGCGCGGCTATGCCGAAATAGATAACCTGGGTCAGGGTCGTTATAGTGCCGAACCTGATAACGCCCCAGTCCGCAAGAGTCGGAACCATCGCCGCCAGCACGCCGAACAATATGAACCGTATGTAAGGATTTTTATAGATTTTGGCAATCATATACTCACCTTATCAGACTTTCTTGACGTACTTCTTGCCGACAAGCCCGTTGGGCCGGAAGATGAGGAAAATCAGTATCAGCAGGTACATTATCTGCCCGCCCCAAACGGAGCTGACGTAGTATACCAACAGATTGTTGCCGATGCCGATTATGTACGCGGCTATGACGGGGCCGTAGAATGTCTGGAACCCGCCCAGAACGCAGGCGAACAGCGCGTTTACCTGCACGATGTTCATTAATGTGACCGTTACCGTTGTGGCGGGGGCTATCATCACGCCGGACAGCATGCCCAGCACCCCGGCGACCGCCCAGGCCAGCAGTGTAACTGTCCTTGTCGGGACGCCCATAAGCCGCGCCGTTGGTTCGTTTGAAGCCGTTACGCGTACGGCGAGGCCCAGTTTTGTCTTTTGCAGTATGTAGAAAAGCGTGCCCATCAGCACCAGGCCGATGGAGATGTTCAATACGGCGTTATGGGAGATGGACGCGCCGAGCCCGGGTATCCTGAAATCGCCGCCTGTGATAAAACGCGGCAGCAGAAGCGGGTCAACGCCGAACACCATGGGCGCAAGGCCCAGGAAAATCATTATAAGGCCAAGGGTTATTATTTGGCGGCCTACCGGCGTTACGCGCTTTGCCCGTCGGATTATGAAGAAATCCACAAGGAACCCGCAAATGACGGCGCTTACAGCACCGCACAGCATCGCCGCCCATAGCGGCACGGCGAAGGAAACGACCAGGGTAGTTACCAGAAATGTGTTGAACATGCCCATGGAGCCTTGGGCGAAATGGGTTATCAGGCTGGTACGGAACACGATGATTATGCCTAAAGCCGCCAGCGCGTATACGCTGCCCGTTTCAAGGCTGCGCAGCAGTAATTGGATTAAGGTTCCCAGTTCTCCGCTCATTAGACTCACCCATTTCATATGACACTATTGTCATTATTGGATTAAACTTGTTGATATTATAAAGCAGTGAAAGCGGTTTGTCAACTGTTAATGTAAAAATAAACATAAATCGAATTTTTTTGCCGGATTTTTTATGTAGCATGTTGAAATGGCAAAAGTTATCTGATATACTTAATAAAACCATATGACATGATCGTCATTTGTTGAGGGGAACGAAGGAAATGCGGGATATGGCGGAGGTAGGGATTTTGAGCTGCGGGATATACCTTCCCGATACTTATATGACGGCGCGGGAGATATCCGAGGCGACGAAGGGCCTTTGGACGGAAGAGGCGGTTATTGATAAGCTGGGCATAAAGAAAAAGCCCGTCCCTACTCCCGGGCGCGACGGGACACAGGAGATGGGCGCGCTGGCGGCGTTGGACGCGTTGAGGCGCGGAGGGGCTGACCCCGGGGAAATCGACGTAATCCTTTGCATGGGCGAGGAGTGGAAGGAATATCCGCTCACTACGTCGGCCATGTACATACAGGGGCGCATCGGGGCGGTGAACGCCTGGGGCATAGATGTGCAGAACCGCTGCTGTACGGCCTGCGCGGCTATAAAGATGGCGAAGGATATGCTGATTGCTGACGATGAGATAAATACTATACTTATAGCCGGCGGTTACCGCAACGGTGATTTTGTGGATTATACCGACAAAAACATGTCCATGATGTATAATTTGGGCGCGGGCGGCGCGGCGTTGGTTTTGCGCAAGGGACTGGGTAAAAACATAGTGCTGGGCTCGCATATTATAGGCGACGGCAGCATGGCGCGGGACGCGGGGGTAGAGATCGGCGGGACGGCGAACCCCTTTAAGGCCGATAATGTAGATGAGGGCTATAAATCGCTGCGGCTTATGGATGCCGCACATATGAAGGAGCGGCTTAACGCGGTTTCCGTGGCGAACTGGTACAGATGCGTGGATGAAAGTTTACGTAAATCCGGCGGTTTGACCCGCAAAGATATTGATTATTTGGCGATATTGCATTTTAAGCGTTCGCAGCATGAGGCTATGGTTGCGGAGCTGGGGCTCACGCCGGAGCAGACCGTTTATTTGGAAGACTACGGGCATATCGGGCAAATTGACCAGATCCTGTCGTTGTTTTTGGGGATTGAGCAGGGCAGAATAAAGGACGGCGGCCTGGTGTGCATGATTGCGGCGGGGATTGGGTATGTGTGGGCATCGACTTGTGTCCGTTGGGG
>WRAC01000031.1 GCA_009780415.1 Defluviitaleaceae bacterium | reverse complement strand
TGCGTTCCATACGCACCGCAGGGTAGCCGCATTCGGAACGGATAAACGCTGAAGGCATCTAAGTGTGAAACCGTCCTCAAGACTAGATTTCCCATCTGTAAAGAGTAAGATCCCTTGTAGACCACAAGGTTGATAGGTGAGAGGTGTAAGCACGGTAACGTGTTAAGCTGACTCATACTAATTGATCGAGGGCTTGTCCTCACCCCCTTCCTCCCCCCGTGTTCAGTTCTTAGGGTGTGGTATATTGTTTTTCCTCAATAGCTCAGCGGCAGAGCAACCGGCTGTTAACCGGTGGGTCGTAGGTTCAAATCCTACTTGGGGAGCTAAGAAACATCAAAATATATTATCAGAGTGGACAAAACCTTGTAAATAAAAGGTTTGTCCATTTTTGTGCTATTATGGAACAACCCTCATATATTACTAATGAGGTGATAAGAGTGCTTACTCAAATATAGATAATGCTATCTCTTGAAGCCGGACAAAAAGGTTGGTGGTAGTAACGTAATGCCAAATACGTAATGATAAATCAATCATAAAATCCTTCTTCGAAACGACCTTCGTTTTTCGTTTAAAACGTCCTTAATGATGACGAGTGTTACTGTTATCGTGTTTAATGTCAACTGTATGCTTTTTGCCGATTTTATGCCGTTCGCGTGGCAATACATCCGCAGAGGCGTCCCAGTTGTGTAGAAGGTACAGTTTTCAGGATGCTTTACTTTGTCGTAAAGTCGTTGGAATGTTGTAGAATCACGACCGCCGAGCACCCAGGCCACGGTTCTCTCTGTACTACGGTCAATGGCTTTGATAACCCAAAGTTTTTTTGAAATTAAAAAATGCCACATTTCGTCAAATTCTATCTCTTTGATTTCGCCTGATACTTCGGGTTCGGGTAAGCTTTCGCCAAACGCTCGAATCCAACGATATACTAGTGTGTGGTCAATTTTCAAGATGCGCCCCAGCATACGGTATGAGCCTTTTGCCATAACATAAAGCAATATACACAATGCTTTCTTTGCCGCTACTTTATCATTAGTTCGATTATCACCAAGACGGAAATTGCAACCACAATATTTACACTTAAAGCGTTGTTTATTTGATACAATACCATTCTTTTTGGTTCGTTCCGAGTTACACTTTTTACATGTAGGCATAATAGCCCTCGCTTTCATTCGTAGGTTTTTATACCATTAATCTATATAATAGTCAACACTCTCCTTTTTTGTCAAATGGCAATCATGTGGGTTTGTGGGGGGGGGGCGGTGTGTGCCTATGCAGTAATATTAATTATGCAGGTGAATGTAGGTGACGATGTGGTTGGTTGGAGGCGTTTTAACAGGTGAATACAGAAACGGACAGCGTAAGGTATGGCGTTGCGGCCATATGTGAAGCGCAATATTTAAAAAGGATACAGGTCACGAATTTGGACGGCAGGCTATGCTGGGAGCGGGTTTGCGGCGGTATACACATAAGGCAGTTTTATCTTCGCGGGGTGTACCGTATAGGGTGCGCTCTTTTTCGTTGGCATTGAATATAACGTCCTTAACGGAT
Source organism: Defluviitaleaceae bacterium (assembly GCA_009780415.1). GTDB lineage: Bacteria > Bacillota > Clostridia > Lachnospirales > WRAX01 > WRAC01. Next base: position 32,747 of record WRAC01000031.1, on the reverse strand, counting down.
TGCTTTTCTGTGCTGTGCAGCATCTAATAATTCATTAGAAGGACAATAGTAATGGCTGATATTTTAATGATAAATGTACCCTTTGCGGGGCATACAAACCCGACGCTGCCTTTGGCGGCGGCTTTGGTATGCAACGGGCATAACGTGTCTTATATAAATTCGGAGGAGTTTCACGGAAAGATTGAAAGTACGGGTGCGAGTTTTATTCCGTATGAGAACTATCCGACGTCTCCAACCGAGCAACAAAAGAAAACTATGTGTTTTCGAGCGGCGTATGATACTGCGATAAATCTAAATCAAAAATTTGACTTGTTAATATATGAAATGTTTTTCTTCCCGGGCATAAGGATTGCGGAAAAGCTAGGGATTCCGAGTGTTCGTCAATTTTCGCAACCGGCGTGGAACGAGAATACACTTACAAACGCTGCATTGTTTTTCAAAATTTCTTGTGTTTTAATTAATCATCAAGTAATGGGAAAGAAAAACGCTGATTACATGGGGTTGAAGAACAAGACTCTTGCAAAGGCAATAATTAACGATAGACCGGCACTTAACGTGATATATGTTCCTCAGATATTTCAAACGGAACGAAATACATACGGAGATGATTATATTTTTACGGTTCCTTTGAACGAGGTATCTTTTATTCCGCAATCGCAGTCAATCCCGTATGAAATTATGAATTCACCTATTATTTATATTTCGTTGGGAAGCATTATAAGCAACAGAGGGTTTTGCAAGGAATGCATACGTGCTTTTGGCGGTAAAGATATGTCGATTATATTAAATACGGGGAAGGTTCGACCTGAAACACTCGGTAAGATACCGGGGAACATCTACGCTTACTCTTATGTGCCGCAAATGGAGGTATTGAGTCGCGCTGATGTTTTTCTTACGCATTGCGGAATGAATAGCGTTAATGAGGCGATGTTTTATGGAGTTCCGATGGTGGCAATGCCGTTTATCAACGACCAAGTATCTAACGCAAAGAAAATCGTAGAACTTGGTATTGGAAAAAGGGTGCGCTCATTTCCCGGCAGCGGAAAGCAGCTTTACAGAACAGTTAAGGCTGTGTATGAAGATGTAAATATGCGTAATAAATGTACGGCAATTCAAGAATCTCTTAAAAGGGAAACTTCGCTAAACGAAGTAATCAAAAGAATAGAGAACTTGTTGTGAAAAGGACGCTATATGCGTTCGGCTCGACTCTGCAGATACAGGCACCTTTTATATCTACAGCAGCGTTTTTAAGGTTGGATATGTGTTTTGGAAGGGAGTAAAAAGCTTCGCTGGCGAAGGTTTGGGGGGTAGCAGAGATACGGACTTTTCGCGGCGCGTAGGCGCACGGAACACGGCATGAATTGAGATATTTCTTAATTTATAAAGTATATTTATATTGACCATTCGTAAGCTCTTTGCATAAACCCATATTTTGCAATTTTTGCAATATATCATGCACATCATTCGGCGTACTCAGACATTTATATTCCTTTCGGAATTTACATTCAATATCATTATTTACACATTCCTTTTTATTTCTTTCCAGCATGGTTTTATTCCCTATTTTTTCTTTATTACGCATTAGTTCCTTTAATATACATAACTCCCCGTTTTCAGAGGATACTTTTGTTATGATTTGTGTATTAAACCCAGCGATATCCATGGCTTTTGACGCAAACCCCCGCGCAAAAGAACTATCCAATATTTTAGCGATAATTTGCAAAGTCACAATCTTTATATTGATATGGTAAAGACCGTTAGCGACCAGCAAGCCTTTACTTTCTTCATTACCTGAACCGATTTCGGAAATTCGCTCATCCTCCGCTAATAAATCACGGTTGTTTAGTATGTAATGGAATATTTCAACCGCGTCCAGTTGTTGAATCCCCAACGTATCCGATATATCTTTCAGAATCCTTGGCGCGTAATCAGTTTTTACATATTTATCCATGACTATCCTCTCCTGCGGTGATTATCGAGCGCGATGCCGACGCATTTGCTGTATACAAACCACGCGCCCGCCTGGGTTGCGATAAATTCACTCACACTCATATTAACCGACTGCGCCAATAACCGCAATACGATTTCTTCCCTTATTGAAACGGGGGGATGCGTTTTTGATAATAAAATCCCTCCTTTACCCACGTAAGCCTCTTGTGTTCTAAGTAAAGCATAATACAAGCCTATGGCAATATAAACATCCCTTCTCCATGCCGCCGAATGCTTGTGCCGGTTAGTCAACGAAGCCAGCGACATTGTATCGGCGGCTATTTCCTCAACCCAACATGCAATTACCTCTTCCGTTAAAAACCCTTTCATATCGTTTCTAATCGGCATTTCTTCTGATTGGATATAATTAAGCAACGCGTTTTTAGCCAACCTGAAGTAAAACATTCTTGTTTTTTCGTTAAACCTCGATAAATGCCAATGGGCCATTTCGTGATGGAATATTAATCTTATAGCGGTAAACACAATAGAAGAATGCTCCGTATCGTTGACTATTGATAAATCCCATGTCATCGTAAGCTTATTTTCTTCTTTCAGTTGAATGGAGTATTGTTTCCATTTTTCAAACATTTTGTCAATTTCCGCGGCGCTTTGCTCTGTCACGTGTTTTTGAGTGAATAAATCCAGCACCGCATCAAGCTGCATTGAGTTATTATTTACCAAAATATCTATTAAACCCTCGAATACGCTTAACGACGTAAATATGGAGAGTATAAACAGGCTTATTTTTACCGTTTTACTGGAGAAATCAAACTGCGCTTCAACCTTTGGCTCAAACCCTATCATAAACATAATCTTATCCAAATGATTTTCTATCGGCAAGTACCTTGGGTCATATTTTTCGGGTTTATATTCCCCCAACTCGACAAAAATCTTTGCAAATATATCCAAAAGCAATTGGGCAGGTTTATTAAAATCATTAGTTATATGGCTGGCAAAATAGCCTTCTAATTGTATACGCTCTTTCACTTTGTTGATTTCGTCTATAGTACATTCATGATTCCGCATTAATATCCCTCCGCTACCCATAAATTATTAAATCAAACTGAAGATGCCTTTGCTGTTAAGAAAAATAAAGCGACGCATTATAATCATTATATGACAATTGGTTCACATAGTCAAGACTCATAGTAAATAAGTCCTCATACAGGCAAAGACTTTTTACTTGCAATTTTAATTGACTTGATTGATTCAGCGAAAGATGCGAATGGGTCGAAATCATCGTTTACAGGGGCGTATCCGAAAGCATGACATGTCTAGTATGTTAAAAAGACTTTTTATAAAAATTTCGTATGTTATATAAAGAAACGTTATTGTGCAAACATATAAAATCGGAGGGTTAGAAATGAAATTAAGCATGGTAAAAATACTTACGGTGTTATTGCTGTCAACTTGTTTTTTCTTACCAGCATTAACTGTTTATGCGGTTCAACCCATCACAGGGCAAACTCCATCAGGAATATCTTTTTCTGAGTTGGAAAGCCGAATAGATGCATTGATGAATGAACACGCCGGCGCATCTACGCCGGGAACCGCAATTGTTGTTGTGCATGAAGGGGAAATTATTTTTTCCCGCGGCTACGGCTGGGCGGATATTGAAAAACAGGTCCCGGTTGACCCGGCAGCTACGGTGTTTGAGTATGGCTCAATCAACAAAACCTTTATATGGGTCGCCGTCATGCAATTGGCGGAACAAGGGCTGTTGGATTTAGATGCCGATGTCCGCGCCTATCTGCCCGATACCTTTATATTTGAAAAACCATTTACCATGCGGGATTTGTTAAACCACTCAGCGGGCTTTGCGGACTTTCTGTTGGGATTGTTTGTGAACGAACGGATAATAGAGCAATTCGGCTCTTTGGAAGAGATACTGCTTGATTTGCAACCGCCGCAAATTTTCATGCCGGGTACGATGAGCGCTTATTCCAACTGGGGCACAGCACTCGCGGCATTTATTGTTGAACATATTAGCGGGCAAGATTATGCCGCCTTTGAGCGTGAAAACATCCTGTTCCCGGCAAACATGCTGAACACGCTGAATCAGCCGGATTGGCTGGGGAATGATGGCTTTCTAACACATAAGTCAAAGGGATATAAAACAAATGGATCTGGCGGCTTTCAGGAGGATTTATGGTCATACATACCGTTGTATCCCTCCGGCGCAATGAATGGGACAGCGGAAGATTTAGCGGCATTTATCATCGCGCTCACACCGCCCGCGGGTGAATCCGGCCCATTGTTTGCGAATACCGATACGCTTGAAACCTTATTCACACCCAGTTCCCCGGACCCTGTGAACTATCCGGGAACACATCACGGCTTTGTGATGTATTCCGGTGTTTTGCCTGCCTTTGGGCATAGCGGTGGCACTATAGCGTTTCGCGCTGATTTTGCCTTAGTGCCTGAAACACGCTTTGGTTTTGTTCTGCTTACTAATTCCGGGCAAATGAATCTCATACCCTCCATCCGGGAGCTGCTCTTAGGAGTTCCGCAAACACCGGCGCCGGTTGCCGGAAGTAATTTACCTGGCGCCGAGGCGATAGAGGGCCGATACATTTCCGCGCGCCGCTATCACGGAAACTTTTTAGAATTTTTAAGCTATACTGGATTGGCATCGGCTCAAATGATTAACATTCGCGCATTGGATGAAAATAACATCCAACTTTCGGCTGGCGGTCTTGGAACGGCAGTCTATCTACAAACAGAACCTTATGTATTTCATATATACGATTCATCAGATAATCTGCTTTTTGCGTCCCTTTTACCCCAACTGCGCTTTCGGGTGGAAGATGGCGTACCTCGGATACAAATAGGTGACGGCGGTGACTTTACGTATTTACCAGAAGGACGCACAATGGCATTCTTAATTGTGAGCCTTGTAATTGCAGCGCTTAACGCAGTGTTCTTCTTCATCACGCCGATTGTTTTGCTTATACTGTTTCTCATTCGACGGAAAAAGCAAAGCGTTCGCACGCGTTTTGATTACTTCAGCATAGGATTTTTACTTTCGGGTACGTTGCTTGTATTCAACAATCTATTATTATTCATGCTTTTTGGAATAAATCCTTACCGTACGGCCGCTGAAGTGGCACCCTTCATTTGGATTAATTATGTGCTGGCAGGCCTCACGGCATTACTTTTAGCCGGTTCAATCTGGTCATGGCGCACGGCGGGAGAAGCGGGAGGTAAACGCAAAGCGCTGTTTGTGATAACAGCTGTATTTACAATGCTGTTTATTGCGCTCTTGCATAATTGGAATTTCTTTGTGCTTTTGTAGACAGCGAGTTGCGTACCAAATGAGCATACTATTGTTTTATCTATGGGGATGCATCTGACTACGGGAGCGTTCTGTTGCCGGGAACGGATACATAACAAAGGATTGCTTTTCATGGCGTTTTTTGGTATTATTGGAAATGACGATTTTATGAGGAGGTTTAGATGTCACACCGTAAATTACTTATTTTACTAAGCATATTCAACGCAACGGTGAACACATTGTACTTAGCCAGGTTTTTTGGGGTGCTTCCGCCTGAAGAAGTTGTTTATGGATATGTGCCGTGGTTTATGTCATTCGCATTGCCCAATATTATCTTTACCTTATTATCATGGTTTTTGGTATATTCATTGTTGAAAAAACGTGACACATTAGCGGTGTTAGCGGGGCTGTTAAATGCAGGGGGTTTGGTTTTCCACGCATTAATCGGTTTAATGTTTGGCTTCTATACGGGTTATTTACAAACGATGACATTTAACGCATTATTTGAAATCGTAGTTTATGTATACGGCCTATCTCTCGCCGCGTTTTACATCACACAATTTTGGAAGGTTATTATAAAAATGTCAAAGTTTTAACGGTTGGTTAGGTGCGGCAGGGAGTACGGAAATTTATATTAAGCGAGGGAATAATTATGTCTTTACATGAATGTTTCTATTCACTGATTAACGCTGTTTCAAGCATTGACGGGGTATTGTCAATCGGAAAAAGTGGTGGTGAAAAGCTGCCGGTACAGAACGAAAGCGATATCGATATTTTTGTTTTTTGCAATCAAATACCAAATGCGGAAGCAAGGCAAGCCGCTCTCAGATCAGAATCCGCTGTTTCAGAAATGAAAATAAGTGAAACTGGCGGTAGGTTTTGGGGCGTTTGCGACTTTATAACTGTTGACACCGTTGAAATTTGCCTTATGTATTTTACTGTTTCAGATATGAACGGCGAGATTGAATCCGTGTTGAATGGCTCGCGTTTAGACAGGGAAAACGAATACTTCTATCCGACGGGACGTTGCGCAACTTTTTTGTCAATGTATATTCTTTATGATAAAAACGGCTATATTTCAGATATGAAAGAAAAGTTATCTGTATATCCGCAGTTGTTATCTAAAAAACTATATAATCATCATATCCTCAAAGTAAACGATAATGAAGATTTTGAAAGAGCCGTACGGAGGGGCGATGTTCTTTTCTATCACGCTACTTTAGAAAGAGCGGCAGACCATTATTTTCAGGCATTGTTTGCTTTGAATAAATGCTTTTTTCCGAGCAGGAAGCGCACGTTGAGTTTAATTGAGGATTTCAAATATAAACCAACGAATTGCTCAGCAAGATTATTAGAAGTCATTGAATTAGGCGCAAGAGCTGAAACATTATCAAAGTCTTATGAGATATGGTCTGCGCTTTGCAAAGAACTTTTAGATGCGGCAGAGCGCACCGAATAAATACTATCAGAAGTTTTTTATTTCCGATGCATACGGTGCTAGATGTGCTTCGTACCCACATCCCTTCCATTGGCAGGCAGCCTTTTGCGGGGAGGCCGAGTTATTTATGAAAACGATTTTATCCGGGAACACAGCGCATTCGACATGGGGGTTGTCGGAGACTCCCTCCGCCCGATAACTGCCTGTTGCGGCGAGTAATAGCAAATTTTGCAATGCCTGAGCCGCTCCCGGCTCAAAAATAAAGCCGGACATATATACGCCCGCTCCCGCTCCGAAGGCGTGAATGGATATGGTCGGGGCATTGTTTGCCGCTGCCAGCACACGGGCCGTGCCGTCCGTCAAATAAACGGCGGGACGTTCCGGTAACGCGTATCCCCCGGGCAACAGACCTGAGATTTCCTCTGTGTTGAAAGCCCAGCGCCCATGACAGGCTTTTTCCCCGTTATCAATGTCAATTCCAAGTACATGCGCCATTCGCAGATATGTTGCGTAACCCGGCAACGCGCTTGGCTCCCCAATACCCATAAATATTCCGCCCGTATACGCCCATTGGGTTAAGGCATCTATGACTTGCGCGTCTTTCCAGCAGGTTCCGCCGCTCCAGGCGCTGCCCGCTTCCCCGGCGTTGATGATGATGTCCAAACCTTCCGGTACGCCGTTTCTTATGTCGTCAAAGGACAGGAACCGTACTTCAAAGGGCAAACCGGAGAGAGCTTCCAGCACATGTATCAGCATATGCCCGTCGGTTTCGTGGAAATGCCCGGAAAGCGTCCAGGAACGTAAAGCCCCCCAAGTATGTAAAATTCCTATACGGGGCGTAAGCACGGCAGGCGCTCCGGAATCATGCAGCTTGGAAATGGCGTCAAACTCCGTTAATATACGGTCCATTGCATCCACAAAATCGGGGTAACCCTCAACAAGATGCAGATAACCGCCCAAACCGCAGCGTCCGATTTTCTTGCGCAGCAAAGCCCGCCGTACGCTTACCCAGTAATTAAGCGCATCCTCGCCGGGCCGCCCGCCGGGTGAGAAAGTTGGCGCGCCGCCCAACCCCACTGGGAATAGATAGGGATGAAAACGTATCTCGTGCGCGTCGCACGGTACATCGGCGCAAAGCCGCGCTTCGTAACCGGAAAATACACATTTTATGATCCCGTCAAAAGCCATTTCATGGAAATGCCCGCTGTACGGCTCCATTCCCACCCAACTGTCGTCATAAAATACATAGGCCTTTTTTCCGGCTGCGTGTATTATATCCACCAGCTCACGGGTTGAGCGGCGTACATAGCCGCCGATAAAATCCATCCAGTCCCGCTTTTTACGGTCCGGTACGCGATGGGTGGCGTTATATTTCCCCTGCCGTACAAAATCCTCCGCTGTCAGGCGATATCCGTATGAAACGTAAAAATCGTCCAGCGCCTCGGGGCAGACAGTGAAGTCATAACTGGCCCAATCGGTGAAAAGATGCCTGTTGCGCGGGCTTGAGCCCCAAATCCACGCAAAATTGTAGAAAAGCGACGTAAAGCGCACCACGGTTGTGTGCGGATGCGCCCCGCACCAATCCCCGAACCAGTTTTTCAGGTACGGCATAGCGCCCGCCGCGCAGGGATTCAATTGCATCAAATGTTCCTTATCCCAGTTATTCGTGGTGTGGTTGTACATGGAAATCTCTTCCCAGTCGCGCCAAGCTAAAAAGCTTACCGTATACTGCCGGAAGGGCAGGGTGGTGACGGTTACTGCCCCGTCCGCATAAAACCAGTCTGTTTCCGGGATAAGAACATCCTCCGTGCGGTCATAAACCTGCCAATAACGCAAGCCGCCCGGACTGTCGTTAACACTGAACTGCCCGTCAAAAAAACCTTCCATCAGCCGGACCGTCAAGCTCTTCCCAACCGCAGTCACCGGAGCGGTAATCAAAAACGTCTGCTGGCGCGCGTGCATATTTTCCCGTATCCATGGATTATGCTCCCGTATCGGGCAAATAGTGGAATAAACCTCATATCCTGCGGATAATATCTCCTCAGACAAGGCCGTCCCGTCGCTGTCACGGATAGCGTCAGCGCCCCAGCGCTTAGCCAGTTCCAATGTCAATTTTTCATATCCCGCCTCACCCGGCAGCGTAAATTTACGTTTCATCTACAAACATCACCTATTTCGGCGTGCGAACACAGTTCGCCCCTGCGTATAATTATCCTTTTAATCCTGATGTACTGATACCTTCAACCAAGTATTTCTGCGTAAAAATGAATATTACCACCATCGGCACCAGGGAAAGGGTGCTCATGGCAAACAATGCCCCCCAGTCAGTGCCTACGGTTGGGTCGGCAAACATGCGCAGGGCCAGGCTGGCGGGGAATTGACGCGCCTGCCGGACGTACAGGAGAGGGCCAAGGAAGTCGTCCCAGCGCCAAATGAATGAAAATAAGCCGGTTGTAATAAGAGCCGGCACGGACAGCGGTAAAATGATACGGGCGAAGATGCCGTAAAACGAGCAGCCGTCTATTTTAGCCGCTTCGTCTAGTTCGCGCGGTATGCCGTTCATAAAATTGGTGATTAGGTAAATGAAGAATCCTGAAATGGCAAAGAACGCGGGGACGATCATCGGCCTGTAAGACCCTACCCAGCCCAATGTGTGGAACCAGAGGAACTGCGGAATCATCAGTATCTGAGCCGGCAGCATCAGGGTTCCCAGCATCAGTATAAATAAAACCCTTTTACCGAAAAAACGGCCTCTGGAAAAACTGTAGGCAACCAGCGCGGATGACATTAAAGTACCCAGTGTGGCTACGCCGGCATACCAGAAGGAATTCCAAAAGTATGTGCCGAAGGTTATCGGCACCCCGCGGACACGCGCCCCGGTACCCAAAGTCCAGCCCCTTGTCCAGTTGCTGAAATCCCAGCTCTCAGGTATTAGGCGGCCCGCGGAATGGAAAATGGTTGAGGTTTCCTTGAATGAGCTCATAACCATCCAAATAAGGGGATAAATCATTATAATCCCGATTGATAATTTCAATATATGCCCGATAAGCGGCTTTATATATTTACGCATTGGACGTTTACGCATCATGAATACCCCCCCTCATATACCCAGAAACGTTTGGTAATGAAGAGAATAAACGTAAAAAACGCGATAATGGCAAGCATTACCCATGCCATAGCGGCGGCGTATCCGGCGCTTGAAAACTCGAAGTTCATCCGGTACATATATAATGTATAGACCAAAGTGGTGTCCGCGGGCGCTCCCGTCCTTGTAATGATGAAAGCAGGGGTAAAGGTTAGGAAGCCGTTTATCATCTGCATAACCAGATTGAAGAAAATCGTCGGGGTCAGAAGCGGCAGCGTTATGCGGAAAAACGTCCTGGATTTGCTTGAACCGTCGATACTTGCGGCTTCGTACAGCGTTTCCGGTATCTGTTTCAAAGACGCTAAAAAAATCAGCATGGACGAGCCGAATTGCCATACCGCCAGCAGTATCAATGTCCAGATTGCCGTGCTGGTATTTCCAAGCCAGTTAAAGTTGCGGTTAAGGCCGACCAGGCCTAAAAGGCTGTTGATAGTACCGTCAACGAAAAACATCCGCCTCCAAAGGATGGAAACGGCTACGGAACCGCCAAGCAGCGACGGTAAATAATACATAGCGCGGTAGATGCCGACCATCCGGGAGGCTTTCAATAAAAGCATCGCTACGGCCAAAGCGAAGATCAGCCTGAGCGGCACGGAGGTAAACGCGAAATAGAACGTCGCTTTGAAAGACCGCCACAACCGGGCGTCGTCCAGCATCCGCGTATAGTTTCGCAAGCCTACAAAGCTTGGGTTGTTCAAAAGTGTAAAATCGGTAAATGAATAGTACAGCGAAATAAGCATCGGCACAACCAGAAAAACGATAAAACCTATAATAAACGGCAGCGCGCAGATAACCGCCGCCACATTGTCTTTAAAGATAAACTGTTTTATAGCTTTCATGCAAAGCCTCCTTACATAGAGGTCTGTGTTTGTTATAATGAAAAACCCTGACAGAAAGCCGTTTATTAGTCTTCTGTCAGGGGAAGGTTAATTACAGCTTATGATGTTATCTAAGGACGCCGTTGCCGAAATCATAGAAATTCTGGGCGGCTTCCTCGGCGGTGTAGTTGCCTAAAGCCACGGATTCGGCCAAATAGTTCAAATGCGCCACAATATCGCCCGATCTCGGAGGACGTGCCGGGTTAACCGGAGTGGAGTTTCCGGGGCTTGTAACAAATTCAAGGAATTCGGAAGCGGTCCGGTCGGATTCGGTGAAATATTCATAAATAGCGTCGGCCACGACAGTAGAAATCGGTACGCCGCGCTCGGTTAAAAGAATCTGGTTTGCTGCGAACGAGTTTGTCCAGAAGCTGATAAAAGCGGCGGCAGCTTCGGCGTTCTGGGTTTGAGAGGTGATGGCGAAATACATTGACGCGCGGAAGTAGTTCGATGCGGCGGGGTTATCCGACGGCATGGTGGTCATGCCAAGCGTAACGCCCTCTTCGGCAGCGTTTTGTAAGCCTGTCAGCATGTTGGAGAACACAAACGTGTTCCAGGCGCGCAAATGCGGCTGCATCGGGTCGCCGCCCCAAACCACGGGGTTCTGTTCGTTGCCTTCGCGTCCGACCATATCCTCATAACGGATATGCCAGCCTTCTTCTATACCTTGGACAAGGATATCGAAGAACTGTTGATAATCTGCGGGTTCGCCGCCCATGCCTTCGGGTGAAAGCATGATGATGCCTTTCTGGCGGAGCAGGATCTCCATGAAGTTTGAGGCGTCGCCAAAGGCCATGTTGGTACGGATTCCGGAGCCTTCATAAACATCGCGGCTGATGTCGATAAAATCCTGAATGCTCATGTTGTGGCTGACTGTTATGCCCAGGCTGTCAAGGAGGTTTTTGTCGTACAGCATACAGATTGCGTTCATACCGATGGAAACGGCATAGATGCCTTCGCCTATACGGCCCAGCTCAAGAACGCTTTCGGGTACGTTGCGCAGGTCCAGCACATTGCTTTCAATAAACGGGCGTAAGTCTAAAAGATGGCCGTTGGCTACATATTCCTCAAGATAAGCCCAGTCCTGCTGGATTATATCCGGCATATCGCCGCCGATAGCCATGGTTGCCAGTGCGCCCCAATAGTCGCCCCAGCCAACTGTCCATTCCTCAATATAGATATTGGGGAAATCGGCATGGAACAAATCCACTACGGCGGTGGTGCGCTCGTTACGCACGGGGTTGCCCCACCATCCCAACATCAAGTCCGCCTCACCGTCATAATCAGAGCCGCAAGCAGCAAAGCTCGCCATTGACAGTGCCAGAATCAGCGTTAAAAAAATAGCTGTCAGTTTCCTCATTAAAACATGCTCCTCTCGTAATTATAGCATTGTGCAAGTTGATTATAGCATAGATGTTCCGGATGTCAAGATGTTATAGAATATATGTACGAAATCAGGTAATTCATGTCCGAAATTAGGTAATATTTACCTGTGCGGATATTGAATATAATAGCAAAAACAGATATAATTAACGTAAATACTATGTCGGAGGACGTATATGATTAAGATTGATGTTGATAAAAACGCCGTGTTAAAGGCCGTGGACGCGGTTGTCCGGAAAACCATGGATATGGATTTGGTGTGGTATTGGCCCTGCGGTGTTGCGTATTACGGCGTTGCGGAGGCATTCAAGGTTACGGGGAACAAGGAGTATGCCAAACTTTTGAAGGAAAGGGTTGATGAGCTTATAGAGGCCGGGCTGCCGCCTTGGACGGTTAATTCATGCGCGATGGGGCATTGCCTAATCACATTGTATGAGGAGACCGGGGACGAGAAATACTGGCAGCTTGTGTTGTCCAAAGCGGATTATATAACGAGCAAAGCGCCGCGTTTCGCGGATGGCGTGCTGCAGCATACCGTTTCGGTAAAGAACGATTTTCCCGAGCAGGCGTGGGCGGACACCTTGTTTATGGCGGCGTTTTTCCTGCTGCGGCTGGGCGTGATACAGAAAGATGACGCGATGATAAATGACGCGTTAAAACAGTATTTTTGGCATATCCGGTATTTACAGGACAAAGAAACCGGGCTTTGGTACCATGGGTACGATAATATAGCCAAAGATCATATGTCCGGCTTCTTCTGGGCCAGGGCCAATGCCTGGGCGGCGTACACCATGTCCCAAGTGAAGGTTAGGCTGCCGAGGCCGTATCTGTACCCCGAGTATATGGATGTGGACTGCTCGCTGCGTGACCAGCTCTCCGGGCTGCGCAAATTGCAAACAGATGCCGGATTGTGGCGCACGGTGCTTGATGATCCCGATAGTTATGAGGAAATATCGGCATGCAGCGGCATTGCGGCGGCAATGTTAATCAACGCCAATCCGCTGCACGGCGGGAATGCTCAAGCGGCTTATGAAGGCATTATGAAGAATATTTCGGACGACGGGCGCGTGCTGAATGTATCCGGCGGCACGGCAATTATGAACAATCTGGACGGCTACAGGCGCATATCGCGGGAATGGACGCAGGGATGGGGGCAGGGGCTGTGTCTTGCGTTCCTCTGTGCCGTGCTGGAAGCGTTGAGTAAAGAAGCGGGTATGGAGGATAACGGTTAAATAACGGAATTAACCGACAGCCGAATATCATCAGATGACGCCCCTGCCATGAATTTGTATTCGCCGGGTATGAAACCAAAAGCTCCTTTTTCAATGTCGTAGTATTCCAGCTCTTTATGCGGCACATAAATGCTTAGCCTTTTGGTTTCCCCGGCTTTAAAATGTATCCTCTCAAAACCGGCGAGCTGTTTTATGGGACGCGTGAAGAGCGCGTCACTGTGCGAGAAATAAACCTGCGCGACTTCGTCGCCGTCAAGCTCACCTGTGTTCGTTACGGAGAAGCTTACGTTTATGCCGTCTTTTGCTTTTGTTAATTCTAAGTCCGCATATTTAAATGATGTGTAACTCAGCCCAAAACCAAACGCGTATTGCGCTGGCCTGTCGCAGTACAAATAGGTCATTTTGTTTTTAACTATATCATAATCATTCAAATCCGGCAGAACCTCATCCGCCTTGTACCATGTCATGGAAAGCCGGCCCGCGGGGTTATTTCCGCCCGACAGCGTCTCACCGACCGCAGTTCCCACTTCTTGCGCGCCATGGGTTGTGAAAATAACCGCGCGTGCCGTTTCGGCCTGTTGTTCTATTGCGAAGGGATAACCGGCAATCAGCGCCAGCACGGCGTTTTTATTTGCGTACGCTACTTTATCAAACAACTGTGCCCATCGCGCCGGTAAATCAAGGTTCTCACGGTCTATACACTCACGCGCCCCTACCAGCGTATGGTTGCCCAGCACCACTACGGCGGCGTCCGCGCCCTTTGCCGTTTCAGCCGATTCGGCAAGGCCGTCCGTAATAACCTTCAGCGTCAGTTTGCCGAGGATATCATTTATCTTATCAACTCCGCCGTTTTCATAGGGCTTGTCGTAAACGCTGGTACCCTTACGCATAGCCACGCCGATCTGCGACAATGTGCCGTGCGCTTTCTCTGTTATAAACCTGCTGTTTTCAAGGAAGAAAAGTTCGCGTACAAACCAGCCCCACATATCGCCGGCATCACAGCGCAATTCGCCCGCGGGCGTTGTCGTCAGGTATTTCCGCGTTTCAATGTGCCGGAAGCCGAAGCCGCCAAAACCCCAATCCAGAACCTTAAACGCGGAACGCGTATCCTCGTCGCCGTCGAGATGAACCGCGCCGTCCCCGGAAACCCGCAGCCATTTCCCGCATGGTTCGCTGTAAAACGCGGCGGTGTCGCAACCGTCGCTGTAAACGGCTTCACTGTGCGGGAACGCTTTTTTTATTCCATCCAGCGGCGTAACCTGATACGGCGGGTTGCCTGAATACCAATCCGGCATATTTTCATTTCCCAATAGGCCGATTACGGCGATTTTCTTCGTTTTTACAGGATTAAGCGGCAGAATGCCGTCATTTTTGAGCAGTGTTACAGATTCCAGTGCCGCCTGTACGGCAATAGCCGAATTTTTATCAGAGCATAATGCGCTTTCGGGAATGCATTCATACGGATTGCCTTCGTTTTCACCGTACACGCCCAACCGGAACAGAATTTTAAATTGGTTGAACAACGCGGCATCTATTTCCGGTTCAGTCAGCAAACCGCGTTCGACTGCTTCCCCTACTGATTTTATGACTAATTCGGGATCGTCAAGAAAACAATCTAATCCGGCTTTTACGGCCGCCGCCGCGGATTCCGCGAAGGTTTCGCGCGCCTTATGCTCCGTTTGCACCAATTTGAACGCGCCGCCGTCGCTGACGAAAAAGCCGTCCGCATACCATTTGTCCCGTACTATGCCGTTCATTTCCGGGTGAAGCATACCCGGTATGCCGTTCATTTTGTTGTATGCCGCCATCAGGGACGCCGCGCGGCCCTCCTCAAAGGCATATGCGAACACGCGCAGATAATACTCGTGTTTTAAGCGTTCATCCGTTATGACCGAATCGGCTGTGGTGCGCTCCAACTCGTAATTATTCGCGTAAAAGTGCTTCGGCGACGTCGCTATCTTCAAATAATACTCGTGTTCGCCCTGCGCCCCTTTGATTAACTCAACCGCCAGCTTTCCCGCCAGAAACGGATCCTCGCCGTATGCTTCCTCGTTGCGCCCCCAGCGCGGGTCGCGCTCCATGTCTATGGTGGGGAAAAACAAGCACAGAAAGCCCTTTCGCCCGCTTTTGCCGAAATGGACCCTTGCTTCGTCCCCAATAATCCCGCCGATCTTTTTCATTAAGGCCTTGTTCCATGTCATGCTTAGCCCAAAGGGTTGGGGGAACACCGTCGCAAGGCCGCCATCCCTATGTACAAGCCCGTGCGCGCCTTCCCCGCCGATATGAAACCCGGGCAAATTCAACCGTTCTATGGACGGGTGGCGGGATGGCATAAAAGCTATCTTTTCCTGTAAGCTCATTTGTGAGATTAAGCCTTTTATACGGCTGTTTAATGATTCTTGATTTTTCATATTAAAATCAGCTCCATGAATTTGATTATAGCAAAAATGCAATAAATTCGCAATGCTCATCACCCGTTTTTGTTCATTATTTATTTTTAACCTTGACTTAATTTAAAAAAAATCATATAATCAACTATAAGCATCTTTACTGACGTATCTGTGCGAGGTGGCCTTTTAATGACGAAAAGCGCAAAACAGGTCAATATCTGCAAGAAAAGAATAACCCCTTCACTTCTGAATAAGCAAAAAATACTGATGCTGATGAGCTTTCCGTTTTTAATCTGGCTTATTATTTTTGCATATGTTCCCTTATGGGGCTGGATTATGGCGTTTCAGAATTACAGGCCCGACCTTGGCATCCGCAATTCGCCGTGGGCCGGATTGGAGCACTTCCGGCGGCTGTTCGCGGATCAGCAATTTCACGAAGCTTTCCGCAATACGATTGGGCAATCATTATTCTTACTCGCAATAGGCTTCACCATGCCTGTTATTTTTGCCCTGATGCTGAACGAGGTTAAATATCTGCGTTTCAAAAAAATCGCGCAAACCATCTCTTACTTGCCCCATTTTGTATCCTGGGTTATCGTGGCATCAATCCTGGGATTAATTTTAAATACGGGCGGGCCCATAAATACCTTGTTGCTGAACATGGGGCTGATTGAGAGACCGATAGCGTTCCTGGGCGTTCCTAACATGTTCTGGCCGCTGCTGGCTATATCCGACACCTGGAAAAATATCGGCTGGAACGCCATCATTTACATAGCCGCCATCGCAAGCGTCGACCAAGCCCTCTACGAAGCCGCAGCCGTCGATGGCGCCGGGCGGTGGCGCAAAATGTGGCACATTACGCTTCCGGGCATCAGAACGGTTATTATTATCCTGCTGGTCTTAAACATCGGACGGATTCTCGATATCGGCTTTGAACGGCAGATTCTTCTGGGCAACCCCGTAAACCAATCCCATTCCCGGACAATTGACCAGTACGCCCTTGAATACGGCACCCAAATGTTCAGGTTCTCTTACGGGACGGCTGTGGGAATGTTTAAATCCGTTATCAGCCTAATCCTTGTTTTAGCCGCTAACCGTTTTGCGCGTAAACTGGACGCCGGCGTATTTTAAGGGGGTGGCGGGATGATGAAGACAGGACATAAAAGGAAGAAAATACGCTCGCAGGACGGAATAGTGTCCGGTATTTTAATTTATGCGTTCATTGTGTTTATTTTGATTATTACGCTGTACCCGTTTATAAACGTTGTCGCGCTTTCCTTCAATGATTCGAACGATACGGCCGCGGGTATCAATATGCTCTGGCCGCGGAGCTGGACACTTGAGAATTACAGGAGGCTAACCCAGTATGAGAATTTGGGCTGGGCGGCTTTTAACTCTGTGCTGAGGACCGTTGGCGGTACGGTTGCCGGGATTCTTTGTACCGCAACCGTGGCGTATACCCTCAGCCGCAATGATTATGTTTTTAGGCGGTCTATAGGTTTTCTGTTCCTTATCCCAATTTATGTAAGCGGCGGCATAATCCCTTATTTCCTGCTGATTAGAAACCTGAACATGATGAATACCTTTGCGGTCTACATCATACCCATGCTGATTTCGACATGGAACGTTATAATCATGCGTTCATTTATGGATAACCTGCCTTTTGAGCTTCAGGAAAGCGCTATGCTGGACGGCGCGAATGATTTCACGATTTTCAGCCGGATTATTTTTCCGCTGTGCAAGCCGGTCGTCGCAACGGTTTCGTTATGGATCGCCGTCGGTCATTGGAATTCCTGGATTGACACCTATCTGTTCAACGCGTTCTCGCCCCATCTTTCAACTTTGCAATATGAGCTGATGAAGGTACTCGATTCAACCAATATAGGCAATGCCGCCGGGCGCGCTTTGATGAACCCCAATGCCGCCCTTGCGGCCAGGATGGTATCACCCATTTCGGCGCGCATGGCTATCACGGTTGTGGTTATCCTCCCGATTTTAATGGTTTACCCCTTTATCCAAAGGTATTTCGTCACCGGCATGACGCTGGGAGCGGTAAAATCGTAATTAATAATCATTAAGGGATTTCCCTTGCTGATATTATCTAATTAAATCGAAAGGATGATTCATGAATGAAGAAGAAGCTTGTGCGCGTAGTTGCCGTGTTTATTGCCGTGATGATGTTCACGGCGGCATGTCAGGGCGGCGGCAGCGCCATACCCGACGATTTGGTCTTTGATGGCGGCGAAATCGTAACCTTCACATTTTACAGTGAGGACGGAGTCAGGGATCTGCCGTGGAACACTCCCATTGCGCGGAGGATGACCGAGCTGACCGGCGTAGCCCTGCAATATGATTACCCGGTAGGCGGATTGGGCGTACGCGTGCCTCTTATGGCGGCGTCGGGCATTTATCCCGACCTTATCTTTGCAAAGGGTGACGGCGCTATACTCATCGAAGCCGGCGCGGTAATAAACCTTGCCCCCTACATCGAAAACAGTAAGTACCTGAAGGATTTTTACGGCGATTTACTGCCCCGCATGTGGCATAACGGCGACCCCGATACAATCTATTCTTTGGGCCCGTACGCTATCAATCAGCCGATTTGGAACGTCCGTTCCAGCATGCCCGTTCAAAACGCGGTGCTCAAGGAATTCGGTTATCCCGAGGTTCGTACCGTGTACGAGCTTGAGGAGCTGCTGAGGGCTTACATAGAGTTGTACCCGACAACCCCCGAAGGCCGCCCGGTTTACGCCTTAACCCTCAACAACGCCGACGGCTGGCGCTATATCATCGACCTGGGTAACCCCTCGGGCTTCCTTGCCGGTTTCCCGGACAACGGCGAGTGGATAGTATGCAATGAGACACTGGAAGCGACGATAAAGTACTTACACCCTGATATCAAGGAATACTATGCCTGGCTTAATAAGCTGTGGAACGACGGCTTGCTTGACCCCGATTCCTTTACCCAAACAAATGACGAATACACCGCTAAAATAGCGAATGGCCAGATTTTAGCGACGGTATCGCCCTGGTGGCAGTTCCAGGAAGGCGAGCAATCCCTGCGCCAGCGCGGAATGGAAGACCAGACGTTCGCGCATCTGCCCATCACATTCAACCGCGATGTAATGCCCATCGGTTCCTATGATCCCGGCTGGTCCGGCGGACACGGCATTATGATCAGCAAGGGCTGCAGCGATCCCCAACGCCTCTTTGATTTCCTTGACTGGATGACTTCGGAAGAAGGCTTAGTCCTACGCAGCTGGGGTGTCGAGGGACTGCATCACACAGCTGAGAATGGCGTACGGGCAATGATACCTGAGGTTGAATTGGCACTGGAGAGCGACCCTGACTATGGAGACTCGCAAGGCTTTTCCTGGTTGCACGGCTTCCCGGAAATAGGCGACGGCTGGCTTGATTCCACCGGTAATACCCTCACCAGGAATTCCCCGGAATCCATAATCCGGACTTATTCGCCGGCCGCCAGGGAGACCTTGGCTGCTTACGACGCCACAATGTGGGCCGATCTCTTCCCGCCGACCTCCGCTTTTGAGCTTTCACCCTTTGGCGCGGCATGGCAGGTAAATATCCCGACAGATTCCGAGATTAACGTCCTTATGCAGTGGGTGCAGAATACCTGGCTGCCGCAGCAGATGTCCAGAGTCGTCATGGTCAGCGTTGAGGATTTCGACGCGGCATGGGATGAAGCCATACAGATTCTTATCGACGGCGGGGTATACAGGCTTAACGAAATGTTCACCGAGCTGGTAAGGGATAAGGCTAGGGCTTGGGGTAATTATTAATCTGATATGTTAAAACGTTTACAGTAAAAATTATCACCCCGATGCATCGTCATGGGGGTGATTTTTTTAAGCTTCTTATATATAGCCTTGACATGCGTAAAGAAAAGAATATATAATAAAATCTGCTTGGAATCTAAGCAATAACAAAAGGGAGGTAATGTATCAAATGAAGAAAATCAACGTTACCGTGGCACTGTTGCTGGTTTTCTCAATGTTTTTCGCGGCTTGCGGCCAAGACGGAACAGGCGATGTCTCAAGCGAAGACCGGACACTCAGGCTGAGCACAAGAGCTCCTATGACTACCTCTGACCCGCACGGCACTATCAACATTGAAGACCTTATGGTCATGCGGCAGGTTTACGAACCCCTTTTCAGACAGAATGAACTAACCGGGGAATTCGTGCCGCTTGTTGCCACAGACCATGCGATCAGCGGTGATGGAACCGTATACACCTTCACTATACGTCAGGGAGTTAAATTCCATAACGGCGACGAATTGACCGCCGAGGACGTGGAATTCAGCTTACAGCGGGCGATGAACAGCCCAAGGGTCAGAAGCTATATGGCAGGGGTTGCGGATGTTAGGGCGGAAGGTGACGGTACCGTTATAGTCACTCTGGATCAGCCCAACGCGGCGCTTCTGTCCAATCTTGCCTTTGTATTCATCGTAAATAAACGCGAGGTTACGGAGCAAGGTGAGGAATTCGGCACAAAGTTGAATTTAGCCGGAACCGGCCCCTTTAGGTTTACATATCTGGTACATGACATTGAATGGAGGCTGGAGGCCTTCCCGGATTACCATCAGGGCGAAGCTGATATTAAAAACATACACTATGTACCCATCGCTGACCTTGCCGCCGCGCTGATCGCTTTTGAGTCAGGCTCCCTTGACTGGCTGATAGCGCCCATCGCCAACTGGGACGGTTTGGTAGCCAACCCCGCCTTCAACACCGAACTATCTATCGGCAATCATATTTCCTACGCCGTGCTTAATCACCTAAATCCCCCGCTGGATGACATTAACGTACGTTTAGCCATAGCGCACGCCATCGACAAGCAGGCGATGAACCTTATCGCTTTTGACGGCTTGGCCGAAAACGCTAATTTTATGGTTCATCCCGATAAAAATGTGGGCGCGCCCTCGGAAGGCGTCACTTATAATCTTGATCTGGATAAAGCAAGGGAATATCTGGCCAAATCCGCTTACCCCAACGGAACCCATGTGGGTACGATCAACGTTTCAGCCGGCGGGTACTTTGAGAGAATGGCGCAGGTTCTTCAGGATAATCTGATGGCAATCGGCCTGACCTCGGATATCAACAGGATGGACTCCGCTTCCAACCTTGAAAGGGGACGCAACCAGCAGTTTGACATTATGACCACGGGTTTCTCGCCCAACGGCGACTTTGACAGCTGGAAAATGTACTGCCACACGGATTTCAGGGGTACCTTCTACAACCAGTATGAAGGCGATGTCTTTGACTGGGAGCATATGAACTACCTTTGGGCCAAAGGCGTATCGGTAGCGGATGTCGCCGAACGCGAAGCCATCTACAGAGAGCTTAACGACTGGATCATGGGCACGGCTACCCAACTGCCCATTTTCCACAGGGCAGGCGCTTACGTATGGACGGCGGCATTGAATGTACCCGTAAACTATCCCAACTATCCCATTGTGTACGAGTGGTCGTGGAAATAAATAATGCGACCCGGTAACATTGCTTTTTATAACCTTGGGGCTTCAAGCCCCAGGGTTTTTAGCAGATAGGAGGGATAGTTTTGCACCGGTTTATCATCAGACGTCTGCTTATGCTGATACCCATCGTTTTAGGCGTGTCGCTGCTTATTTTCATGATTATCGACATGATACCCGGGGACCCCGGGTCAATGCTGCTTGGAGCCGGGGCGAGACAAGAGGATATTGATATGCTGAACGAGGAACTTGGCTATAACCAGCCATTTTTCCGGCGTTACGCCAATTATATGGGAAATGCGATATTCCGGTTTGACCTTGGCAGGTCGTACGCCACAAAACGGCCTGTGCTTGACGAGATTGGAAACAGGCTCCCCGTTTCGCTGATAGTGGCCTCCAGCGCCATTTTTTTCTCATTGATTGTCGGCGTTCCCATTGGCGTGCTGTCAGCCGTAAAGCAAAATACATTGGCGGACAGGATTCCGACGGGGCTTGCGCTGCTTCTATCGTCCCAACCGGGCTTCCTTATCGGTATTGTGCTGATGCTGATTTTTTCGTTGAGGCTGAACCTGATTACGCCTCACGGTATAGCGAACTGGACAAACTACATAATGCCGATGGTATCCCTGGGTCTGCCGAACGCCGGGCGGCAGTTACGTTTCACGCGTTCGTCCATGCTTGAGACCATCAGGCAGGATTACGTACGCACGGCACGCGCAAAGGGCGCTACGGAGAGGACGGCGATATGGAGGCACGCGATGAAGAACGCCTTGCTGCCTGTTATAACAATAGCCGGAAACAATTTCGGCGTTCTTATAGGCGGCGCTATCGCCACTGAAACGCTTTTCGGGCTGCCCGGCCTAGGTTCCTTTATCGTTACCGGCATCAGATCTAAAGATGTGCCGGTGGTTACGGGCGGTATTATCGTATTTGCTATTATATTCGCCCTGGTCATGCTGGCTGTCGATGTTTCATATGCTTTTGTCGATCCAAGGATCCGCGCCAAATACATCAGAAGGAAGGGCTTGGCATGAGTGGGCGAATAAATTCCGCGGCAACTGAGACCGAGGTTCTGATATTCAAAAAGGAAAACCGTTTGAAAGAGATATGGCGCAGGCTGAAAAAAGACAAGCTTGCGTTGGCGGGCTTGTTTCTCGTTTGCTTTTTTATTATAATGGCTATATTTGCCGAGCTGATTGTCCCGTATGCGGCGGCGGTGACTATAAATCCACACAACAGGCTTGCGAGGCCGACTAATGAATTCATTTTCGGCACGGACGGGTTCGGGCGCGATCTTTTCGCCCGTTGTCTGCACGGGGCAAGGGTTTCTTTGTCCATAGGGTTTATCACGGCTATAGCGACGGCGATAGCTGGCAGCATTATCGGCGCAATCGTTGGGTATGTGGGAGGAAAGCTTGACGATATCGTTATGCGCGCATTGGATATTTTCTCAGCCATACCGTCCATATTGTTCGCAATGGCGGTCGTAGCCGCAATGGGCCCCGGAATATTCAACATATGCGTCGCCATAACCGTAACAAGCATTCCCGGCTTTGTCCGTATTGTGAGGTCCGCCGTGCTTGGCATAGCCGAGCAGGAATATATAGAAGCCTGCCGCGCCGGCGGAACATCCACCGCGCGTATATTATTCAGGCATGTCCTGCCGAATGCCGTCGGTACCCTTATCGTCAACACGACGGCTAATGTGTCCCAAATGATATTAACTGCCGCGATTCTCAGCTTTTTAGGCCTTGGCATAAATCCTCCCCAGCCGGAATGGGGCTCCCTGGTCAGCGAAGGCAGGGAATTCCTGCGCACAGCCCCGCATTTAACACTGTTCCCCGGTTTAATGATTTGCCTCGCGTCTTTTGCGATAAGCGTTTTTGGCGACGGCCTGCGCGACGCGCTGGATCCACGCTTGCGGACATAAACCATGGAGGTGGCGCGTATGTCAGAAAATTTATTAACGGTTAAAAACCTTTCCGTTGAGTACCGTACCGACTTGGAAACGGTAAAGGCGGTCAATAATATCAGCTTTACCCTTAACCGTGGCGAGACTTTGGGACTTGTGGGTGAAACCGGCGCGGGTAAGACCACAACGGCGCTGGCCCTGATGCGCCTGCTGCCCGAATACACGGGCCGTATTCCGAATGGCGAGATAATTTTCGACGAAAAAAATTTAGTTACGGCTTCGGACGCCGAAATGCGGATGATACGCGGCGGCAGGATTGCAATGATCTTCCAGGACCCGATGACCAGTCTTAACCCGGTTATGTCGGTGGGTGATCAAATATCCGAAGCCCTTGAATTTCACAACGAGTTAAAACGCAATAAAGAAGAGATAGGCAAACGTGTGGATGAGGTTTTGAATATGGTCGGTATACCCCCCGGACGCAAATATGATTATCCACATCAGTTTTCAGGGGGCATGAAACAGCGTGTTGTTATAGCGATGGCGCTGGCCTGCGAGCCGGATTTGCTTATCGCGGACGAGCCAACCACCGCTCTGGATGTGACTATACAGGCACAGGTTATTAACATGATACGCGAACTGCGCGACCGCTTGGGTACGGCTATGATAATGATAACGCATGATCTGGGCATTGTGGCGCAAACATGCGACAATGTGGCCGTAATGTACGCTGGAGAGCTGATAGAGGTGGGGACGGCGGCGGACATTTATAAATCCGGCGACCATCATCCGTATACCGCCGGGTTGTTTGGCTCCATCCCAAACCTTAAAACAAGGAGCAGGCGGCTGACGCCGATACCCGGCCTTATGCCCGACATGTCAAACCTGCCGCCGGGATGCAGCTTTTCGCCAAGATGCCCTAACAGGAACGAACTGTGCGAAACCACGCGCTCATCTATATACCGGAACGGGACGCACGCTGTCAACTGCCGCCTCTTTGACGGACGCGGCAGGTGGATAAAGGAGGAGAAGGCGCAATGAGTCAACCGGCGGTTCCTCTGATTCAAACCAAAGGGTTAAAGAAGTATTTCAAGGTTCGCGGCGGCCTGCTCCATGCCGTAGACGACGTAAACATCACCATCCCGGAGCGGAAGACACTGGGCGTCGTCGGGGAGTCGGGATGCGGCAAGACGACATTGGGCAGGGCTATAATCAGGCTTCTGGAGCCGACATCCGGCGAGGTTTTATTTAAAGGCGAAAATGTGCTTAAATACAACAGGGGAAAGATGCGCGACGCCCGTAAAAAAATGCAGATTATTTTTCAAGACCCGTATTCGAGCATTAACCCGCGTATGTCCGTTTCGGAGATTATAGCCGAATTCATGATTGTAAACAAAACCTGCGAAAACAGGAAAGCGGCTTTGCAGCGTACGGTAAAGCTTATGGATACCGTGGGGCTTGCGCGGCGGTACGCGAACGTTTACCCCCATGAACTGGATGGCGGCAGGCGCCAGCGCATAGGTATCGCCAGGGCGCTCTCGCTCAGCCCTGAGTTTATCGTATGCGATGAGCCTGTTTCCGCTTTGGACGTGAGTATTCAAGCTCAGATATTGAACCTTTTGATGGATCTTCAGGACGAACTCGGCCTTACTTACATGTTCATCACACATGACCTTTCCGTGGTCAAGCATATATCCGATGAAATAGTCGTTATGTACCTGGGACATGTGGTGGAGCAGGCATCATCGAACGAGTTGTTTGAAAACCCCTTTCACCCCTACACCAAAGCCCTGCTTTCCGCCATTCCTGAGCCGGATATCGAAATGCGGAACATGCCCATAACGGTTATTAAAGGTGAGGTAACAAGCCCGATAAACCCGGGATCCGGCTGCCGTTTCGCCGCCCGGTGCGATTATGTTATGGATATTTGTAAACGAGAAACCCCTGTATTCTCAGAACATAAACCGGATCATTATGTTTCCTGCTGGAAGCTGCATAGTAATATGAAGGGTTGAAAATTCATAAAGCGTTTGCGGCGTCAATAGCCGTTTTTTCGGCTTCCTCAAATTCGCTGTAAAGGATATAACCCTTGATGCTGTCCAATACCGCCCTTGTCTTGGCGGAGCATTTCCCGATTTTTAAAATGTTGTCTAAAACACCTTTTCTATCGTATTCCGCGCACATTTCACCAATGGACAGCAATTTTTCGCGTAATTCCTCAATGTTTTCGTCCGCGCCGTTCGCATTGTTTTCGCGCTTGGCATCGGTTTTTTCAAGCAGCATACGTAATTTGCTTAAAAATTCATGCGTAGAGGCCGTCAGCATATCCGTATTTTTGCTCCGCCCCGCTTTCTCCAGACTCTCCGCAGTTTCGGAAAGTGTCGTTTCCCCAATATTCCAGAGGGAACTCTTAATACCATGGATAAAGATGGTATACATCCGTAAATCCTCCTCGGAATTAACCCAGCCTGTTTTTTTGCATATTTCATCAAGTGTGGCTAAGGTTTTACGGGAATCCCTTATGAAGGATTCAATCAGCAACGGGGTTATCTGATGTTTATCGTTTCCGTTTATGGCCGCGCCTCCGTTTGAGTTTTTAAGCTGTTGGCGTGCGGCTTCAATGACCTCGGGCGGCTGTTTGTCACGTATAAGCTTATTCAAGAGCGAATCTAACTGCCGTATGTCTATCGGCTTGGATATAAAATCGTTGAAACCGTTCATTAAAAACATTTCGGACTGCCCTACCACCGCGTTTGCCGTCAGCGCGACTATGGAGCCGGAGTACCCTGAATCGCGCAGGTGCTTTGCCGTTTCTATACCGTCCATCTCCGGCATCATATGGTCCATAAAGATCACGTCGTACCCGCTGCCGTCCCTGATTTTATCGATGGCATCACGCCCGCTTATCGCGGTTTCGATTCGCAGCTTATATGGTTTCATAAGTCCCTCGGCGACATATAGATTAGTCTCCACATCATCAACAATCAATACGCTTCCGTAAGGCATGGATTCACGCATAATTCTGCCGTGCTTGCTGTGTATATGATTTATGCGGAACTCCTGTAATTTTTGAGCTATCTCGCTGCCCAGCACGGAATCCGCCGTTTTTTCCTGCGGCAGCCTTACGGTAAACAATGAGCCCCTGCCTTGTTCGCTTTCCACATTGATTTCGCCGTTCATAAGGTCGGTTAACCGCCGCGTAATTGCCAAACCAAGCCCCGTGCCCTCTACGGCGTGGTAAGCTCCTTCGTTAAAGCGGGAATACTCGATAAACAAACGGCTTAACTGATTTTCCGTCATGCCGCAGCCCGTATCCCGCACGCTGAGTACAAGGATTACCTCGTTGTTTCCGGTCTCCGGTTTCTGCTCTCTGGCCTCCGGCTTTATCCCCAGAGTGACCTTGCCTGTGTCCGTGTATTTGAAAGCGTTTGATAGCAGATTGTTCAATATCTGCTTGATGCGAAGTTCATCACCGATCAGTTTTACCGGGAGGTTTTCGTCCACTTGAAGCTCGAACCTGATGGGTTTTTCACCGATCCGCATCATGTTAAGCTGCGCGGAGTCGTTTATCAGGCTTGCGACATTGTATGGAGCAGGCATGATGTCAAGCTTGCCCGCTTCAATCTTGGAGAAATCCAAGATGTCGTTGATGATGCCGAGAAGCATATCGCACGAGTTATAAATTTTTTCCAAGCCTTCCTCAACCTCGGCGGGGATTGCTTCGCTATGCATCAAAATATCGGTAATTCCGAGGATTGCGTTCATCGGCGTGCGTATCTCATGGCTCATGTTGGCTAAGAAAGTGGATTTGGTCTGGCTGGCGAGGAGGGCCTGTTCAAGCGCGGCCTCAAGCTGCTTTTTCGCGTCGGCAAGCTGGGTCGCATCCTTGCTGTAGGTGATTGCCACGGTGTCATCGCCATATTTTAAGCGTATACCCTCTACCTCATGAAAGGCGATATCCCCGTTTGAATTTTTAACTTTAAATTCAAATTTATCGTATCCGTCTTTAAAAATTCTCTCCAGGCGGCTATTCCATAGTTCGCCTATGTATACACCGTCCTGATGAAAATCGGAGAAATCAAAGCGGTTATCCGCCCTATATTCCTCTTTTCCGGTAAATCCATAATAATCAAGGGTGGTCTGGTTACAATCTATAGCGTCATAATTTTTATCCCAATATTCGATTAAAATAGGCGCGGCATCGAACATAAGACGAACCCGCTCGTCCATTTCCTGTTCCCGCAATTTGAGCTCCAATTCACGCTCCCTTTCCATCAACTGCTGCTGACGCAGAATAGCTGAGGCTAATTTATGCGTGCTGGACGACAGTTCACCCAGTTCATCCCTTGAATGGCCGGTGAAATTCACTTCTTTCAAGTTTCCCTCCGACAGCTGGGTTACCGCCTGAATACTATGCTTTACGGGGATTACTATTATTTTATTATAAACATACCTGCTCCCCAAAAACACAAGCAGGATTACCAGCGCGGAAAGGATAAGCGACGTCCTGATAGCCTGTCTTTCGATATTCCGTACGGAAGTAAGGTTCTGACCGGTAAATATTAAACCCAGCACCTCGCCCGTTTCATCCAGAAATGGCTTATAATAAGCAAGGAACAACTCGCCGGGGCGCGGCGCGATTTCCGTTTCCATATGAAAGATTTCTTTTCTGCCCAAAACAACCTCCGCGATATGCGGCGCAATCGGAATACCAAATGACCTCTCGCCGGTAACCTGCGAAACAATGGTGGTCATAATGGAGATGTTATAGGCGAATACCGTGACTTCAGTGTTTGTTATATGCTGTAAATAATCAACGAAAGCGGGCTGCCCCATGTCATAGCCGACTGCCACGGTGCCGATCACCGCTTCGCCGGCAACGATAGGTACCGTTGAAACGATGCCCAGCGCGGATTCCCCGTCAGGCTCAATATCCGACGTATGTAAATTGTTCAGGGCACGGGAAACGCCGCGGCGGGATGAGATGTCGTCGCCGGTTTCGCTGCTGTGCATTCTGGCAACGACAATACCTTGCGAGTCGGTGATTGTTACAAAGCTCGGATCTAAAAAAATGAGCACATCGTCATAAAGCGCGTTAATCAGGTTTGATACCATCAGATTATCGCCAGCTTGCAATGCGGTTATAATATCCCGGGTTTGGGCGACTTTCACAGACGCGCCCAAAGTGCTTTCCCGCCTGCTGTCCACTACCGCTTCGATGGTGTTCATGGACGATTGCATATCTACCCTTGCCAATTCATCGATTATTTGTGTCATGCTGAAAAGTGCGGGAACCAAAACAACAGTGCCGGCAAGAATAATACTAACCAGCGACACTAAAAAAAGCTTGGTGCTGATTTTCCGCATTTCGCGCACCCCTTAAGCCTTGATATATAAAACCGCGGAGCTTATGTTCATTAAACATTATACAGATTTTACGAAAAAAAGACAATTGTTTTTGAGGCTGACTGAAAAATCATTAATGAATTAATAGCATAAAAAAACCGGCTCCCATTATACTTTAGGCAGCCGGTTTTATGAACGCGCTAACGCGCAAGCTTTTCAAGTTCCTCAATCAATTGCATGTCTGCGGCGGCTTCCTCAATAGCCGGATCGTCCGGCAGACGTTCGTTCTGGGCGGTTATGTCGCCGGCAAGCAGTCCGTTGGCGTCCAATGCCTTATCCGTGTCCAGTTCAACGTTGTACACATTATCTTCGTACGCCGCTTCGGCCGCGCTTAGTACGCGTGTGCTGCCGCCGCATGCCGTCTTCAGCGCGTCGCCGGGTTTCAAGACACGTGCGCGAACATAACCCCGTTCGGTAAGCACGGGATGCCCGGCTGTAAGGCACAGCGCCTTGCCGTCCTCCGTTTCAACGCGTATCAGCGTTTGCTCAAATCCTATTGATGTCCCGGTAATGGCGGCGTAGCCGCCCTCTACAGCGACGCGGTCGCCTGTTTTCACATCCTGTATCCATTTCCTGCTTCCATCCTCCATACGCAGCAGGGTATCCCGCCCGAAGCAGCCCCATATAATCTGGATCTCCGGTATGCTGCAAGTACGCTTCTGTTTGGAAATGTAATATTCAGCCGTAGTATCCTTTGTGCTGGAATACGAGGCTAAAAAGACCTCCCCGGTGGCTGTCCGCTTCCCGTCCGCGTGGGTATCGACATACCCACCCTCCAACGCCAGATGGCAGTAGAAGCCTACCTTCAGCTTAGAATCGTAAATGTATTTATTGTATTCGGTTGACGTATTCCAGTCATCATTAAATGTGAAATCGACGATATTCTTTTGTGCTTGATTTACGCAAAAATACCCGGGGAAATCGGCTTGGCGCCGGCAATGCCTTGCCACAATGGTCTGTGTGTCATTGGATAGGTACAGATGCGGCCTGTACTCGATTTTTGCGTCTTTATAATGTTCCGCATAACATCCCTCCAGCTCAATGTCATGGGCAAACGTTACTTTCCCGCTTATAGGCATCATGATTTTCATCGTATTTCCCGATATCCAATTGTTGGGATAAGTGATATCGGTGGTATCAAAATTCCGGGCATATCCCACAATTATCGGGTTCTTCTTCATGTCGGTCTTGGCCTTCGGCGCGCAGACGATGATCTCCTGGACATTACTGGCGGATTTACCTATTTTATAAAACATTGCCGCGTCGTTATTGTCGAGGTTATATTTATCCTGCGTACGTTTCTTGTCCTTATCTATGTAATATACCGTCATGCTCATTTCTACCCTGACGTATTGGTCACGATGGGACGCCAGATCTTCCAAAAACGCCTCAAACATGTGCGTGTTCGGTAAAAGCAATTCATCCGCCGTAACGCGTATATCAAGGGCGTCCAGCTCCCGGCCCGTTTTCACCTGGATCAGCGAACCTTCCAATCTGGCGCCTGTTACCGACCTCCCGTCCTGTCTGAGCGGGCTGTATTCCAGGCCATATGAGAGGTTAGTAGTAATGTACCCCGAATTCGCATTGTTTCCCTGCTTCAAATCCGACATAGAACAGAACATCAGGACATTTTCCGCGGTATCGCCGAACCGCTCCTCATTCCGCAAGAGCCGATGCAGCTCGCATGTGTTGGCAAAGGATTCATACAGGGCCGGATAATTCTCCCTGTAATTTTCAATGCCCCCGAATTCCGCTATCGTTGCCTCCCGTACCTCAGGATCGGAATAATCCACGCGTGTAATTCCTGATTTAATGGAAGCGGCCAGGGGTGAGACCGCGGCTTCCGTTGCTGAAGATTCCAGCACATTATTCTTGTAGATTGCAATGCTGCCGGGGGATCCCGCGGTTCCGTTCTGTCCGTCCCTGCCGGCTGGCCCGTTTCTGCCCGTTTTCCCGTCCGCGCCATGTATGGTTTCACCGATTCCGCCCCTGCCGCCTTTTCCGCCTTTTCCACCCCTGCCGCCTATACCTTTAATACCGCCGGGGGCGCTGGACACCGTACCTGTTATACCGACGCCTTCATCCGCTTTGTAATTCACAGCCACTTTACCGCCATTGCCGCCGTCGCCGCCATTGCCGCCCGTTTGCCCCCTGCCGCCGTCACCGCCGTCGCCGCCGTCGCCGGGGCCTATACCGGAAGCCCCGTTGCCGCCGTTGCCGCCCATTTGCCCGTCTGCGCCGTCGCCGCCGTCACCGCCCCGCCCGCCGGTATTCAATATCTTGATGGAATCGTTTAATTTACCGATTGTCAGCTTTACGTCCGGGGCATTACCGCCGTCCTTGCCGTTTTCGCCCTTGGACGAATTCTCCCCTCTGTTTCCGGTTATTACGATGTCATGCTTCCATTTGTTGCTGTCGCGGCCCAATCCGTCCTCGTCCTCGTACACAAGTTCGTCCACGTTAAACTCGCAGGGTATGCGTATCTCAATGAACCCGCCGCTGTACAGCGTGATCCTGCCGTAATCGGTAAGATCCTCCGGGTCTGAGACAATCAGCCAGTTCCTTTCGCCTATCTCGATGTTAATTTTTCCCATACTTCATCTCTCCTATTATCTTAATAAATCGTATGACCATACGGCCTTTCCGTCCTTAATGATATACAGCCTGTTATTAAAGATACCGGTAAGCGGGGGTTCGCTCACAGTATCGCCGGGGAAGAGGGGGTTTATCATCTTCCAGCCGTTGTCGCCCCATATGCCCTGGCCGTTTATGACATACATGGCGTTAACATTGCAGATAAATGAAAACCATTCGCTTCCATTATGCCGGATGTTGCCGCATTCCACCCAATCGTCCTGATACATGTAACTTATGCTGATAACATTCCTGCCGGGAATACGCGCCGCCAGATACAGGTTACGCCTGAACACAGCTATTTCTATTGCGTCGGCGCCGTTTAGTCTTGAAGAATATTCAGCGCTCCATACACCCATGGAGTCTCTGCTTGCGACGGAAACGCGCCCGTTTGAGAAAAGCGCGGCATGATACGCGTCCGTCAAATAACCCCATGCGCTTTGCCCCAAACTGCTGGACTTCAAGTACGATGTCTCCGTCTCCCATTTAAGCTCTTTCAGGTTGAAACGTGCGGCGGAGCTGAAATCGGCAGCCTCACCCCCCAATACATAAAAATCATCCCCCCACAACATAGTTGTAGCATTTTTGCCGCTGACTCCATTCGGCAGCTCTGATTTCTCAATCGCGGCGAAGTTCACCCCGTCCGCGCTTTCATACAGTTTGCCGTTGGTATAATGGATAAGCTTGTTTCCGTACCCGTACAGCCGCCGGGTAAAGGCCGTGGAAGTGTCGGACGCCAGATCCGCGTTCCCCTCGCTTTTCCACGGTGTTTTCCATACCTTAACTAAGTCTTGCGCGGACGCGAGGTTCACGCCGTCGAAACCGGACGCCGTGATTGTGTAGGCCGTGCTTTCACCCGGGCTTACCTCCGCGCTTCCGTTTATGTCCGGCGTACCCGGTACGGAGGGTGAGAAGCTAACACTGGACGCGGATGCCGTCCCCCATGTCAGCGTAATTTTATCGTCCCCGTAAAAATATTTTGGCTCCGCTTCAAAGCTTATAATGCTCGGCTTCACCAGCCCTACCGCGCAGTCACCGAACACTGTGCCGTCCTTGCAATCTTTTGCCGCCATAGTGAAGGTCACAGGGTGGTCGATTTGCACTTCCCTTGTCTCCTTCGGCAGCACCCTGCCTAAACCGATTATATGTATCGCATCGATGCCCTGCTGGGCGTTTTCAACTTCCCACGACAGATTTGTTTTACCGCCCAGCACAATCGGGTTCGGGTCGGCCTTGAATTCCTTTATCAATACCGGATACCTCTTGTGCATAAGCCGGAAGGCACTGGTGTTTGCGATTTCCCTGAAATTCGTGATGTAGAAGCTCACAGTAGCCGAACCCTGCGGATTTCCGGTGGTAATGCCGCCGAATGCAAATTCGGCGTTTATCGGGTATTCCGGCGGTCCTTCCGGGGACAGCGTAACCACGAGCTTTGAATCCCCGATTGTTTTAACGCATGTCCATTTCTGCCCGGCATCCGTATGGGAGACCCTGATGCCGCCCGCCTCTTCCGCCGTGCAAATATCTTCCGTGCCTTCACCGAGGGGAAACTCTATTTCCAAAGCCGGCCGTG
>WRAC01000030.1 GCA_009780415.1 Defluviitaleaceae bacterium | reverse complement strand
TTTTACCCTGTTTATCCATGATTCCACCTCCTCCCATCTGCGGCGGGGGTTGTGACCCGCTCTCCCGCATTACCGGGGCTAAGCCCCGTCACTCAGCATCTTCCGCAACCACCCATTCGATGGCGCGGACATATTCAATTTTATCAACCGTAATTTTTACAAGTCTGCTATTGCGTTGATTCTTTTCGATATCATATTTCCCGCACTTACCATGTTTTCCAATGAACCAATCCTGTACCTCCGGTGCTATGCCAAATGTTCTTCGATCTCCGTCTAAATAACTGGCTCCGGTATCCACCACGAAGATTAAATCTTTGGCCAGAGGTTGGTCATCATATGTTCTGCCGCCGCTCCATCCGCTGATGTGTCCGACAAACTCGCGGGTGCTGTTCGTATTCGATCTGTGGAATTCCTTCAGCCAAGCCTCTAGCATAGCAACCTCAGCGGTAGCTTCAATAAATTCTTTTTCCTTGCCCTGCTTTGGGATAGTACAAAGGTAATTTCCAGAATAGCAATAAAGATTGTGGTTAGCCATTTCTAATCTGTTTCTTAAAATCAATTCACGTGTCATTATGTACGCCTCCTATTCGTTAGTCGCTGGCTTCAAATCATTTTCAATTATAGGAATATCCAAAACCTCAGATATTTTCTCCCTATACTTCAAACCGGGGAAAGTACCCCGAATTATATCGCTGATGCGTTTCGGGTGGATACCGACACGCGCGGCGAGTTCCTTCTGGCTCATATCTTTTTCAATCAATTTTCGCTTTATTTCCTTACCATATTGCGAATATCGCGTTTTTGCACCATTCATTCGCGTCCCTCCTGACAAAAAATAAGTATTTCCTTTTTTGTTCTCTTTGTGGTAGAATAGGAATTGTCCTACGGGATTTTTCCTATAATCTTATTATAATTGGATTAAATCATATTGACAAGATTTATTTCGGATTATATCCGATATAATTTTTGGAGGCTACTATGGATTTTAACGAGCGGCTAGAAGTCTTGTTAAAAAGCGAGAAAATGACTGCAAAGGAATTAACCGAAAAATTAGAGGTTGGAAAAACTACAATAAATGATTGGAAGAGAGGGAAATCCACCCCCTCTCCTAAAACATTGATTGGATTAAGTCATATATTTAATATTTCTATCGATTGGCTGTTAACTGGTAAAGAAGGTATTATTAACGAATTGTCAAAAGATGAAAATCAGATTATCACAACTTATAGAAACTCTGATGTACGTGGACGACATGCTATTTTAAATGTTGTTATAAATGAATTGAATAAAATAGAAGAAGTTGAATGCTCGGAAGATATAACAAGTAAACATATGCCAGTAATAACCAATGGTCTACACAAAAATAAGGAGGAGGGGCAAGAAAGAAATGAAACCTCAGAAGAATTGGCAATTCCAGCTAGAACGCACAGTTTGGAATGTTTGGTTAAAAGATGATTAATCGCTTTGCATTTCTATTTTTCAAAGCGAAAAATTGTATATTTTTAGGTTCAAATGTAAGTATTACATTATAATGAAGAAACACGTTTTTTATTTTTGCCATTCTTCATGAATGACCAATCAACTAAAATTTAATACCAGACCGTGAAATCCGCGTAAAATAAGGATAATTTTGACCAATCAACCATAATGCCAGTTGATTGCGTTTAGTTGATTGGTCTTTACCATTTTATGGTATTGTTTTCTTACGCCGCCCATATTTCCTAAACGTCAAAAACCTTGATGTAAACAGGGTTCTAAACGTTTTTTAAATTTTTCTAAACAATTCTAAACGAAAAATAAAAAAGGCCCAATCAAAGCCCATTTCCCAAATTTCCAGTGTCACAAAGAATGGCAAATATTTTCTACCTCCACCAACAAATCCCCATTTCCCGCCTTTTCCCGGTTTATTGGAACATTTCCCGGTTTTTTCATTTCTGCCATTCTTCATGGTTCGTTACATAGGGACTCGTTTAATGCGATTTTCAGCGTTTCGTTGTTTGCTTCGAGGCGTTCGATTTCCTCCTGCTGGTCGGCGATGGTCGTTACTTTCGTTACTAAATTACCCATGTTCAATATCTCCGATTAAAATTAGATTATAACATATTTGTACCATCAAATAAAGCCCCCGCGCCCTCCCGCCGCATAAAATCATCCAGCACCGCCAAAGGATAGCTGTGAACTTCACCGTATGGGCCGCCGCCATCTTCACACTTTCTCATTTCTATTGCACGGGCACGGGAATGCGCTGACAGTTTCTTACCGATAACCGCTCTTTGTTCCCGTGTCCGCATATCATAAAGTTATCGGTGCGTCGTCCCGTTGTTTTAGTATAAATATTTTGTAAAAAAAACTTGACAGATTAGGAAAATGTGTGATATATTACTTTTTGCGTTATTATGGCAGTGAAGCGGGAGGTTGCGGCGGCCCATAAGCCGTGGGCGCCGGTAGTTTCCGCAGAGCCGGAGTCCGTATACCGGGCTTGTATGTGTTTTTAAGGATAGGTGTTTTAAACACGATACGCCCGGATAAGTGAACGTTCCAGCGGCAAGGCGCTGGAATATTAAGGAGGAGACCAAATTAATGGCTGGCAACAAGATCCGCATTAACCTGAAAGCTTACGATCACCTGACCATCGACCAGAGCGTGACGCAAATCATTGAGACCGCAAAGCGCAGCGGCGCGGAGATCAGCGGCCCGGTGCCGCTCCCTACAAAGAAGGAAATTATAACAATTCTCCGCTCTCCGCACGTCGACAAGGACAGCCGCGAACAGTTTGAATTACGCACGCATAAACGGCTCATCGACATTTTGTCGCCCAACCCCAAAACCGTGGACGCGCTCCAAAGGCTTGATCTTCCTGAGGGCGTTGACATTACCCTAAAGTTAATGTAAATGTAAACGAGGTGTAAAAGTTGAAGAAAGCTATACTCGCTAAGAAGATCGGCATGACGCAGATTTTCACCGAAAAAGGCTTGATGGTTCCCGTAACGGTACTGGAAGCCGGGCCGTGCGTCGTGGTGCAGAAGAAAACGATGGAGAACGACGGGTACGAAGCCGTCCAAATCGGTTTTTCCGAGGTTAAACCCAAAAGGGTAACCAAACCCGTAAAAGGGCATTTCGATAAGGCAAAGGTAACGCCAAAGAAATATCTGCGGGAGTTTAGGCTGGAAGATATTTCGGATTTGAACATAGGGTCCGAGATAAAGGCCGATGTGTTTGAGGCCGGCGAGAAGGTTGATATTTCAGGCACATCAAAAGGTAAGGGCTTCCAGGGCGCCATCAAGCGCCACGGACAGCACAGGGGCCCGATGGCCCACGGCTCAAAATACCACAGGGGATTAGGTTCCATGGGCGCGGCGACGTCGCCCGGGCGCGTTCCCAAAGGCAAAAAGATGCCCGGCCATATGGGCGCGAAGAGAGTAACGGTTCAGAACCTTGAAATAGCAAGAGTGGACGCGGACCGCAACCTTCTGCTGATTAAAGGCGCGGTGCCGGGCCCCAGGGGCACGGTGCTGTTCGTGAAGAACACAGTTAAAATGTAAAGGAGGCTCCGGCTGAATGGCTACAGTTGATATGTACAACATAGACGGCAAGGTCGTTGGCTCCGTGGAGCTGGACGATAACGTATTCGGCATCGAAGTAAACGAGCATGTCGTGCATGCCGCGGTGGTTGCTTACCTGGCTAACCAGCGCCAGGGCACAAAAGCCACTAAGACCCGCGCGGAAGTTCGCGGCGGCGGCGCGAAACCCAGGCCGCAAAAAGGCACGGGACGTTCGAGGCAGGGTTCAATACGCTCACCCCAATGGACCGGCGGCGGCGTGGTATTCGCCCACAAACCCCGCGATTTCAGCATCAGGATGAACAGGAAGGAAAAGCGCCTCGCGCTTAAATCCGTCCTTACAAGCAAGGTAAATGACAAAAACATTATAATCCTTGACCAGCTTGACCTGAACGCCCCTAAAACCAAGGACATGATTAAGGTGCTGGGCAGCCTGAAAGCGGAAAAGGCCCTGGTAGTTACCCCGGATTCGGATAAGAACGCTTTCCTTTCCGCAAGGAACATCCCCGGCGTCAAAACGGCTTCAGTCGGCACGCTCAATGTTTACGACATCCTTAAATACGACAAGTTTATCGTCACCAAGGACGCCGCCCTCAAGATACAGGAGGTGTACGCCTGATGGCAGACCTAAAGTACTACGACATCATCCTGAAACCGGTAATAACCGAACAAAGCATGTCGGAAATGTCGGATAAGAAATACGCTTTCTACGTCCATCCCGACGCCACGAAGAACCAGATCAGGGAAGCCGTTGAGAAAATGTTCGACGGAGCGAAGGTTGACAAGGTAAACACGATGAACCTCAAGGGCAAGCTCCGCCGCACCCGCACCATGAAATACGGGCGCACGGCGGCAAGGAAGAAAGCCATCGTCAAGCTTACGCCCGAGAGCAAGGAAATCGAGGTATTCGCCGGGATGTAATATCCGGAGGCCGGATATAAGAGACCAGAAGTGGGATTGAAAGGGAGTTTCATAATGGCAATCAGACGTTATAATCCATATACGCCTTCGCGCCGGCATATGAGTTCTTCGGATTTTAGTGAGATCACTAAGGACACGCCGGAGAAGTCGCTGGTTGTTCACCTCAAGAAGTCGGCGGGGCGCAATAATCAGGGCAAGATTACCGTCCGCCATAACGGCGGCGGCGCTAAGAAAAAGTACAGGATCATTGACTTTAAGCGAAACAAGGACGGCGTTCCGGCTAAAGTAGCCGCGATTGAGTACGACCCGAACCGTTCCGCGAACATCGCGCTCCTGCACTATCTTGACGGTGAGAAGCGCTATATACTCAGTCCGAACGGGCTTAAAACCGGTGATACCGTCCAAAGCGGCTCCGGCGCTGAGGTAAAGGTGGGAAACTGCCTGCCCCTAGCGGAAATACCCGTCGGCAGCGAGATACACAATATTGAGATGAAGCCCGGCGCGGGCGGCAAAATGGTGCGTTCCGCGGGCAACGTCGCGCAGCTTATGGCTAAGGAAGGCAAGTACGCCACCCTGCGCCTGCCCTCCAGCGAAATGCGCATGGTGCCGATCAACTGCCGCGCCACCTTAGGCCAGGTAGGGAATCTCGACCACGAGCTTATAAATCTCGGTAAAGCCGGGCGCGTCCGCAACATGGGCAAACGCCCGACGGTACGCGGTTCGGTCATGAACCCCAACGACCACCCGCACGGCGGCGGCGAAGGCAAAAGCCCGATTGGGCGCCCCGGCCCGCTTACCCCGTGGGGCAAACCGGCTCTTGGACACAAGACCCGCAAGAAAAACAAGCAGGGCAGCAAGATGATTATCCGCAGGAGAACGAAGAAGTAGGAGCCTATGCACAAGCACTTAAATGTGCGCGGTGTGTTAGCCCGCAATATGGAGGTTCATAAATGAGCAGATCCCTCAAAAAAGGCCCGTTTGCCGACGCGCACCTTATAAAGAAAGTCGAGGCGCAAAACGCTAAGAATACCAAGGACGTAATCAAGACTTGGTCCAGGCGTTCAACCATATTCCCCGAATTTATCGGACACACGATTGCCGTCCACGACGGGCGCAAGCATGTGCCGGTGTACGTCACGGAAGATATGGTCGGGCATAAACTCGGTGAATTCGCCCTGACGCGCTCCTATCGCGGGCATGGCAAAGACGCTGAAAAACGGTCGAAAGTGAAGTAAAGGAGCAATTTTTATGTCAAAAGGCCATAGAAGCCAGGACAAGAAAGAGCGGAACAAGACAAACAAGGAAACCAGGCCGCACGCGCATCTGCGCCACGTCAGGATATCCGATATAAAGGCCCGCGCGGTCCTTCGCGAGATTATCGGCAAAAACGTGACGGAAGCGCAGGCGATCTTACTTTACAACCCGCGCTACGCCGCGCACCTGATAAAAAAACTGCTGGATTCCGCTGTGGCTAACGCCGAAAACAATCTGCGGCTGGACACGGAAGCTCTGTTTGTAGTAGAAGCTCACGCCAACAAGGGTTCGTCCTATTACTCCCGCTGGAGGCTCCGCCCGCGCGCCAGAGGTTCGGCGAACCGCATAGAGCGCAAGGTCAGCCACATTTCCATCATACTGGGCGAAAAACCGTCGAAGCGTTAGGAGGTTTGGAATGGGACAGAAAGTCAATCCCCACGGGATTAGGGTTGGCGTCATAAAAGGCTGGGACTCAGTCTGGTACGCCGACAGGAACTTTGGCGATTATTTGGTCGAGGACGACCGTATCCGCAAATTTATAAAAAAGAAACTGTTTGCCGCGGGCATATCGAGGATTACCATACACCGCACAAGCGCCAAGTGTAACGTCACCATCCATACCGCGCGCCCCGGCGTGGTTA
Organism: Defluviitaleaceae bacterium; assembly: GCA_009780415.1. Taxonomy (GTDB): domain Bacteria; phylum Bacillota; class Clostridia; order Lachnospirales; family WRAX01; genus WRAC01. Next base: position 28,876 of record WRAC01000030.1, on the reverse strand, counting down.
TCGGCAGAAGCGGTCAGGCCATCGGGGAGCTTACGTTGGATGTGCAGAAAATGCTGAAGGTAAACCCCGAGCAGCGCGCGCATGTCTACATTGAAGAAGTGCGTATGCCGGAACTGAACGCGCAGCTTGTCGCCGAGGATATCGCCAAGCAGCTTGAAAACCGCGTAACCTTCAGGCGCGCTATGAGAGGCGCCATGACTAAAACAATGAAGATGGGCGCTCTGGGTATTAAAACCGCCACATCGGGACGTTTGGGCGGCGCTGATATCGCGCGCACCGAATCTTACCACGAAGGCACCATACCGCTTCAGACGCTGCGCGCCGATATCGACTACGGTTTTGCCGAAGCCAATACGGCGGCGGGCAAGTTAGGCGTTAAGGTATGGATTTACCGCGGCGAGATTTTCAGCCGCAAAGACGGAGAGCGCAAAGAGCCGCCGCGCCCGCCCCGCGAAATGAAGAGAGGCGACAGGGGAGACCGCGGACGCCGGCCTGACAGGCCCAGAGGACAGGGTCAGGGCGGCCCCGGACAGGGACGCCGGCCCGATAACAGGCCCAGGCCAGAACGCAGCGCCCAGCAGGGGCAGCCGCGACAGGCAAGGAGTGATAGCTGATGTTAATGCCGAAAAGGACAAAGCACCGCAAGCAGTTCCGCGGCCGCATGAAAGGCAGGGCCACGCGCGGTAACCGTATCGTGTACGGCGATTACGGCCTTATCGCACAGGAACCGGCTTGGGTTACGTCCAATCAGATAGAAGCCGCTCGTATAACCATGACCAGGCATATCAAACGCGGCGGTAACGTGTGGATAAAGATTTTCCCCGATAAGCCCGTGACCGAAAAACCCGCCGAAACCCGTATGGGTTCCGGTAAAGGCTCGCCCGAATACTGGGTCGCCGTGGTTAAGCCGGGCCGCGTTATGTTCGAGATGAACGGCGTTGCGGAGGATGTCGCGAGGGAGGCCCTGCGCCTTGCCATGCACAAGCTTCCGTTAAAGTGTAAGGTAATGTCCAAGAAAGACCTGGACAAAGAGATCGACGCTCTTGAAAATATTTCGGGCGCGGCAGCCAATAAATCCATTCCCGAGAAATTGACAACAGAAGTGGGTGACGGCGTTGAAGAGTAGGAAGTATCTTGAGGAAATCCTTGAAAAAACCCAGGAAGAGCTTGAAACAGCTTTGGTTGACGCTAAGAAGGAATTGTTTAACCTGCGCTTCCAAAACGCGACGAACCAGCTTGACAATACGTCGCGGATTAAGGAAGTCCGTAAAAATATCGCGCGTATAAAAACAATCCAGACGCAGCGGCAAATGGGTCTTATAAAGTAGACTGAGCCGAGAGGAGGTACCTCATCAGATGGAGAATGAAGTAATGGATAACGAAGTAATGGATAATGAAGTTATTGTTAAGGAAGCAAACGCAAGCGAAGCAACGGACAAATCCCAGCGTAACCTCAGAAAAACGCGTGTGGGTAAGGTTATAAGCAACAAAATGGACAAAACAGTCGTCGTCGCCGTGGAAACCAGCATCCGCCACCCGCTTTACAAAAAAATCGTCAAGCAAACCTTTAAATGTAAGGCGCACGACGAAAATAACGAATGCGGCGAGGGTGACCGCGTCCGGATTATGGAAACCAGGCCGCTGTCGAAGTCTAAACGCTGGCGTCTGGTAGAAATACTTGAAAAAGCCAAGTAAACGGAGGCTTAAAGAATGATACAACAAGAATCAAGATTAACCGCCGCCGACAACTCCGGAGCGAAAGAACTTTTGTGCATACGCGCGCTGGGCGGCTCGATGCGCCGTTACGCCGGCGTCGGCGATGTAATCGTAGCTTCGGTAAAGAGCGCCACACCAGGGGGCGTGGTTAAAAAGGGCGAGGTTGTGAGAGCGGTGGTAGTCCGCACAACCAAGTCAATCGTCCGCCCGGACGGTTCGTATGTGCGCTTTGACGACAATGCCGCAGTTATAATAAAGGAAGACAAGAATCCCAGAGGGACGCGCATTTTCGGCCCTGTGGCAAGGGAGCTCCGTGAAAAGCAGTACATGAAGATTTTATCGCTCGCGCCGGAGGTGCTGTAAATGAAAAAGCCTATAGACCGCAGCGAAATCCCCCACATGAGGATAAAACGCGGTGACCGCGTCGTTATCATAACGGGCAGGGAAAAGGGCGCCGAGGGAAAGATACTGCTGGTTGACAGAAAACGCCAGCGTGTCATCGTAGAAGGTAAAAACATGGTAACGCGCCATCAGAAACAAAACGCCAAGAACCCTCAAGGCGGCCTTCTAAAGAAAGAAGCCCCCATCCATGTCTCCAACGTTATGCTCATCCACAACGGAAAACCCACACGCGTCGGTTTCAAGGTGGAGCGCAAGGAAGTTAACGGCCGCATGGTGAACGTAAAGTACCGCGTCGCAAAAACTACGGGAGAAATAATAGACTAAGAGCAAAATCTTTTGGTTTACATTCCGGAAAGGGTTTTTAGATGAACAGGATTAAGGAAATATATGACAAAGAAGTAGTCCCCGCAATGATGCAGAAGTTTGGGTACAAGAACAAAATGGCTGTGCCGAGGATTGAAAAAATCGTTGTAAACATCGGTCTTGGCGAAGCCAGGGAGAACCCGAAGTCCATCGAGAACGCAATCGGCGATCTAGGAATCATAACCGGGCAGAAGGCCATTTCCACCAAAGCCAAGAAATCCATCTCAAACTTTAAGCTCAGGGCCGGCGTGCCGATCGGCGTAAAGGTTACCTTGCGCGGGAATAAGATGATGTCTTTCCAAGACAGGCTGATAAACGTAGCGCTGCCGCGCGTAAGGGACTTCAGGGGCGTTTCGCCCAACGCGTTCGACGGACGCGGCAACTATGCCCTGGGCGTAAGGGAGCAGATTATCTTCCCCGAGATCCAGTACGACAAAATCGACAAAATCAGGGGCATGGACATCATTATGGTAACCACCGCTAAGACGGACGAGGAGGCCAAGGAGCTTCTGACCCTCTTCGGTATGCCTTTTAGGAAAGAGTAGCGGAAATTTAGCTACGCTAAATTCTGATTTATATTCTTTTTGGATTACCCAAAAGAATCAAAAAGCTAGGAGGCAAAAATGGCGAAAAAAAGTATGATCATAAAAGCGCAAAGAAAACCGAAATTCGCCGTCCGCGCATACAGGCGCTGCAAGATTTGCGGGCGCCCGCACGCGACACTGCGTAAATTCGGGGTTTGCCGCCTTTGCTTCAGGGAACTCGCCTACAAGGGCCAAATTCCGGGAGTAAGGAAGGCAAGTTGGTAATGTAGGGACGGTCTGTGACCGTCCGCGGGCGGACACTGTTCGCTCCTACAGAAAAGGAGGTAAATAACATGTCTATGAGCGATCCTATTGCGGATATGCTGACAAGGATAAGGAACGCGAATTCGCAAAGACATGCGACGGTAGATATTCCTTCCTCCAAGATGAAGGTGGCCATCGCCGACATATTGGTTAAGGAAGGGTACGTAAAGTCATATGAGGTTATTGAGGACGGCGTGGCTAAAACCATGCGGGTAAGCCTCAAGTACACAAAAGACGCCATGAACCGGGGCGAAAAGGTCATCAGCGGCCTGAAACGCATCTCAAAGCCCGGTTTACGCGTTTACGCCAGTAAGGACAAGATGCCGCGCGTATTAAACGGTCTTGGAACCGCCATCATCTCCACAAACAAGGGCTTAGTGACTGATAAGGAAGCCCGCAGGCTTGGAGTTGGCGGAGAAATAGTCGCGGTTATTTGGTAATTTCCAGAAAGGAGTGAGACCATGTCGAGAATAGGGAAAATGCCTGTCATAATTCCGGCGGGCGTTGAGTTTAAGCTTAGCGACGACAATACCGTTACCGTAAAGGGCCCCAAGGGGACGCTGAGCCGCAAACTTCCGGACGACATGAACATCGCGGTGGAGGCCGGGCAGATCGTTGTAAGCCGGCCAAATGATTTAAAGAGGATGAAAGCCTTCCACGGACTCACCAGAATGTTGATTTTCAATATGGTTGAGGGCGTGACAAACGGTTTTTCCAAAACGCTTGAAATAGTCGGAACCGGTTACAGGGCCGCAAAGAACGGCGATAAGCTCGTTCTGTCGCTGGGTTACTCCCATCCCGTTGAGATGGATGACCCCAAAGGCGTTACAAGCACCTGCGAAACGCCTACCAGAATAGTGGTCGCGGGCATCGACAAGGAAGCCGTGGGCCAGTACGCAGCGGACATACGCAGCAAACGCCCGCCGGAACCCTACAAGGGCAAAGGCGTTAAGTATCAGGGCGAGTATATTATCCGCAAAGCCGGCAAAGCCGGTAAGAAATAGAAGGGGTGAGAGCAAATGATAATCAAGCCAAACCGCAATGACGCGCGGAAAAAACGGCATCTGCGCATCCGCAAGAAAATTTCAGGCTCCCCTTCAAAGCCCAGATTATCCGTTTTCCGTTCAAATATGCATATTTACGCGCAAATAATCGACGACACCAAGAGCCATACGCTGATTGCCGCCTCCACCATGGAGAAGGAAATCGCGAAGCCTCTTAAAAATACGTCCAACCTTGAAGCCGCCGCGGCTGTTGGCACAGCTATCGCCAAAAAAGCCACCGCTATAGGCATCAAAGAGGTTGTTTTCGACCGCGGCGGGTATCTGTACCACGGCAAGATCAAAGCCCTTGCCGACGCTGCCCGTGAAGGCGGATTGGTGTTCTAGCCCTTGATAAAGGAGGTCAGGTCTTGAAAAAGAAAATAGATCCAAACGAGTTGGATTTAAAGGAAAAGCTTGTTATAAACAAGCGTGTCACCAAGGTTGTTAAGGGCGGACGGACAATGAGCTTCGCGGCTCTGGTGGTTGTCGGCGACGAGAACGGCCATGTGGGCGTGGGCCTGGGTAAGGCCAGCGAGACAGCCGAAGCCATCCGCAAGGGAAAAGAAGACGCCAAAAAGAACCTTATATACATTGAGCGCGACGTTAACGACAGCATCCACCACGAGGTTATAGGGCACTTCGCTTCCTCGAACGTGCTTCTTAAACCGGCGGGCGAGGGTACCGGCGTTATAGCCGGCGGCGCTGTCCGTGCCGTGCTTGAGTTGGCCGGGGTCAGAAATATTATCACAAAAAGCATAGGGTCGTCTAACAAGCGGAACGTCGTAAACGCCACCGTCGAGGGCCTTACAAGGATAAAGTCCCCCGAGCAGGTTGCAAGGCTCCGCGGTAAGAAGATAGAAGATCTTTAAGAAAATTTAGCTACGCTAAATTCTGATTACAATTCTATCAAAAAACAGAACTAAAAACGAGGAAGTGTCAAAATGGACTCATATATTAAGATTACTCTGGTAAAATCCGTGATAGGCTCTATCCCGAAACAGCGCGCGACGGTTCAGGCTCTCGGCCTCAGAAAAACCAACACAAGCGTTGTACAGAGGGATAATCCGCAGATCAGGGGTATGATCCATAAGGTGCGGCATCTGGTCAAGGTTGAACCGGCAGCCGCTCCGGACTTGAAATAATAGCCGGGAGGTGATTCCGTGAAGTTAGACGAGTTAAAGCCCAACGAGGGCGCAAAGAGAAAGGCGTTTAGGGTAGGCAGGGGCCATGGTTCGGGCGCGGGGAAAACATCCGGGCGCGGGCATAAAGGCCAAGGCGCGCGTTCCGGCAAAAACAGGGCGTATCCCACGCACGAGGGCGGACAGTTCGCGTTGTTCCGGCGTTTGCCCAAACGCGGCTTTAAATGCAGAAATTCCAAAAAAATCATACACATCAACATCCATAGCCTTGACGTATTTGCGGACGGCGCGGTTGTAGACGTTGCGGCGTTACAGTCAAAGGGGCTTGTTTCCAATCCGCGTGACGGCGTGAAGATCCTTGGCAACGGCGAAATCAGCAAGAAACTGACCGTACAGGTTAGATATTTCAGTGAAAGCGCCAAGCAGAAGATCGAAGCCGCCGGCGGAAGGGCAGAGGTGGTATAATGTTAGCTGTCTTTCAGAACGCGTGGAAGGTTCCTGAAATACGTAAAAAATTATACTTCATATTAATGATGCTTGCCGTGTACCGGCTGGGCTGCCATATCGGCCTGCCCGGTATCGACGCGCAGGCCCTAGTGGCCGCGGGCCAGGGCGACATCAACCTCATGATGCTGCTTATGGGCGGCAATCAGGGCACAATTTTCGCAATGGGCATCCAGCCCTACATCACCGCGTCGATTATCATGCAGCTTCTTACCGTCGCCATCCCCTATCTGGAAAGGCTGAAAAAGGAAGGCGAGGAAGGCCGCAAGAAAATCAACCAGATTACGCGTATAGCCGCCGTGGCACTTGCCCTTGTGCAAGGCTCCGCGACGGTGTTCTCCATGTCCGTCAGCGGTTTCTACCGTCACGGATACAACAACATGTTCATCTACGCCATCTCCGTCGTATCCATCGTCACGGGCACCATGTTCATCATGTGGATATCCGAGCTGATAACGGAAAAAGGCATCGGTAACGGCTCCAGCTTCATCATTACCGCCAACATCCTGTCAGGATTGCCCCAAGGCCTTTTATACCTGTGGTCAGTCGCCACGGGCGGGAATGCCCTCGACACTATCCTGGTTATCGTCGTAGTAATCCTGTTCGCGTTCATAGTCGCCTTCACGGTTCTTATTCAGGAGGGCGAACGCCGCCTGCCCGTCCAGTATTCCAAGAAAATGGTCGGGAAACAGCTTTACGGCGGGCAAACATCCTATATACCCGTAAAGGTTAATATCGCGGGCGTTATGTCCATAATCTTCGCGAACGCCCTTCTCGGGATACCGCAGCTTTTGAACGGATTCTTCCCCGGAACCACTTGGATCGCAAACTGGATGAGCTTCTTCCACACCACCAGCCCGACGGGCGCGGTACTGTACGTGTTCCTCATCTTCTGCTTCACCTTCTTCTACACCTCCTTCGCGGTAAATCCCGTGGAAATGGCGGAAAATATGAAGAAAAACGGTGGGGCGATACCGGGCGTACGTTCCGGCAAGCCAACCAGCGACTACATCCAACGCACCGTAACCCGTCTTTCCTGGATCGGCGCGTGCTTTTACTCCACAATCGCCATGATCCCCGTTATTATTGAGTGGGTGACGGGCATCAGGGTCGGCTTCGGCGGAACGACAATGCTGATCGTGGTCGGCGTGTCGCTGGAGCTTGTGAAGCAGATGGAATCCCAGCTTTTAACCAGGCACTATAAAGGATTCCTTTCATGAGACTTCTTTTATGAGGATAATAGTAATCGGAGCTCCCGGCGCCGGCAAAGGCACCCAGGCGAAACTGCTTGCAAAGCACTTTAATGTGCCGCACGTATCAACAGGCAGCTTGCTGAGGGAGTACATTGAAAAAAACACGGGTACATGCGACGAATTAAAACATGTTATGAATTGCGGATACCTTGTGGATGACGATATCGTAATCGGCCTTATACGCGGGTTTGTTGAGGATAAAGCGTTCATTTTCGACGGCTTCCCCCGCACGGTTAAGCAGGCGGAAATACTGAATGAAATGCTTTCAGCGATATCCGCCCCGCTGAACAAGGTTATCTATGTAACTATAGACGACGATATAATAATCGGGCGTATGGCGGGGCGGCAAAGCTGCTCCTCATGCGGAGCGATCTACAACACGAAGCACAATCCCCCCGCGGCGGAGCGTATCTGCGATCATTGCGGCGGAGCGCTCTTCGTACGCGAGGACGACTGTGAGCAGGTAGTGAGGCGGCGTTTGCGCAATTACTACACCCTGACGGAACCGATCATTGATTACTACCGCAAACAGGGCATTGTATTCGAAATCAGCGGGTTGGGATGTATTGATGAAATTACAAACGCTGTAATTGCTGAACTTAGTTGATAAAACTGTGGAGGCTTTGCTTTTACGGCGGGGCTTCCACACCCAGAGGGGTAAAGAGTTGATAACGATTAAAGCTGCCGCTGAGATAGAGAAAATGAGAGCGGCGGGCAAGATTGCGGTTGGGGCGCTGGAAGTGATGCGCGAGCTGATTGCTCCAGGAATTACCACAAAGGCCCTTGACAAGGCCGCGCGAACTTATATTGAGAAATGCGGGGCAAAACCCAGTTTCCTGGGATACCGTAATTTCCCCGCTTCGACGACCATTTCGGTGAACAGCCAGGTTATACACGGTGTGCCTGGCAGTTACAGGCTTACGGAAGGCGACATTGTCAGCGTTGACGTAGGCGCGTTCAAGGATGGCTATCACGGCGATGTTTGCAGGACTTTCACGGTAGGAAAAGTAAACCCGGCGGCGCAGCGGCTGATAAACGTTACGCGGGAGTGCTTTTTTGAAGGGTTAAAGTTTGCCAGGGCAGGCGGCCGGCTGCACGACATTTCGTCCGCCATACAAAGGCACGCGGAAAGCGCGGGATATTCGGTTGTAAGGGAGTATATCGGCCACGGCGTGGGCAGGAATCTGCACGAACCGCCCGATGTCCCGAACTTTAAGCCCAAAGGGCGCGGCCCCGTTCTTTCGCCCGGTATGACCTTCGCCGTTGAGCCGATGGTAAACGCCGGCGGACACGAAATCCGAATACTGGACGACGGCTGGACAGTTGTAACCCAGGATGGAAGCCTTTCCGCGCATTATGAAAACACCGTCCTCATTACGCAAGGCGGTCCTGAGCTTTTGACGGTTGTGGCGGAGGATTAGATGGCCGATATTCATGAGCTTTCGGTTGGGCAGATTGTTTTTTCAAAGAGCGGCAGGGACAGAGGAAAGCCTTTCATCATCGTTGCGGTTGAGGGGAATTATGTCCGGCTGGCTGACGGGAAGCTGCGAAGCAGTCAAAAACCTAAATTGAAAAAACGTATGCATATACAACCGGTTAAGTGCATAGACGAAGAATTAAGGAAAAAAATTACGGAACGCAGCGCGGTTTCCGACGCGGAACTACGCAAGGCGCTGGAAACGTTCCTTTGCGATAAATGATTATGGTGATTTCGCTATGCGAAATTTAGATTCAAATTCTTTTTGGACTGTCAAAAAGAATCAAAAAACGCTAAGGAGGTTATTGCCCTTGCCAAAGGAAGATGTTGTCGAGATGGAAGGAAGGGTGCTTGATAAGCTGCCGAATGCCATGTTCAAGGTTGAGCTTGAGAACGGGCATCAGATTATTGCGCATATTTCCGGAAAACTCAGGCTTAATTTTATTAGAATTATACCGGGCGATAAGGTCCTTATCGAAATGTCGCCCTACGATTTAACTAAAGGGCGCATTATATGGCGTGATAAGTAAACAAGCAGAAAAGGGGAAAGCGTTATGAAGGTCAGACCGTCGGTTAAGCCTACGTGTGAATCGTGCAAGATTATTAAGCGAAGAGGCGTTGTCCGCGTGATATGCGATAAAAACGCCAAGCATAAACAGAGACAAGGCTAAGATTAGCGAGGAGGAAACAGGAATGGCTCGTATTTCCGGTGTGGATTTACCGAGAGAGAAACGCGTTGAAATAGGGCTTACCTATATATTTGGAATCGGACGGTCAAGCTCTAACAGGATACTTGCGGAGGCGGGCGTAAACCCCAACACAAGGGTTAGGGATTTGACGGACGACGAGGCGCAGAAGATCCGTGAAATAATTGAAAAGACGCAGACCGTTGAAGGCGATTTACGCAGGGAAGTGGCCTTGAACATCAAGCGTTTGGTCGAGATAAGCTCCTACCGCGGGATCAGGCACCGCAGAGGCTTGCCCGTACGCGGACAGCGCACGCGCACCAATGCCCGTACGCGTAAAGGTCCGCGCAGAACTGTCGCCAACAAGAAAAAGTAATTAGGTAGGAAATTTCGCTGACGCGAAATCCTGACTTAAATTCTTTTTGGATTGCCAAAAAGAATCAAAAAACAGGAGGAGAAATATGCCGAGAAAGCCAGCTAAGAAGGGTGCCGTCCGCAGACGCCGCGACAAGAAGTTTGTGGACAGGGGACAGGCACACATACAGTCTACGTTTAATAATACCATCGTAACGATAACCGACGCCGGCGGCAATACGCTTACCTGGGCTTCGGCGGGCGGGCTTGGGTTTAAGGGCTCCAGAAAATCCACCCCCTATGCCGCTCAGATGGCGGCTGATTCCGCCGCAACCGCGGCCAAGGATTTCGGCTTGAAGGTAGTGGAAGTATTCGTAAAAGGCCCGGGCAGCGGGCGTGAAGCGGCTATACGCGCGCTTTCCGTGGCGGGGCTTGAGGTTACGATGATCAAGGACGTCACCCCCGTGCCCCATAACGGCTGCCGTCCGCCTAAACGCAGACGCATATAATAGGAGGTAAAAATGGCGAGATATACAGGCCCGGTTTGCCGGTTGTGCCGCAGGGAAGGCGAGAAGCTGTTCTTAAAAGGTGAAAAGTGCAATAAGAGTATTTGCCCCATTACCGTCAGGACCCTGAAAAAGAGGGGCTTGCAGCCGGGGCAGCATGCCGACGCTAGAAGGCGGCAGATGTCCGAATACGGGCTGCAATTGCGTGAGAAGCAGAAAGCAAAGCGCATTTACGGCGTTTTGGAAACCCAATTCAGGAATTATTATGAAGAAGCCGCAAGGATCAAAGGCGTAAAGGGCGAGAACCTGTTAAGGCTTTTGGAACTTCGGCTGGACAATATTGTGTTCAGGCTGGGTTACGGGCGTTCGCGTTCGGAAGCCAGACAGGTTGTGCGTCATAATTTGATAAGGGTAAACGGGAAGAAGATCAATATACCGTCGTATAAGTGTAAAAAAGGCGATGTTATTGAGGTTAAGACCAATGCCTTGGATTACCAGCGTTTTAAGGATGTTTTGGATGTAACCTCCGGCAGGACTGTGCCGGCCTGGCTGGATGCCAACCACGACAAACTGAGCGGCACGATACTCCAGATTCCCAGCAGAGATCAAATTGACATTCAAATACACGAAACGCTTATTGTCGAATTGTACTCCAAATAATAAATCGATATTACTTGAATTATCCGTGTCAAATATGGTAATATTTTACATGGGGATACTTATGTCCATGACACGGTATATCGTTAAGGAGGTACAATACGAATGTTTGAATTTCAAAAGCCGCACATAGAGGTTGTGGAGCTGTCCGAGGACGGCAAACACGGGGTTTTCGTCATTGAGCCGTTGGAGCGGGGTTATGCTACGACTTTGGGGAATTCCTTGCGCAGGATTTTATTATCAAGTCTGCCGGGGATTGCCGTAAGCAGTATTAAGATAGACGGCGTACTGCACGAGTTCAGCACAATACCCGAGGTCAAAGAGGATGTAACCGAGATTATACTGAATCTTAAAGGGCTTGCGCTTAGAAGCAACACGGACTCCTTCGAGACGAAAAGGGCGACTATTGATGTTGTGGGCCCCTGTGTGATTACGGCGGCTAATATTACGGTTGACGCCGATGTTGATATCGTTAACCCGGATTTGCATATCGCCACGTTGTCGGACGGCACGGACAGCAAATTTTACATGGAAATGGTCATAACGCGAGGGCGCGGATATATCGGGGCCGAGAAAAGCAAAAAATCGGAGGCGCCTATTGGGCTGATACCTATTGATTCCGTGTATACGCCTGTTGAGAGGGTGAACTTCCTTGTGGAAAACACCCGTGTCGGGCAGATGACGGACTATGACAAGCTGACGCTGGACGTCTACACCAACGGAACGGTTACTCCGGATCAGGCGGTCAGCCTTGGGGCGAAGATTTTAAGCGAGCACCTCAATCTGTTCATTAACCTCAGCGACAACGCGAAGCATACGGAAATCATGGTGGTTAAGGATGACGATAAGAAGGAAAAGGTGCTGGAGCTTTCCATCGAGGAGCTGGATTTAAGCGTGCGTTCGTATAATTGCCTGAAGCGCGCGGGTATCAATACGGTTGAGGATTTGGCGTCAAAAACCGAGGAAGATATGATGAAGGTTCGTAACCTGGGACGCAAGTCTAAGGAAGAGATATTGCAAAAGCTGACGGAACTGGGCCTTGGCCTTGCCCCGTCGGATGATTAATATGTGTGTGGGGCGGTTTGTGATCGCCCGGCTACCTGCAAGATCCATCAGGAGGAATAAAAATGACTAGATACAGGAAGCTTGGCTGGAAGTCCGATCTGCGTAAAGCGAATTTACGTAACTTGACGACCAATCTGCTTTATCACGGCAGGATAAAGACTACCGTGCACAGAGCCAAAGAGGTGCGCGGTATGGCGGAGCGGTTGATAACCCTTGCCGTAGCCGAGAAGGATAACTTTACCGAGGTGACGGCCGAGGTTAAGGTTCCCAAACGCGACGCTTCAGGCAAACGCATTAAGGAAGAGGTAAACGGCAAGCAGGTTACCGTTTTTGAAACCGTCACAAAAACCATCCATAAGGATAACCCGTCGCGGCTGAACGCCAGACGTAAGATGCTGAGCGTGCTGTACCCCGTAACGGCGGTGCCGGAGGACGGGCGCAAGAAAAAGGCGTTATCCTATTCGGTAGACATGCCACGTAAGCTGTTTGACGAGATCGCGCCTAAGTATGTTGACAGAAAAGGCGGATATACGCGTATTGTAAGGATCGGCCAGCGCAAGGGCGACGGGGCCGAGATGGCTTACCTGGAATTGGTTTGATTGTCTAGTTCAATTGAATATTATTTATAAAGCAAGCTAAAAAGTATTTAAACTTTTTGGCTTGCTTGTATTTGGAGGAATTGTGTCTGTTGAATAAATGATAAAGGAGGGTTTACTGTTTAAACCCTCCTTACGTTATAACTTCCCCGTTAAGTCAATTTAACCTTGTGGAATGTCTTTTTCCCCTTGCGGATTATTAATTCGCCGTCTTTAAAGTCGCCGGCGGTAATTAATTTGGCGGGGTCGTCGGCTTTTTCGCCGGAGAGGGTTATGCCGCCCTGTGCGATGAGACGGCGGGCTTCTGAAATCGAAGGCGCAAGCCCCGTGCGCGCCAACAGGGCGGGCAGGCTCATGCCGTCCAGCTCCGGCGGCTCAAGCTCGGTTATGGGCATAGCCGCGTTATCGCCTCCGCCGCCAAACAGGGCCGCCGCCGCGTCTTGAGCTTCCCGGGCGGCTTGCTCCCCGTGGATAAGGCTTGTAATTGAATGAGCCAGAACCTTTTTAGCCTCATTGATATCCCCGGATACTATGCGCTCGATTTCGTCAATGGGCAGGAAAGTAAATATTTTCAAGTATTTTTCCACATCGCGGTCGTCCGTATTGCGGAAGTACTGGAATAATTCGTATGGCGATGTCCTGTTGGGGTCAAGGTAAATCGCGCCGCCCAGGGACTTGCCCATCTTTTCGCCGTCCGCGCGGGTCAGCAGGGCGAAGGTCAGGCCGTACGCGTCTTTTTGCTCGATACGGCGGATCAGGTCTACCCCGGCGATGATATTGCTCCACTGGTCGCGCCCGCCCATCTGCATGGTGCAGCCGTAGCGGCGGTTTAACTCAAGGAAGTCATATGCCTGCAACACCATGTAATTAAGCTCGAATAGCGAAAGCCCGGCCTGGCGCTCCATGCGCGTGCGGAAAGCGTCGGCGGTGAGCATTTTGTTCACGGAAAAATGCACGCACACCTCACGCAATGTCTGCACGTAATTCATGTGCATCAGCCAGTCCGCGTTGTTCGCCATTATCGCCCTGCCGTCCGAAAAGTCCAGAAACTTCTCAAACTGCGCCCGTATCCCGCGCACATTCCGCTCAATCTCCTCAACTGACATCATTTGGCGGGATTCCATTTTATCCGTCGGGTCGCCGATCATGCCGGTTCCGCCCCCCATCAGGGCGATTGGCACATGCCCCGCCCTTTGCAGATGGATCATTGCCATAACCGTAAGCATATGTCCTATGGTTATGCTGTCCGCGGTGGGGTCGTAGCCGATATAAAATGTTACCTTTTCCTTGCCTAAAAGCTCGCGTATTTCTTCGGGATGGGTCGCCTGTTCAATGAACCCGCGTTCCGTCAATACATCGTAAACGTTCATTTGCAACACTCCTTTTCATAATAAAAAATCGCCCCTTGTTAAACAAAGGACGAGATATGACTCGTGGTACCACCTTTTTTCGTTTGGAGGAAATGCGCTCCAAACCTCAACACGCGCTGTAACGGGCGCTCCCCGGCGTTGGCTGCGGAAGTTTCCCGCCGCGGGTCGTAAATCCGCCCAACGATATGTTATATGGCTTTATCCAATACCAAACCCGAATGCAGATAAGACGGGGTTTTGCGTATGGCTTCCTCCGGTGAGCGGTCCACGCGGTAATTGTAATAAAACGACAACTGCCGGAAATCCATATGCGCCGCCGCCGGAAGCTGCAACAGCTCCACAGTGCGTTCATAAACGGCATTTGCCGCCTGTGCCGCGCCGGAAACGCTGTGCCCGAAAGCCAGGAAATCCAAATCGTGAATTTTGCCGGGCGAAAAGCTGAGGTAATCTCCATCCCTGTGAACCGACACGCCAATGCCGTCAAGCAGCGTATTATAGGACAACGCGATGTCCTTTAGCTCACCGGCGTAGCGCGTCAGCTCCGGGCTGTGCTCTTGTTTCATCCCAAAGCTTACGGCGGTATTGTAGGCGTTTACAAACATGGATACGTCTTCCTCAACCCATTGCTTGCTTTTGTCAAAGCTTTCATGAAGGACATTGACATAATAGCTCTCAGTGTTCAGCGACAGGTATTTTGCGCAGTCCCTCATTTCCGTCACGTTCCTGCACACCGCCCCCACAAAGTCCGAAACATCCCGCTTCATTGAGGTATTCCTAGTCACCTGAGCGCCAGGCCGCATATGCCCGGAGGCGTTTCCGGCATATGTACTCAACACGCTTTTCGCGCTCTTGTCCGGGCCGGACTGCCTTTGCATAATAAACGGCTGGTAAATATTGTAATAATAAACATTGGTCAGCATACAAAGACACCTCCCCTTTTACGCTCTGTATATTACATTATACAGCAATGCTAGAAAAAGTAAACAATTATTTTGTTTATCGGCAAAAAAAGTATTGATTGTTTATGGAAACTATTTTATAATTAAAGTCCAAGTGGTTGAAAGTGGAGTATTGGGCATACTCGGTGGAATGTCTGTGTCTGATATATCCTTTTTGAACGGGGGTGATGATAAATTGTTTCGCAGCGAGCATTTCCATAACATAGACGCCAAGGGAAGAATGATCGTTCCCGCCAGATTCAGGGAGGCTCTGACGGATCAGTTTATCATCACCAAAGGCCTTGACAAATGCCTGTTTGTTTTTACAATGGACGAGTGGAGGCTGCTTGAGCAAAAAATCGAGAACCTGCCGATGGCGGACGCGGGCGCGCGGAAGTTCCTGCGGTTTTTCTTCGGCGCGGCCTGTGAAAGCGAGCGGGACGAGCAGGGCAGGGTGCTGATACCAACCAATTTGCGCAGATATGCTGAAATAACGAAGGAGATAGTGACCGTCGGCGTTGCGCGGCGGCTGGAAATATGGAGCAGGGAAATCTATGAGCAGTACTTTAACGACGACGCGCTTGACGAGGACGTCGCCGTTAAGATGGCCCTGCTTGGGATATAAAATGGATACCTCCGGCTTCAGGCATGTATCCGTTTTGGCGGATGAAAGCGTGGACGGGCTTGCCGTAAAGCCGGGCGGGATTTATCTGGACGGAACCTGCGGCGGCGGCGGACACTCGGCTTTAATAGCGGAAAGGCTTAACGGAAAAGGCCGGTTAATTTGTGTTGACAGGGATAATGACGCTGTTTCCGCCGCCGGTAAACGGTTAAAAAAATTCGGAAATATAACTTTTGCACGGGACAATTTTTCAAACGTTAACATTATATTGGACAAGCTGGGGATAAAGTTGCTGGACGGGGTTCTTTTGGATTTGGGCGTCTCCTCGTGGCAGTTGGATGAGCCGTCCCGCGGCTTTTCTTTTCTCCATCCGGCGCGGCTGGATATGCGCATGGACAGGGAAGCGGGGAAGGATGCCCGGGAAATCGTAAATACCTATGACGAAGAGCGGCTCAAACGCATTTTTACAGATTTTGGGGAAGAGCGGTACGCCGGACGCGTGGCGCGGGCCATCGTCCGGGAAAGGGCGGTCAAGCCCGTGGAGACGACTTCGGAGCTTGCGGCTATTGTCAGCGGGGCAATACCCCGCGCATCGTGGGAGCAGAACAAGCATCCGGCGACCCGGGTGTTTCAGGCCATCCGCATAGAGGTGAACAACGAGCTGGACGGCCTTGGACAGGCCTTGCGCGATATATCGGCGCGGCTTAACGCGGGCGGGCGGTTTTGCGTCATTACCTTTCATTCATTGGAGGACAGGATTGTAAAGAATACCTTCAAGAGCCTGGCCGATCCCTGCGAATGCCCGCGTTCCTTACCCTATTGCGTTTGCGGTAAGGAGGCAAGCGTTAAAGCGGTGACAAAAAAGCCAATAATTCCGTCTGACGAGGAAATCGCGGAAAACCCGCGCGCGCGAAGCGCAAAACTTAGAATAGTTCAAAAGATATAAAGTAAGGGGGGGTTAATATGTCTCAGGCTGTCAGAAAATCCAAATATGAGGATAGCTACGCCAGATATCTTAATGATGGCGGACGCGTTTCAAGGCCTGTAATAAGGGAGCCGGAGCGCAGGGTTCCAAAGCCTGAGGTTAGGATGCCGAAGCCGGAGGTCAGGGCGCTTAAACAACGGCAGGTTCCTCAATATGCGGAGCCTGATTTCAGCATAGAGATATCGCGCCCGCGCAAAAAGGCTTTCGTCAGGGCAATTACATATACCTTGATTTTCCTCGGGGCGTTCCTGTGCGTGTTTTCGATTGCGTATATAGAATCGCGCAAATTTGAGCTTAACGCCCTGCACAGTGAGCTGACGCGGCTAAAGAAAGACAACCATGTGCTGAGGAGCCAAATACATGAAACCTATAACCTTGTGGAGGTTGAGCGCTACGCGATTGATGTTTTGGGGATGCAGAAGCCGGACGAGTCCCAATTTGTGTATATCGACGCGGTAAGCGTCAGTTATGTTGTGCGCCACGATATAGAGGAAAATGAACTCCGCTTGCTGGACGTCGTAAAGGATATGTTCGCGTCCGTAGCCGGGCTGATAAGGACGGATAGATAGCATGGCCTCACACGATAAAAAGACCGCGGCGCATATAACGGGCCTTACGCTGTTTAAGTTTTTGACGCTGCTTGCGGCGAGCATGGCGGCGCTTGTTTTTATGGCTTCAAGGATATATTACTATCAGGATGTCCATGGGGACGAATTCGAGCGCAGGGCCATTAATCAGCTTATGAGAAGCGCGCTGGGCAGCGAGTCCGCCGTTATTCCCAACAGGGGGGCGATAATGGACCGCAACCACCATACCCTTGCGTACTCAAGCATCGTCTACACCGTTTTTATGGACGTACGTATGCTGGACGGGCGCACGGACGAACAAAAGGAAAATACCATCAAGAAAACCGCGGAAATCATGGACATACCGGAATCGGACCTTTGGGCGCTGCTTGCCAAAAACCCGGACGGCAGCCTTGTCCACAATACCCATTACAGGGTTATATCCCATCAGAACCCACAGGAAATAGCATCCGCGCTCAACGCTGAGAGACTCCACGACATTTATACCGAGGAGGACACAAAGCGCTTTTACGCCTATGGAACGGCCGCGTCGCAGATAATAGGCTTCCAGCGCGGCGAATCGCTGTGGGGGATCGAATCCCGGTACAACAGGCAGCTTACCGGTGTAAACGGGCGTGTATTCCGCCTTTACGACTCCAGCGGGCGCGGCGTTATCACCGAACGCGTCCCGCCGCAGGACGGCAATACGGTCATCCTCACGCTGGACTTGATTATCCAGCAAAAAGCGGAAAGCGTCGTCGCGAAATACGGCCACGAATATAATGTTGACTACGCCGCCGCCATTGTAATGAACCCGCACACCGGCGAGGTAATCGCCATGGCCGCTTACCCCTCCTTCGACCTGAACGACCCGATGAACCCCGAGCTGATAACCAACCCCCGGCTGGCAGACGAATGGGCGTTGCTGGGCCTTGGAAGCAGGGAGCTTGCCAATAACTTCGACACCATATGGAAAAACTTCAACATAACGCACACATTTGAGCCCGGCTCAACATTCAAGCCCATAACCATCGCCGCCGCCCTTGAGGAAGATATCATCGGCAGGTCGGACACAAGGACGGACAGCTATTTCTGCGGCGGCAGCAAGGTTTACGCCGGGCATACCATGCGCTGCCACAGGCGAAGCGGGCATGGCTGGGTTAACCTGCGCGAGGCTATCGCGTATTCCTGCAACGTGGCGTTAATGGAGATATCGGAAAAATCGGGGAGCGCTGTTTTTTACAAATATCAACGGGATTTCGGTTTCGGAGAGCTGACCGGGATCGATTTACCGGGCGAGGAAAGCGCAAGCGCCCTTATACACAGGCTGTCAAACCTGAACGCGTCGGAGCTTGCCGCGTCCAGTTTCGGGCAGAGATTCAACTGCACGCCCCTGCAAGCCATAAACTCATTCAGCGCGCTTATAAACGGCGGCTACCTTTACAAGCCCTACATAGTCTCCCAAATCGTCGATTCCCGGAACCGCCTTGTCTACGACCGCAAACCGGAGGTCGTCCGCCAGGTCATATCGCAGGAAACCTCGGATTGGATGCGCGAGGCAATGGTCGATACCTTCGTATACGGCACGGGCGCGCGCGCAAGGGTCGCGGGCCACGATATAGGCGGCAAATCCGGCACGGCTGACCAGGGCCGCGAAGGCGAACCGGGCCACCACGCCGCCGCCTCCTTCATCGGATATTTCCCCGCCGATGACCCGCAATACGTCGTTATGACCATAATCTACAACCCCAAAGTCGGCGACACGCCCTCCGCCTCCTTTATGTTCACGGAGCTTGTACTCGACATCATAAACTACAAGCGTATACCGCCCTCATCCCAAGCCCAGGCCGGGAGCGGCTCCGTATTCCTTGACGACTACACCGGCGTGCCCGTGTGGCAGGCCGCTCAAACGCTTAACAGATTAAACGCCGATTTCCAATTCGTCGGCAACGGCGACATCGTTGTGGGCCAATTCCCCAAACCCGGCGAGCGCATTTCCCAAAACGCCACCGTATTTCTGATGGTCGAGCGTACCTCGGACGACGAGCTGGCCGAGGTTCCCAACCTCGACGGCCTGACCCTGCGCCAGGCCCGCACGGCTCTGTTGGAAGCCGGTTTCGTACCCATGGTAACCTTCGACAACCCGTCAAACAACTACGAAGACCTCAACCGCGTCTACCTCCAAATGCCCGACGCGTGGCAGAAGGTTACTCCGGGGATGGAGGTTCGGATGAAGGTTAGGATTGATTGAATAACAGGCTTTGTTTGATAAATTGATTGATAAGCAGATAATTTATATTTTCGGAAGGTATGATTAAAAATGAAAGGAACAGATATATTAGGCAATGATTTTGACGTTGAGTGCATCGGCTGTGCGTTATCAGACAATACCCTTGTTCCCGTCGGGGGAATAATAAAAGAAACGGATAATTTTATTTTACTTCAAGACATTGAAGTTCCGATAAAAGGGTTTTTAGTTATCGCCTCTAAACAGCACATCAAGTCGTTTATTGAATTACCAAAACCGCAGGCAGTTGAATTTTTTAAGTTGTGCTACGATGCAAGGGCTGCTCTTGGAAATTTTGAAGATATTAACGATTGCACTTTCATTCAAGAAGAAAGAAGCGGGCATTTTCATTTTTGGATATTGCCGAAATATAAATGGATGAATGATTTATTTGATGATTCTATATCATCAATAAGACCGATTATGAAATATGCGGAAAAAAATCTGAAATCGGAAGAAAACATTGAAGATATACAAAAGTGCGTTGAGCGGTTAAAGTTATTATTAAACGAATAGTATAGCGTTATAAACCATTTTACCTATCAAAGCCAAATAAAAGATGGGGGAAATGCTATATGATGATTTATGACGCAATTATGCTTGCCCTCGTTGCGGTATCAATAGGAGTGTTAATAGGCGCCGGTTACGCAAAGGGCAAAGGCCATAAAGCGTGTACGATCAAAAAAACCGATTTGGATAAGCCCGGGCTTGCCGATGAGGATTTTGAGCATATAAGCAAGACATGCAGCGGATGGTATAGGGTCAGCAAGTTTTGGTGCTGTATTCACTATTCCTTATCCGTTTACGCCGTCGCCGCGTCAATAATAACGGTCTATATAGCGACCTCGGAAGATTTTGCGGTATCGGCCGTTGTATTGTACTCAATCATTTCCTTGGTTTGTACGGTGACTTCACTTATCTTGAGATGCGATACGAAAACCATTATTATCAGAAGCTCCTTTAATATGATGCAGACAATGATATATAAATGCAAAATGGGTAAATGCACAGTTGAGGATCTTATTGATTGTTTTGATGAATGCGAAAGAAGGATAACCGAGTTTTATATATGAATTATAATTTTGATGCGGAAATCGGTGGGATTACATTATTTTTTACCGCAAGCCCCGATGTGTTTTCGCCCAAAGGGGCGGACGCGGGGACAATGGCGATGCTTGATGCGGCGAAGCCGTTCCTTGTACCCGGCGCGAAGGTGCTGGATTTGGGCTGCGGATACGGGCTTGCCGGTATTTACGCCGCGAAAATGTGCGGTGCGGAGAATGTTGTTATGAGTGATATTTCAGCGGAAGCTTTGCGCCTTAGCGCCGTAAATGCCGAATTAAACGGCTTGAATCCGTTTCCGGTTATTGTTGAAAGCGATTGCTTTAAAAACATCAGCCTTGCCGGTTTTGATTTAATCTTGTGTAATCCGCCCTACCATACCGATTTTTCCGTTCCGAAAGAGATGATTGAGAAAGGCTTTAACCGCCTTAAAATCGGCGGGCGCCTTTTTATGGTTACGAAACGCCTTTCCTGGTATAAAAACAAAATAACCGCGGTTTTCGGCGGCGTTAAGGTCACCGAAACGAACGGTTATTTTATCTTTTCCGCCGAACGGCGGCAGTCTTCAAGAGCCAGAATTTAGAAGCGGCTTGTTTCGTGCAGGATATTTTTCAAGCCGGACACGTCCTGCTGGTTAGCCGGGGGAGCGGGGTGATAATAGCCCTTGGACGCCGCTATTTTATACAGGTCGTATTGGAACTTCTCGTCGCTGTCGCGCATTTGCTGAAACGTCTGGCGCAGGTTTTGGTCGTTGCACTCCACGATAACCTTGGCGTAAGAGGCAAGGCTCGCCTTTGTCCCGCTCAGGATGTCGGATACCATGTCTTTTTCATGCATATTATTTTCCTCCTCGTCTTAAATTCTTAAAGCATCTGGACAAGCTTTTGCACGCTCCGCTGGGCTTCTGTAGCGGCCTGCTGGAACATTTGCTTAATCTGCGGATCCTGGCACTGGTTTGCGTAAGCGCCGAGCTTGCTGGCCGTTGTAATGTGGCAGCTCACGACCTCGCGTATCGAGCTAAGTTCCATCTGGTTAAAATTAGCCATAATAAACTGCTCCTTTCACTATTAATGTTGATAGGACTACAGTAATATTTTGGCTAAGTTTCAAAATAATATACATGATTAGATTATTTATACCAAGCTGCAATGTAAGTGTTGCTTTGATTGCAGCTTGGCATTAACTCAAATCCTTAAACACATCCCTGATGGACAACTGATGCGTTCCGTCCTCCGCTTGCTGTATGGTTACGCGGTTGCCGCTCTGGCCTCTGCGGCGGTTAGTGCCGTAGTGTACGGGGTTTCCCGCGCTTTTTTCCGGTTCGCCGGTATCGGGGCGGTTTGCCGCGTCGTTTTTGTTCAGCTTCTCCATTATTTCCATCGCGCGGTCAATAACGGCTTTGGGCAGGCCCGCAAGCCTTGCCACATGTATGCCGTAGCTTCTGTCCGCCCCGCCCTTCGCGATTTTATGCAGGAACAGGATATTTTCGCCGGATTCCCGGACTAAAACATTGTAGTTTACAACGCCGGGGATTTTGCCTTCAAGCTCGGTCATTTCGTGGTAATGGGTGGCGAACAGGGTTCTTGCCCCCACGCCTTTTTCGTCCGCGATGTATTCAAGGGTTGCCCACGCGATTGACATGCCGTCGTAAGTGCTTGTGCCGCGCCCTATTTCGTCAAGGATGATAAGGCTGTGCTTTGTGGCGTTGTTAAGGATGTTGGACACCTCGGCCATCTCGACCATAAAAGTTGATTGCCCCGTGGCAAGGTCGTCCGACGCGCCGACGCGCGTGAACAGCTTGTCCGCCACGCCGATATCCGCCGAAACCGCCGGAACGAAGCTGCCGGTTTGCGCCATAACGAGTATAAGCGCCACCTGCCGCATATAAGTGGACTTGCCCGCCATATTCGGGCCGGTCAGCGTCAGGAGTCTGTCCGTTTCCATATTTATTCGCGTGTCGTTTGGAATAAACGCGCCGTCAAGCATCCGCTCGATAACGGGATGCCGTCCGTCTATTATATCAATAATCCCGGCCGTATTAATCTTAGGCCTGACATATTTATTCCGCTCCGCCGTCTCCGCGAGGCTTTGCAGCGCGTCAATCACCGCCAAAGCGTTTCCCGCGTGCTGGATGCGCGTGACCTCGGCGGAAATCCGCGCCGTAATATCGCGCCACAGCTCAAGCTCAAGCGACGCGATCCGTTCGTCAGCCGTCAGTATGCGTTCCTCTATCTCCTTCAGCTCGGCGGTGGCGTAACGCTCACAGCCCGAGAGGGTTTGTATGCGTTTGTAGCGTTCGGGGGCCATGTGAAGATATGAATTAGTTATTTCAATGTTATAGCCGAAAACCTTGTTGTATTTAATTTTAAGGGTTTTTATGCCCGTACCGGCGCGTTCCTTTGCCTCCAGCTCCAATATGAGCGACGCTCCCATGTTCTTTGCATGGCGGAAATCGTCCAGTTCGGCGTTATAGCCGCCCCGTATGAAACCGCCCGCGTTCAGTTGACTGGGCGGGTCGTCGGCTATTGAGTTATGTATTAGGTCATGGATATCCGGCAATGTGTCCGTTTCGGCGCGGAAATAGGAAAGGAACGCCGAGACGCACGGCTCAAGCAGCTTCTTGACTTCCGGCAGAACGGCGGCCGTGCGTTTTAACGCCAGCAGATCGCGCGCGTTAGCCAAGCCGTATGTAACGCGCCCCATTACGCGCTCAATGTCAGCCGCGTTTCCCAGCGCTTCCCGCAGGCTGTCGCGCATAAAGCCGTTTCGTTTCAGTTCCTCCACCGCGTCCAAGCGCGTTTCGATTTTGCCCGCGGAAGTTAAAGGCTCGGTAAGCCAGCGGCGCAGCGCGCGTGCGCCCATGGCGGATTTTGTTTTGTCCAGCACCCACAGGAGAGAACCTGCCTTTTTTCTGTCCCTAAGGGACTCGGTAAGCTCCAGGTTCCGGCGCGAGGCCGCGTCGATGGCCAGATATTCGCCGCTGTTGTATAGTTTTACCGATGTTATATGCGACAGGGATATTTTCTGCGTTTCCCGCAGATAGGACAGCAGCCCGCCCGCCGCGCGGATGGCGTCGCTGTCACCCTCCACGCCAAACCCCTCAAGGTTATGCACCTTAAAATGGTCAAGCAGGATGTCCCTCGCGGACTTAATTTCAAAGGTATACCCGTTCCGTTCAGTAAGCCTGAACGCGCCTATCCCGCCGGGCATGAAACCCTCCGGGGAAACCACTTCAGCCGGGGTAAAGCGCGTAAGCTCGTCCAACAGTTTATTGGCGTCCTTTGCGATGGAATATGTATAGAACTCGCCGGTGGAGATATCGGCGGCGGCTATGCCAATCCTTTTCCCGTCCCCGCAAACGGCGGCGACATAGTTGTTTTTCGCGCCGTCAAGAATGTTTTGGTCAAGGATGGTTCCGGGCGTCACAACCCTTACCACGTCGCGCTTTACAATGGTTTTCGCCGTTTTCGGGTCCTCAAGCTGCTCGCAGATAGCCACTTTATATCCCTTTTCGATAAGCCTTGCCACGTACCCGTCAGCCGCGTGATGGGGCACGCCGCACATGGGCGCGCGCTCCTCCATGCCGCAGTCGCGCCCGGTAAGAACCAAATCCAATTCCCGTGAAGCAATCAGCGCGTCATCAAAAAAAAGCTCATAAAAATCCCCAAGCCTGAAAAAAACCAAGCAATAAGGATGTTCGTTCTTTATCCTCATAAATTGTTCCATCATTGGCGTCATGCCGCCCATCGCAATCCCTCAATCCATAGAATTTATACTTGACAAAAGCTCCCGTATATATTATACTATAACACAACTCAAGGGCTATTAACAGCCCCGGACATAATATAGGGGTATAATGTAACGGCAGCATACCGGTCTCCAAAACCGTTCGTGAGGGTTCAAATCCTTCTACCCCTGTACAAGTAAAAGTCCCGTAAAATTAACGTTTACGGGACTTTTGTCGTTACAACATCAAGAGATTCTCAAAACAGGGCAAATGGAAATTAACGTTAATTCGTTCCAAGTAACATCCGGTAGGCTCAACTAATTGCAACCATTACGCCACCCATCTGCCATCCGTGCCGTCACCCAGACGTCACCCGGAACGCCACCACATCACAGATTAACTCATGTGTCGTGCTTTCAAGGTTTCAATATTTAGAGTGAAATGGGGATGAATACACATTCAACCTTTTTTTCATAGAAATTTTATCGCAACTATCGCAACATTGCAACAAATGTTGATTTTTCAACAATGTGCGGCAGTTGAGATAGTTGCGATGGTTTTTGCAAAAAGACTGTCTAATTCGATTCGACACGCGCCGTTGACTCACCCGCACTTAGAATTCAGGATTGATATATAGACTTTGTGTTTTTTAGTTACAATACTAGTTGCTATTCCCCTTGGCAGACGATAGTATACTGGTGTATAAATCACTGCTTATATACATTCCGATTTGAATTAGCTTGTCTATTTCAGGCTTTACATCAGTAATGAATCCCTTACCCTTTGCCGCCAACAATATCCCTAATGTGCCTGTTATGTTAAGTCCTATGTTTCGGGCATACTTTCGTGCAAGCAAATCATCAAGGATACATAAGTCGGCGGACAACTCCATTGCCAACATCATTGTTTCAACTTCACCTTCGTGCAAGCTTGTGGCAAACAGTATCTTAGCTTGATTATTTTGAATTTTTATGATATCTATCCAAGTATAATCTGTAATAAAATCTTTATCATTTGCCGGATAATCCAGAATAACTTCTTTGTACACAGCTTCTGGGATAGCAATTTCCCCGTACAGATGTTTTAGCAAGTCGAGTCGCCCAATTTTCTCTAATAATATCAAAGGGGTTGAGTTGGCGACAATTATTGGACTACCCATTTACATACCTCTCAGCGTTTAAAACATCATTTTCAAGCTCTTCATCAAGATGTGTTCCCTCAAAACGAAATACCGGTATTTGATGATCGCCAAGGTATCTAATGAATTCATATTTTGTGAACCCAGCCAATTCGGCAGCTTGCCCTAGGCTTAATTTTTCATCTTTGTAAAATTTCAAAGCTATAGCGCGTTTAGCTTCTTTTTCAAACTCCTTAGTGGATTGCCGGGTTGACAATACTATGTTTTCAGGTATAGATATGATTAACGACATTAGTCTCATCTCCAATCTCATATATTAATGTTAGCACAATTCTCATATGGCGGCAAGCAGTTTTCAAACAATTACAAAACGTAATACATATCCCTAGCCCTCTTTCATGAAAATTTAATCGCAACTATCGCAACATCGCAACAAACGTTGATTTTTCAACAATGTGTGGCAGTTGCGATAGTTGCGATGATTTTTGCTAAAAAACTGGTTGACTCGATGTCATAACACCTAAATCGTCACTCACCTGTTATTACAGTCCCAATCAATTCAACCGGCTTGCTGTCATGGTTTCCAAATATACTGGCCTGTATCTTGTCCGCCGCTTCTCTACCGACAAAATCCAGAATATGTGAATATATGTCCATTATTGTGGAAAGGTTAGCGTGTCCTAACCGTGCTTGAGCAATTTTGGGGCTGATCCCGGCTGTTAGCATTATCGTTGCGTTTGTGTGCCGCATATCATGAAGTCGAATGCGCTTAAGCCCTGATTTTTCAAGGAAATTCTTGAATTTATCGGAAAAGTATGTTAGTGTGTAAGGTAAGCCGTTCTTTTGCGCTACTATGTAGCCTGTGTCATGGAATAACCGCCCTTGATCCGATTTCCTTCGCTCGTAGTCCGTATAGGCTTCTAAAAAGTTGTATCGGCATGTCGATAGTTCGATTACTGCTTTGTGTCTTTGGGGCCTTCTCAATCAACTTTCCATTAGACATAGCAAGAGTACGTGAAATGGTAATTTTTGACTGCTCCCAGCCTATATCACTGTACTTTAGCGCAATCAGTTCGGCGCGTCGGAGTCCTAGACACAAGAGGATGTTAACGGATACGAACAAATCAGTATTGATGGCGTATTCTAAGAGCTGTCGTATCTCTCCTTGATCATATACTTCGGCGGTATATCTCTGAGGTTTGGGAAGATCAACGTCACGGGCGGGGTTCTTAGGGATAAGGCCTAACTTACAAGCTTTACCTAATGCCGCTTGCATGACCATGTGAATATTTCTTAGTGTTTTGTTAGAGATAGGTGAGCCTGATACCGGAGATACGTCTTTGATTTCATTGTAAAACCGCTGTAGCATCATGGTTGTTAATCCTTGTAATCGTACCGTGCCTACCTTTGGTTTAATATAGGCTTCCGCTATCTGCCGGTATCTACGCAGGGTGTTGGGGCTGTGAGTCTTGCCGACGTAGACGTTAAGCCATTCTTCTATCCAATCGCCTACAGTGAAATCATTTTTACCGATGAAGGAATTGGTTTCAAGCTCGTTTAGAATTGTACGCAATCTCTTTTCGGCTTGAGCCTTTGTACCGTTCATCGTTTCGTAATGGCGAATACGTCTACCGGTGATGGGATCAACGCTGATGTTTACAATGATCTTCCATTTAACCGCGCCGTTCTTTGATACTCGTTTTTCAATGTGTCCAGACATTAATATCACTCTCCTTAAATTTTAAGAGAGTGCCGGTTAATGCCCGACACCCTCAACGATGATTATTTACTAAAGCTGAGTTCCCTCTTTTGAGCGGATTCAAGCCATTTTTCAAGATTTCCTTTGTGAATGCGGAATGTGTTTCCGATTCGGATTGTTGGTAAATCCTGTGTATACTTTACGACATTCAAAGCCTTTGTGTAGCCAATTCCAAGGATTTCAGCAAGCATTTTAGGTGTAAGTACATCGGGATAATCACATAATAGTTTTTTAGACATTGCAGAATTCTCCATTCAACATAATAATATATATCTATACCATAGTTGTTTACAGTTACGGGACGCTAATTTTTTGAGTTGCCAATTTTATATATGATACTGTATTGAGCAAGAGCGGCGATGGCGGGTATCACACCCGCCGATATCCGGTTCAAACAGTATCATGCAAACATTTTGGGAAAATCATCGCAACTATCGCAACTACCGCACATGCTTGATATATCAACGTTTTGCGATGGTGTCGATTGTTGCGATGATTTGACTGGAAATACCGTTGACGCAACAATCGTTATTTTGTAGACTTACGACGTTGTATTTGTTGCGTTGTTCTCGCCGGGAGCGTGTTGTTGGTGATAGTTAGTGTCCGGATCCCCGCGCTGTTTGTTGAGATTACCGTCAAGCCCATATGCTCAAGGTTTGGCATGATCTCATTCAGGCGGCGGCTTAACTGGTTAGGTTGTTGAACCCATAGCTTTGATCGGGTGTTGATGTTGTTATCATCAGCCAGTTCATTCAACTTCCCAAACAGGCTAGTGGCTGATCCAGACCATTCGGGTTTGTCACTCATGAACTTAACAACCGCCAAAGCGACGGGATCAGCTTCTAAAGCTTCATCGTTCGCATTGTTCCGGTTGTTGAAATATGCGTCAATGAAGTTGTCGCCGCCCAACCCGGCAGCTTCGGCTATAGCCCACCCCCAGACGGTAAAGTCAGCCATTCTTCCCAACCTTGTTAACTCAACTGTAGGATGGATAGCCATTGCCTTAGACAAAATCGTGAATATGACACCCATGATTAAAGGCCTTGCCGCTTCGAACTCAGCCCACAGCTTTGACTCTGTCTTATACTCTGATGATGAAATGCGTTCTAACTCAAACAGGAGCGATCTATCAAGAAGATCAGCCTTTTGAGCCATCACGTTAATGCCATTTAGAGTTACCGGCTGTTGGAAATCAAGTACCTTCGTATCGTCATCTGAGTAAAGTTGCCTTTTAACGACGGAGCCGCCAGTTGATGCAATACACAACAGATCGCTCATGTCCGGCGAAATATTGCTTATATTGTCAAAACACGGGTAATACTGTTTAGCTAGCCATATCGCTAAATCCTGCCGGGTCTTTGGCATTGCTACCTTAAAACATTTATCGGGATCAACGATGCTCTTGTCCTTCCGCATAGTGGTACTCTTGCTTGCGCCATGAGCGCCAAAGATGATCTTGACAGGATGCGGCATTTCAGAAATGAAACTGGATATAAGCGAAACAGAGTGAAGAAGTTGCGTTTCCTCATTCTTGAAGTTATAGAATTGGTGTAAAAGGGTTATATCATGGTCGCTCCTAGGGACGTCGATTTGTACACCTTTTGTTAAATATCTGCTGTTTTGAAACATGCGTATCTCCTTCCTTGGTAATGGATTTTAAACAGATTTACTCTAACCCTTTGAAAATATGATTCACGTCAATCTAATTTAAAAGAAATGCAAATCATGTTAAACTATCTCCTGGGTGATGGGAATGGAGATATTAAACAAGCTTCAAGAAGAAATGCAAGCAATAGAAAAAAACTCGAAGCAT
>WRAC01000029.1 GCA_009780415.1 Defluviitaleaceae bacterium | reverse complement strand
GTCGCTGTCGCTTAACAACTTGCTTACAAAGCGCGGGCGTACGGTAATTACGGCCTTTGCCGGGAGTATCGGCATTATCGGGATCGGCCTGGTGCTGGCGCTGTCTACGGGATTGTCGCGGTACATAGGCACGCTGCAAACGGAGGTGCTGTCGGGGTTCCCCATCTCTATCACGGCGGGCGACCAGGTACTGGACGACATGCGCGACGCGCCGAACCAAAACATCGGCGGAGGAGGCAGCGGGGGCCAGCGCAGGCCCGGGCAGCACCCGGACGGCGACATCATCCACCGCCGCGTTCCAAGGGAAAGCCGTGTTTCCCATATTAATGTGTTTAATCCCGAATATCTGGCTTATGTTGAAAGCATTAACACCGCCATGCCCGGATCTGTCTCCACAATCTCGTACCAGCGCGGGGCGGTGATGAACGTGCTTGCCAAAGGCGGCGAGACTGTTGTAAGATACGAAACCAGCCAGCAGGGTTTTGCGGGCGGCATGATGGAAATGGCGGGCATTGCGGGGATGGCGGCTCTTGGCGGGCCTAATCTGTATTGGATGGAGCTGCCGGATAATTCTGATTTTGTGCTGTCGCAATACGACCTGATCGGAGGCAGGGGCAGCCGTTTACCCGGAGTCGCCAATGAAATCGCCATTGTGGTGGATACATGGAACCGCTTGGACGCGGCGTTCCTTAACAAGCTGGGCATACCCGAGCGGGAAAATTATAGGATTGGCGATTTTCTGGGAAAAACGCTGTTAAAGGTTATTCCAAACGATGATTTTTACTACGCGGGTGCGACGCGTTACTCCGCCGCCAGTACCGAAGCGCAGTTTACGGATTTATGGAACGGCGACGCCGGGATGGAACTTACCGTTGTAGGTATCCTTAGAATGAAACCCGGGCTTAGCGGCGGCTATTTGTCACAGGGCATCGTTTATACCAGCGCGCTGAAAGATTATGTGGTAGCAACCGCGGCGGCTTCAAAGATAGCACAGGAGCAACTGAACTCGAACCGTAATGCCCTGACGGGAACGCTGTTTTCAAGCGAAGCGCAGCGTAACCGACAGCTGATGATGCTTGGCGCGGATCCCACCCCCACAAGCATAAACATTTTCCCCCGGGATTTTTCTTCCAAGGAAGCGATTAAAGATTATCTGGAAGCGTACAATAACCGTAAAGTTGCCGAGGGTAAGCCCGGTGAGCGCGTTATATTCGTGGATATGGCGGAGCTAATTTCGGATATGACGACGACGCTTCTCGATGCCGTGGCAACCGCGCTTATCTTCTTCGCGGCGATATCGCTGGTTGTTTCGTCTATAATGATTGGAATAATCACCTACGTATCCGTCCTTGAGCGCACAAAAGAAATCGGCATACTGCGCAGCGTCGGGGCGCGGAAAAAAGACATTTCCCATGTGTTTAACGCCGAGACGCTGATTGTGGGCTTTACCGCCGGGGCGATAGGCGTGTTCTTCGCGTGGGTGCTGTGTTTCCCAATAAACGCGGTTGTCCACGCCGAGGTCGGCCTGCGCAATATAGCAACCCTAAGCGTTTTGCATGCGCTTCTGCTGATTGGCGGAAGTATGGTCCTAACACTTATCGCGGGGTTCTTACCATCCAAAATCGCGGCCAGGAAAGACCCGGTAGCGGCGCTCCGGGCAGAGTAGAAAACTGGGAGCGCGGGCGTCCCGCCCGCAAAGGAGGTATAAAATGAACATTCTAGCCGGATATATCATGCCGCATCCGCCCCTTGCGGTTGAAGCCGTGGGTAAAGGCAGCGAAAGGGGCATACCCGAAACGATGTCAGCGTATCATGAAATTGGGCGGCGCATTTCGGAGATGAAGCCCGAAACGATCGTCGTTATCTCGCCCCATGCGCCAACTTACGCGGATTATTTTCATATTTCGCCGGGTAAGGCGGCGGCGGGGGATTTTGGAGTTTTTGGTGAACCGGGTGTGAAGGTAACTGTAAATTACGATAATGAACTTAGCACGGCTATTTCAGGTATTGCGGACAGGGAGGGAATATCGGCTGGACTGCTGGGCGAAACGCCGGAAAACTCCGCTCTTGACCACGGGGTGATGGTGCCGCTGTGGTTTGTGAATAAATATACGGATTATGCCGTTGTGCGCGTATCAACGTCCGGCTTGCCCCCGGAAGAGCATTACAAGCTGGGTATGTGCATTAAGTCCGCCATTGGTAAATTGGGAAGGAAAACCGTAATTGTCGCGTCGGGTGATTTGTCGCATAAACTAAAGGAGCGGGGTAACAAAGGAGAGGAATGCCGCGCTTTTGACGCGAAAATAACAGGGATCATGCGTGATGCGCGGTTTGAGGAACTGCTCATGATGGGCGAGGACGAACGGTACGGCGCAGCGGACTGCGGCTCCGGCGCGTTTATGATTCTTGCCGGGATACTGAGCGGAATGTTGATAAAACCGGAATTTTTATCCTACGAAGGCACATTCGGCGTCGGTTATGCACAATGCGCGTATCATATTTTATCCGAAACGGGCGGCGATGATTATTTGGCGTTGTATAAGGAGCGGATGCGCGAGGCAATGGCGGCGGCTAAGGACAGCGAAAGCGGATTGCCGCGCCTTGCGCGGAACGTAGTGGAGGCGTATGTGCAAACCAAAAGGCTGCCCGTGAAAACCGCACTGGATCAGGAATACCGGCAGACGCGCGCCGGTGTGTTTGTTACAATAAAAAAACATGGAACTCTGCGTGGTTGCATCGGCACATTGGAGCCGACAACCGCTTCAATAGCCGACGAAGTGCGCCAAAATGCCGTTTCCGCCTGTTCGCGTGACTTCCGCTTTGATCCCGTGGAACCGGGCGAGCTGCCGTTTCTGACATACGGCGTAGATGTGCTTTCCGAGCCGGAACCCGTGGATTACACGCGTTTACAGGAAAAACTCGATCCCAAAACCTACGGCGTAATCGTTACGCACGGATCGAAGCGCGGGGTACTGTTACCTGATCTCGAAGGCATCGACACCGTAAGCCAGCAATTGGAGATTGCGTTGAAAAAAGCGGGCATAAGCGGTGAACTATATAATATCGAGCGTTTTAAGGTCACAAGGCACACATAAATGTAAACAACTAAAAAGTAATTAAAATTTACTATTGCATTTCTTTTTGCCTTATGTTATAATTATGGTAAGTTAAAGTTACATTTATATAGAGAGGGGTGTATAATCATGATGCAACTGGTTGTGGCGTTGCTTGTTGCCGGCATAATTTTACTTATAGTTGAGACGTTCTTTCCCGGGTTTGGTGTCTTTGGCATACTGGGTATCGTTGCGTTAGTAGCGGCGGCTGTCCTCTTGATTATTTTCGTGCCGTACGGGATATATTTCGCGCTGCTGGAATTAGTGCTTGTGGCCGGCGGTATATTCACGTTTGTCAAGCTGGCGTCGAAACGGGGGATATTAAAAAAATTGATTATGGATGAAGCTTTAAGCGAAGATTCCGGCGGAATGGTTGATTTGTCAAAGTACGAGGGGAAGACGGGCGTTGCCGTAACCCCCATGCGCCCAATCGGAACGGTGGATTTTGGCGGTGTGTCCGTCGAAGCGTATTCAACCGGCGCGTATATCAATTCGGGTGACCGCGTTATTGTCACAGGATCGCAGGAAAACAAGCTTTTCGTCAGGTTGATGGCTGACAACGGCGCGCCGGGCCAACCGAGCCGCAACTAAAATTAACATATTATAAGGAGGGAAAAAGATGGACGGATTAATTTTTGGACTTATTATTTTCGCGGTAGCGGTATTGTTCCTATCACTGTTTTTCAGTTTTGTACCTGTTGGGCTGTGGATTTCCGCGATAGCCGCCGGGGTACGCGTCAGGATTTTCACGCTGATTGGTATGCGGTTAAGGCGCGTCAAACCGGACAGGGTCGTTAAACCCCTTATAAAGGTACGCAAAGCCGGGCTGGATATTTCCATAAACCAGCTTGAAGCCCATTTGCTGGCCGGTGGGCGTGTTGACAATGTTGTGGACGCGGTAATCGCCGCTCACAGGGCCAATCTGGAGCTGACCTTCGAGCGTGCCGCCGCCATAGACCTTGCGGGCCGCGACGTATTCGAAGCCGTACGCATGAGCGTTAAACCAAAAGTAATCGAAACCCCTTGGATATCCGGCGTTGCAATGAACGGTATCGAAGTAAAGGTTATGGCGCGTGTTACAGTCCGCACGAATCTGGGCCGTCTTGTCGGCGGCGCGGGCGAAGAGACCGTTATAGCCCGTATAGGCGAAGGCATCGTCTCTACAGTCGGTTCATCGCGCACGCACAAAGATATCCTTGAAAACCCGGATGTCATTTCCCGCACGGTTCTCGCGAAAGGCCTTGACGCCGGCACAGCCTACGAAATCCTTTCCATCGACATTGCCGACGTAGACGTAGGCCGCAACATCGGCGCGTCCCTCCAAATCGACCAAGCCGAAGCCGACAAGCAAATCGCCCAGGCCAAGGCAGAAGAACGCCGCGCCATCGCTATCGCCCACGAACAGGAAATGAAGGCCCACGTACAGGAAATGCGCGCGAAAGTCGTCGAAGCCGAAGCCGCCGTGCCCCTTGCTATCGCCGAAGCCCTGCGCAGCGGTAACCTTGGCGTGCTCGACCATTTCAAGCTGGAAAACGTGAAGGCCGACACAAAGATGCGCGAAGGCTTCGCAGGCTCGAATCTTGAGGTTGCTGTCAAGTCTAGGAATTAAGTGTGAAATAACGGCTACCCCCAGTCATGTGAGTGTGTAGATATTTTATCTGCGGTATACTGTATCGCTCCATCCCCTAACCCCTGCAAGGGACATTCATCCCTTGACCCTTTCATTGGAATTTGATATGATAGGGTCAAGGGCAGAATGTCCCTTGCTTGATTTGGGAGATGTGACAATGAGGATTTATGTGTTTTCGGATACGCATGGAGACCTTAGGGCAATGGAATTAGTGCTGGGTAAGGATAAGCCCGATGTGGTTATGCATTTGGGTGATTATGGCGGTGATATTGATAATATAGGGATAATGTACCCGGATGTTGAGATTCACGCCGTCCACGGCAATTGTGATGCGTATAAGGATTATGGGCGGGAGAAGTATGTAAATGTTGCGGGGAAAATTATTTATCTTACGCACGGTTATCAGTTTGAGCTTGACACAAAGATGTATTTGTCGGCTGGGGGAAGCGAAATGGTGTCGCATGCGTCGCGGGGAGGCGCGGAAATAGTGCTTTTCGGGCATACGCATGTGCCGCTGATATCGCGGGAGCGGGGAATAACAGTTATGAACCCGGGCAGTGCGGCCTTTGATAAAAACAGAAGCCCCTATCCTACCTTCGGATATATAGAGATATTTGAAAATGATATAGTTTGCAAGATTTTGGGTGTGGAGTTGTATCAATAATGTATTACCTGGGCATAGACGGCTGCGGCAAGTACACGAAGCTTTTGATGCTGGATGAAAATAACAAGATTATAGGGCGGCACAGCGGAGTGCCGACGGATTTACGGCTGCAGCCGGCGGCTTCGGTTGCGCATAATATTACGTTGCTGGTGAAAGAGCTGCACAGGCTTACGAATACCACCGTTAAAGGCTGCGCGGGTCTTTGCTTTGCCGCGCCTTCCTCTGAGATTGACGAGCATGAAGCGTCATTGGTTAAAATGTTCAAAAATATAGGGTTTGTTTGCGCCGTTAAAGTTATAGGTATGGAGCGCGCGTCGCTTGCGGCGAAGATTGGCGATGTTCCCGGAGTGCTGCTGCTTTCCGGCGACGATGTGTACGGGTATATCTGGCGCGGCGGGAAAGAGACTTTTACGGGCGGCTACGGGAAACTGATAGAAATGGGCGGGTCGGCGTATTCCATCGGCGCGAACGCCTTGCGTCGCATTGTGATGTTTCTGGACGGAAGGGGTTCCGATACAAGCATGGCCGTTATGGCGGCGCGGGAGCTTGGGGTCAGAGAGCCGGCGGAGATTCTGAATGTTATAAACGGGGATGACTTTAAGGCTAATAATGTGTGCAATCTTGCCGGGGTTGTGGAAAAAGCGGCGCGTGACGGAGACGGCGCGGCTCTTGAGATTGAAACACAGGCGGCGCGTGATCTGGCGGCTTTTGGAGCGGGTATGATTATAAAAGCGCGGACGGACGGCGAGGGGACGCATATGGTTATAGGCGGGCCGGTGCTACTGCTTAATGAAAGCATAGCAACGCAGCTAAATGCCAACCTCCGAACCCTGTTCCCGGACATACATATTCTTTTAGGGGATGAAAAAGCCGAGCTGGGCGCGGCGATGCTTGCACGCTAGGGCCGCCGCGGATTCCGCGCCATAAACCAATGTCACGGCCCAACTCCGTTTATCTTCTTTATAATCGGTAAAGCAAAAATCAACGCCCATGCAATTTTTGTAAACATTAATTTGTTCACATTCCGCGACTATATGTTCACCCAGCGCGTGAATAACGCCGTTTTCTATCTTATAATGCTCCAATCTGGAGTGTTTTATAGGTTTACGGTGTTCCGGTTTTACGCCTTTCCAAAGGTTCAACAGCTCCGTAACATAGTTTACCCCTGTGGCATGGTAAACGCAAACTGGCGTTTGACTGGGAAAACGCGCGTCAATCTCCAATATAACGAAGCCCTTTGGCGACAGTATAAACTCGATATCCATTATGCCGCTTAAACCTAATTTTTCCGCTGTTTTTAGCGCGATACCGCTGATTTCCGCTTTCTTTACGTCCGGCAGGTTTGCTGGGCATTCGACGGCTTTACAGTCAAATCCGTCATCCACAAACAATTCCGTAATCTCGTAAACCGTATAGTTCCCAGGCGTGCCGATAACTTCGGCGGAGAATTGCCTGCCCTCAATAAACTCCTGAACAATGCCATCAACCTCATTTATATACTTATCAAGCATGTGTTTATCCGCTATATAACAAATGCCTCTGCTTCCGCTTGAAACAGGGATTTTACCGATATAAGGAAAACAACCGCCGGGATATCGTTCAGGAATGGGTAAAGAGTGGTTCCGGAAAAAAACATCCGAAGCTTTTTTGGACGATGAAACCGCGTATGCCCGCATATCCGCCATAAGAGGCAAACCGCACTGTCCCGCGGTATTGTCTAATTTGGCTAAAACCTCATAATCCTCAAACGCCGGAATAATCAAATCAAATTTTTTTAACGCTTCTATTGTATCATCGCAAAGGTCGCTAACATCCCGGCACAGGAAATCATCCGCAAGATTACGCGCTAAAGGATTCTGTTTCCTGTCAATCAATAAAGTTCTATAACCCGCTTCCTTGGCAAGGAAAAGAGCCTCCAGGCCTTGCAGCCTGCCCCCGATAACCGCTATTCTAACCATCTACAAGCTCCCCGCGTATAAACCGTAAATATTCCGTGTTTGACCCCTGTTTCAATCCAAGTTTTATCAATATGGCGCGTACCGCATCCGCTGTACGCCCGCTTGAGGCTACGTCCCTGTCCCGCTGGGCGACGCCGGAAAGCCCGGATGACGGGGGAATGATTGATGTCACCACATTTGCCCCGGAGTTTAAACGCGCCGTCAGACCGTCCAGCCCGCCCACATCTAGGGACGCGGGAATAAGGGCGGAGGGGTGTAGCAGCCGGAGAATAGATATTATCTTCAATTCGATGGTGATGTCCTGCCGGGTGTTTTGCCCCAGCGGTACGGATTTATGCGGTTCAAAGGTCATAACGCGGAGTTGTTTTGCGCCTCCGTTTCCTATCTGCGCGACGGACTCCGCAAGCTGCTCAGGGGTTTCCGTAACGCCCGTCAGAATACCTTCCTCAATGCTCATGCCAAGCCTTTTTGCGTGCTGTTTTGCGTTCATACGCCCGTCAAAATCCTGTTCCGCGCGGAGACGCCCGAACAGCTCCCGGTTAAAGGTTTCCTGATAAAGCGCATACCACAGCACATTTTGCTTTGCCAGATTTTCCAGCGCGGAGTTTGGCATAACACCCGGCGACGCCATAACCGGAAGCCCCGTCCGTTTCATCACTTCTGACGCAAGCCGGATAAACCTGGCGAAACTGTTTTCTTTATAGTAAGAATCCTCGCCCATCGTTAAATCCACCAAATTTACGCCGGAAGCCCCCAAATCATCGGCAACCGCCAGAATTTCATCCTCTGTTTTACGATAACGTTTTATATCGTTCTCTTTGCGAAAATAACAGAAATTGCAATTATTTATACAAAACGTTGAAAAATAAATAAAACCATATAAAAAAACCCGATCCCGGGAACACGCGGCGCGGGTTTTTCTTGCCGCTTCGGCAAGCAGCGCGGTATCTAAAGACATTGCGGCATCAATGGCTTCTTTAGTGCGTCTATCAACTAAATCTTTGATGATATCGTGCATATCAAACTCCAAGCGCGTCAAAAGCCATAACGATTACCCCGGTGGACAGATTATCGTGGACAAAACGCCCCTTAAAACGCGCGCGGGCCTCACTGTCAAGCGACAGCGGCACCCCGGCATAGACGGCCAGCGCGTCCTTGTGAAGCATATCCGCGGTAAGCCAACCGCCCTCGGGCGTCGCGTCAAAAATATATTTGTAATCCGCGATTTCGGATGAACAGATGTCTTGTTTTAGCGGGTCGGTGTCAAAAATCACCGGGTTTGCGCCTTTTTGACGCAGAATATATGCCGCGCAACTCCCAACAACGCCATATCCCAAAATGAGGACATCCTTGCCCGCAAGCCCGTCCGCCGCGCCCTCGAGGGCGGTAATAAAGCCTAGTGCCGTGGCCCGGTTATTGTCCGAAATGCGGCGGCTGTTCAGGTTTACGGCAATAAACCGCTCGTCATCAGCCATAAACACAGCGTCCGCGCCCTCCGTATGCGCTTCCGCAAAACCGTTGACATCCCGGTTATCTGTTACGAAAACGGTGAATCCCGTATATTCTAAGATATCGGTAACCGCCCCGGCGAATGTGCCGATGATCCCATCCCCGCTCGTTATGGGTACAACACCAATCCGGCGCGATAAAATCTCCTTGCCGCGCTTAGAGCTTAATCCGCAGGCCTTACAGCCCAGCTCAAAAAACCCCAAGCCCGAAAAGGCCCGGAATTCGCGTTCGTAAGAAACTAATCCTCTGCCGGTGCCGTCTAAGAAATCATCATTCAATCTCGTCATTAAAACTCATCCCGTTTATATACGCGTCCATGAAGCCGGGCTGTGCGGACAACTCCACATGCTCCACCGTACGCGCCCAGCCCGCGGCTTTTTTCGCAGCGGATTCCGATAAAAGCGCCATTGCCGCGCCGATTCCGGCGGCGTTACCCACGCGCTTTACGCGGCTTGGGTTTACGCCCGGCAAAAGTCCGATGTTTATCGCGCTTTGAATGTTTATATAATTGCCGAAAGCCCCGGCGAGGAGGATCTCGTCAATATCCTGTATGCGCACGCCCAGGAACGCGGTCAAAACCTGTACCCCGGCGGATATAGCGGCTTTCGCGAGTTGAACCTGCCGGATATCGTGCTGTGTTACCACAATTTTTTTATCGCCGCCGCACAGGACAAAGCTTTCGTCCCTTGCAAGCCTGCCGCTGCCTTCAAGAACGCCGGTACGGAGCATTTCCGATACCGCGTCTACAAGCCCGCTGCCGCAAATACCGGCGGGTTCGCCCCCGCCGATAATATCTACAGTAACTTTGTTTTCTGATATAGAGACCGCGCGAATCGCGCCTTTTCCGGCGCTCATGCCGTTTTTTATGCAAGCGCCCTCAAAAGCCGGCCCGGCGGCTGTGGAGCAGGCGGCCATGCGCCCGTTTGCGTTTAAGACGATTTCGCCGTTTGTGCCGATGTCAATCAGAAGTGTTATTCCAGCTTTTTTAGGCAAGGATGTGGCAAGCAAACCGGCGGAGATATCGCCGCCCACATGCCCGGCGATGTTGGGTAAAAGCGTAAACGGGGCTTCGGGATCCGCCAAAAGCCCTAAATCATTTGCCGTCTTTACCGGCGCGTCTAAAAAAACGGGATGGAAGGGTGAAACGGCAAGGCCAGACGGATCTACGTTCATCAGGATATGGCTCATTGCCGTGTTTCCGGCGGCTGTAACGGCTTTTATATCTTTGTGTAAAAGGCCGTGCTCGCGTAAAAAATCGTTTATAATACCGTTCATGGCGGAAACCGCCGATTCAAGCAAACGGCTTAAACCGCCTTCACACGCCGCGTAGCCGATTCTGGTTATAACATCCGCACCGTAAGCGCTCTGCGGGTTTGGTACGGATTTTACGCCAAGCAGATACCCTGTCCGCAGCTTAATAAACGCTCCCGCTATGGTGGTCGTCCCGATATCGAAGGAACAACCGAAACCGTCACTTTCAAATTTATCGTATATAAAATCCGGTGGAAGCTGAAAACCTAATGTATCGGCATGTTCTTCAGGCAGGCGGACGGTTATGTCTCCGGTTGGGATAAAATGGCAGGCAAGCTTAAAATTGCCGTTGACGCTTACCCCGCATTTCCCGCAAACCCCGCGCCCGCCACAAACCGCGCCGGGCAGCGCCAGCCCGCATCCGCGGATAATGTCCAGAAGGTTTTCGTTTCCGGAGCTTTCCGCTATTACGCCGCTGGGTTGAAAGATAATACGCATAATTTATATATCCTTTTTACGCCGGACATGGCATAAGTTGCACCCGGTTTTTGACGCTGTGCATTCCATGCAGCTGTCCCCACCGCCCGGTTCATGATCCAGCGCGAAAATAAATCCGCATAAGGATTTGCGCGGCGTCATCATAAAGCTGCTTCCGTACTCCACGCCAATCCTGCCGCCGTCAGCCAGAGTAAAGACAGTTTCGACGGCGGGAAGCCCCATTCTGCGCAGCCCGGGGCCGAAAGACTCTGAAACAAACGCGCAGCCGAACTCCGATGCCGTGAATTCTGTCAATTTGCTATGTAAAGCATCCAGCGCGGCTTCGGCGTAGGCTGTTCCCCAATAATCAGCGTAAAGCTCGTCCATTAAATCACCGGGTATATTAATATCGCCGATAGTCAGGACGTAACTGAACACGCCTTGAACACTTTCCTGTTTTATTACCTCAAATTCACGGCAAACAGCGCGTTTCCCGGCAATTTCAAGAACGCCCTTACCCAGCTTGAACTCCTTATGAATGCCCAATACCGCGCGGGGTTGGATTTTAACCATTAATGCGTCGCGTACGGCAAAGCCGGCTTCTCTCAAGGCCAGCATCCTGTTTGAGTCGGAGAAACCTGTGACATGGCAAAACAGTTTCTCAGCCGTTTCATGCATTAAATTAATATCCAGATTAATAATCATATGCCCTTTCATACGGACAGGCAGCCGCGGCAATGCTCGTCCGCGGCGGCGGAAACGGCGCTGTAAAGGCCGAGGCCTGTTTTTGAGACGAGAAACAACCGCGTATCACGCACATCGGGCCAAGGCTCAATTTCTATTAAATTACCGGATAGGCTAACCTTCACGCCGCCCTCCGTGGTCAGGGCAAACCCCTTTATCCTGTACGCGCAGGGTTCAACCGCATCGAGAAAACCGCGCAAACCAGAGGGTTCCATGGGTTTTGTCCCCGAAAGGCTAATAGTGACCGGCCTTGACGCCTGGGTGTTTGACGAAACCCCGTCCGCGCCGGGCTGAAGCCCGTTAACAATTTCCTTTATATCAACGTTGCAAAAGGATGTTATGTGTATTGTAATACCGGGGTTGATTTCCGACAGGATTTCCTTAATTTTAGTTACGTCACCGCCGCCGGCCAAATCAATTTTATTGATTATCGCGGCGCCGCTGTATTTGACCTGGCTTTTCAAAACGGGAAGCAAATCGCTTAACTCCGCGAAAACCGTGCAGTCGGTGACGCATACGGCTCCCCGGTATGTTAGCGTATCCCCGCCCCGTGACGCGACGGATTCCAGAATACCCGGCATACCGCCGGGATCTGCAAGCCCCGTGGCTTCTATGAACAAATAGCCGATGGGTTCGCGGGACATGGAAATTAACGCCTTTACGAAATCCTCCTTGATGCAAGCGCAAAAAACGGAGCCGCCGCTAAGGGGAACCAGCGGCACCCCCTGAGCTTTATCCTCAACCAGCATTGTGTCGATGTTTACAGAACCGAAATCATTGACGATTATGCCGATTTTCTCGTTTTTGTAAGCTTCCAGAATCCGCTCCAGTAAGGTGGTCTTGCCCGCACCCAGGAAGCCCGTGATTAATACTGTTTGAATGTTCAAATTATCCCTGCCCGTTCCTTGAATCGTTCAACAGAGTTTATTTTAATGCCCAGCAACTCCGATATCTTCATTTTTGCCGCCATACCGGCGGTTTCGCCGTTAAACGGCTGCTGCACGCCTATGCCGAGATTGGCGCGCACGTCTGTCATGGTTACGATGTCGGCCAGCTCCTGTAAGGTAACGCCCAGTTTCTCCGCGACGAATTTTTTGGCGTCATCAAGCTTCATCTTGCGAAGAAGCTGCATACGTAAAACCAGATCTCCGGCAGTCCGTATGCCGCCCATTCCCGCGGCCAAGGCGTGAGCCGCTTCCATCCCGAAAGGATCCCCTACACCCAGCTAGTAACCGTCTATTTTGCAAATTTCAACCAGGATTTTATCGGCCTTGCACACCACGTCATGGGGCAAGGTCTGACACATGGGTATGCCGCCCACTCCCATGCCAACGTTTGCGTGTACGGGGATAGTTGCCGCATCAACGCAGGGCTTGATAAACGTGCAGACCCGGGCGATGTTCCACGCGAAGCTCTCGTTGCAGTTGGTATTTACCACAGCGCCGAAAATAGACGCTCCGGCCTGCTCAACCAATTTGACCTGCTCGTGGGGGTATAAGCCCGCCAGCCTTGTGCCGTTATACTCGACTTTGCCGTGCATACCCAGCACGAATTCGCCAGCCATGCCGACTTCCACGCCCATACCGGGGAAACGCTTTGTGATCTCCTCACAGGCGCGGAGCGCCGCCAAAAAGTCCGCGTCTCCCGCCGCGCCGGAGGTGTCCAGGTTAAAACCGTCCGCCCCGGCTTCGTACATGCGTTCGGCGACGTAGACGATATCCCTGACGGCGTGCCGGGCCGCGTCCTCCTGCGCTTTCAACGCCTCGGCGATTTTGCCCTGGGGCAGAAGCTCCGCCCAGTTCGGCACGGGGCCGTCGGGATAGGTGTAGAACCCTAAGTTTGTCATTGCCCCGTAAAAGATGGGCATTACGGCGCGTTCCACGGCGTTGCGCAGAACGTTGGCTTCGCGCTCCGCTACGCCTTTTACGGTTTTATAGTTGTAGTCGGCAAAACCGATGTCCACGGAATCGCCGCCAAGTACCCTCTCGTGTATCAGAGCCTGTACGCTTTTTTCAATGGGTATCATGCAATAAGCGCTGAGTTTCTCGGAGCCGGAATCGCTTGTCGAGACGATTTCGTCGCCCAGCCTAACGCCCACAGCGTTGCCCGGCGTTGTTACGATTTCAAAGATATGCTTCATCTCGGCTTCGGATAAAAACGGGACATCGGCGCGTTCAGCCGCGTCACGGGCACCGGCGCGTATGTCGTCCATTACCTCGCCAAAGGTCATTTCGATGAGGGAACCGTCGCCCATGCGGGTTAGGATTTTATCCAAATTATCTAACCTCCTGCCACTCATTAAGCTGTGCCAATAATTCGGAAGCGTTTTCGCAATATGCGTCCGCGCCGATTTTTTGCGCCCAGCGTTTGGTGACGGGGGCGCCGCCTACCAAGGTTTTGTATTTAGAACGCAAACCCTGTTTTGTAAGAAGTTCCTCGATTTTTTTCTGTTCGGGCATAGTGGTGGTAAGGAGTGCGCTTGAGCCGATGTAGTCTGCGTTAACTTCCTCGGCTTTGTCTATGAATACTTGGGCGGGCACTTCGCGTCCTATGTCGTGCACCATGTAGCCGTTTGATTTTAAAAGGGCGCAGATGATGCCCTTGCCTATGTCGTGTACGTCCCCGGCAACGGTTCCGATTACTATTGTTGCCTTTTTAGCCGCTGTTCCGGGAGGCAGCTCAGCTTCGATCAGTTCGCTGGCTTTGCGCATGGTTTCGGCTGCCATCATGACTTCGGGCAGGAACACGCGCCCTTTGCCGAACAGCTCGCCCAGTTCCTGTATCCCCGCGCCGTAGCCGCTGCCGAGGAGATCAAGGAGGTCGAAACCGGCGGATTTGGCGTCGCTGAAGACTTTTACGGCTAGTTCCTCATTTGCGGTCAGAATGGAGTCGGCGGCGGATTTATAGATGGTTTGTTTGTCCATTTGTTCACCCCTCAGTAGTTTGCGTTGTTTTATTATTTTTTTGCGGCGTATTTTTTGATTTCGGATATGAATGTTTCCCTGTCAGGGATGATGGAAACCCATTTAATTTCGCCGTCCAGGCACATGGTGGGCAGGTTTGAGATGCCCATTGCGCCTGTGCGGGCGATGTTTTCGCGGTTGATGTACTTGTATTCCACGTATTCGGCAATGTCCTTGATTTCCTCATAAACGTCCTGAACGTTCCTTAACATGTACGTGCAGGCGGCGCAGACATCGGAGTCGAGGGTGAACAGCTCAATAAGGACTTTTTTGTTGCTTTTATAGTCGGGCAGC
This sequence comes from Defluviitaleaceae bacterium, assembly GCA_009780415.1. Classification (GTDB taxonomy): domain Bacteria; phylum Bacillota; class Clostridia; order Lachnospirales; family WRAX01; genus WRAC01. Next base: position 20,750 of record WRAC01000029.1, on the reverse strand, counting down.
TCGATTTTTATGTCGGATTTGGGGGCTTCGTAGTTTTCGATGATTTTGCGGCAGGCATCCGTGTTTAAGACGGCCTGCGCGGCGGCCACGGTGTTTTCGATGGGCGTGTCGTAGGGCATGTCGCAGCCGGGGCTGATTATGAGGTTGTGGTGGTCAAGGGAGTCCAGCAGGTCTATGACGGTCTTCATGTTGTCCTGTTGCGTACCTAAGAGCATTGTTGTTGTAAGCGGGATATTGCCGCCGATGGTGATGTTGTATTTGTCGGTAATCTGCTTTGCCTTGGGCATGTTTACATTTTCGTCAACGGATATGGAGTCCGGGTTTGTGCGGCACATGACTTCAATCTGATTCGTCGCGTTGCCGCAAACGAAGAACGAGGAGAACACTTTTTTACTGCGTATGTAGTCGAAAATGGCTTTGAACCCATCGTGCAGCATTTCTTCTATGTGCGCCGGGGAGACCTGACTTACCAGCGGGTCAACCGCCGCGATAACATCCATGCCCGCGTCAATGTACATGCCCGAGATTTTTATGCAGACCTGAGCGCAGAACTCAACCAGTCTTTTTACATATTCAGGATCTTTGATCATGTCCAGGAAAATATTACTGCCGCGCAGATGTGAGGCCAGCGTAAAGGGCCCGCAAATCAAGCCGTAAAGTGCCGTTGTTTCGCCGACGCTTGCCTTGACGCGGCGCATAGCCTCCAGCACCACGGGCAGCCTGCCGGCGTTTTCATTGGGTATGGCACAGGGACAGGGCAGCTTTTGGCCTTCCGAATAGGGATGGGATTTTACAGAGGGCGGCGCGTATTCCTGCCACAGCAAATCGCAGCCCAGTATTTCGGCTTCTATTTGCAAATCAAAGGTGATCGGCATGCCATGGGGTTGATATAGCTTATGTACCTCCATCAGCGATTCGTATAGCTTATCCGCGTCTTTTAATACCTCTATACCGTTATATCCCTTCAATGCGCCCGCGTGTACGCCCGCAAACGGCACCCACGGCACAGCCGGCGTTTTTTCGTGGCGCATAGCAGCGAATATAAGCTCTTTTCCTGTCATTTGATCACCCGTTTGGATAGATTAGTTTCCAGTTAATATTATACTATTTCACCAAAAACAAAGCAAGTGGTTGTTTTATTTCTCGTATTGCCCTATAATACAATAATATACGGAGTGAGATTGATGCATAGTGTTTACTTTACCTCAGCGCAAAAACAACGCCTAGTTGAATTAAATTACGCCGGGACTGAGCCGGAGAGTGGTTTTGAAACGCCCGAAGCCCGTGATGCGGCATATCGCAGGCTTTCTGCGGAATTGGTTAAAAAAAACCGCGAGTTACTTGCCAAAGCGCTTTATCATGGCGAAAAATCAACCGTTGCGCTGGTTGCGGAACGCCTTGAATCATGGCTTGGTGAAATGGGTTTCGCGGAGGTGTCCACGCCTCATATAATTACAGCGCAATGTCTGGATAAGATGTCTATAACGGAAAGCCATCCGCTTCGGAAGCAGGTTTTTTGGCTGGATGGCGGGCGCTGTCTGCGCCCCATGCTTGCGCCAGGCTTATATACGCTGATGCGCGATTTACATAAAGCGCTGAACAAACCCGTGAGGATTTACGAAATCGGAACGTGCTTCCGTAAAGAACAGCGCGGTGCGGGGCATTTGAACGAGTTTATAATGCTAAACCTTGTGGAATACGCGTCGGTTAAACAGGGCGAGCAGCAAAACCGCCTCCGTGAGCTGGCATCCTTGGCGATGTCTGCCGCTGGCGTTGAAGGGACAGAAATAATCGCCGAAACATCCGATGTTTACGGCGAAACACTTGATATTATACGCCAAGGCACGGAGCTTGCGTCCGGTGCAACCGGCCCGCACGCGCTTGACGCCGCGTGGGGTGTCTTTGAGACATGGGTTGGGCTTGGGATAGGCATTGAGCGTGTGGCTATGGCGGTGTCCGGGCATTCCGGGGTAGGGCGGCTTGGAAGAAGCACGGCTTATTTAAATGGGGCTAGGATTAATTGAGCCTCTATCGAAACCCGGGGGCTGGGGCGGGCGCGCGGTTCCCGCGCTGTGCGCCTGCGGCGCACACGCCGCGAATGCGGCGGCCCGCCCCAGCCCCCGGGTTTCGATAGAGGCGGGCATCTTGAGGGGTAGATCGGATGGATCGCGCGGACTCTAAATCCGTGTAGGCGAGTGCAACTCTCGTACTCCTCGTATGGAAGCGAAAAAGACATACTATCGTAAAAACGTTTTCCTTTTCGACCTTGTCACGAAAATGAAGCTCTGGCCCTCTAAAAGCGGCGCCCTGCACGGCGTCCGCGAAATGGAGGTGCGCGGGGATTTTGCTAAAATAACCACCCACTGCGGCGAGGTTTTTATCGCGCGTGATTCACGCAATTCACGCGCCGCGCGGTGGCTTAGGAATAAATGGGCAAAAAAACCCTGCCCCATATGTAAAACACCTGAATGGAAGCTTAAAAAATATAACCAAACGGTGTTTTCGTCCTCATACGGTTCCGATTTAACGGCAACACGCGAAAAGCGTGATATCCTACAATAAAGAACCCGCCGTCAATTTCTTCGCTATTTCCGTATAGAACAACGGTACAAGCGACAGTAAAACCACTATTACCCAGTGCTCGCCAGAAATCGGCACACATGAAAAGACTGTTTGCAAGCCCGGAATAATCGCGACGCCTATCAGCAGCGCGCACGAAAAAACACAGGCAATCAGCATGGAGGGGTTCGACGCGATACCGATTTTGAAGATGGATTCCGTAAAGCTGCGCGCGTTAAATATGTTGACAATGGAGGACAGGCCGATAACCAGGAACGCCATGGTTCTAGCCACCTCAAAGGAAGGCCCGGTTGATTGCGATACCGGTAGCCTTTCGCCCGCAAAGAACGCAAGCAAGCCAATCAACGCAAAAATGCCCGACATAATCGCAATGCGCTTGAATAACCCGCCCGCGAAAATTCCGGCTTTCGGGTTTCTTGGCGGTTTTTTCATGGCGTCTGATTCAAGGGGCTCCTTGCACATCATAAGATCCGGCACACCGTCCGCGAACACGTTAATTAACAGTAATTGAAGCGCGACAACCGGCAAGCCCCACTGGAACGCTACCGCGAATATAATTATAATCAACTCGGATATATTACAGCTAAACAGCGAGAACAGAACCTTCCTGATATTATGGTCAATTCTGCGTCCTTCGCCGATCCCGTTTACTATGGTGGCGAAATTGTCGTCCTGCAATACAATATCGCTGGCGTTTTTCGATACGTCGGTACCGGCGATGCCCATTGCGATGCCGACGTCCGCCGCCTTCAGCGCGGGGGCGTCATTCACCCCGTCGCCCGTCATAGCGACGATATGCCCGTGTTTTTGGAACGCCTGTACAATTCTGATTTTATGCTCGGGTGAGACACGGGCGTAGACGGTGGTTTTTTCAACTACGGCCTCAAGCTCCTCTTGCGTCATTTGGTCCAGCTCCAAGCCGGTTATGGCAATGTTGCCCTCCTGGTAAATTCCGATTTCGCGGGCAATGGATATCGCGGTGTTCTTGTGATCGCCCGTAATCATAACCGTGCCGATGCCGGCTTCCCTTGCAATTCGTACTGCGTCCTTACTCTCCGGCCTTGGCGGATCCATTATGCCTAAAAGCCCCTCGAATTTAAGACCTTTTTCAAGCTCATCGGCGGTCAGCGCATCCGGCATATCGGGCAAACGCCTCGTCGCTACGGCGATTGTCCTTAATGCCGCGCCGCCGTATTCCGCAAGGATTTTATTTATTTCGTCGTCAAGGTTATATTCCCTTTCGTATGGAATAAAATCGACGGCACCCTTGGTAATGACCATATAAGAACCGTCTTCCATCTGATGCAGCGTGGTCATCCTCTTCCGCTTGCTGTCAAAAGGTATCATGTGAACAACGGGAAAAATGTTTAAAAGGCTGGTGCGGTCAATGCCTTTATCCCTCAAAAGCCGTACTATCGACAGCTCGGTGGGATCGCCTGTTTCGTAATACCTGCCGTTATCCACGCCGATGCTTGCCGTGCAGTTCAATCCCGCCATCTCCAGAAGGTGCATTTCCTTCTTGTCCAAGTGTCCCCCCGCGTCATGGATGTCCTGCCCAATCGCCCACACCTTCTGCACTGCCATTTTGTTCATTGTTAATGTTCCGGTCTTATCACTGCAAATAACCGTGGCCCCGCCCAGCACCTCAACCGCGGGCACAGTCCTTACGACAGCCATTTTCCTGGCCATTGTCTTAACGCCGAAGGCAAATGTGGCAATCGTAACAATAGGCAAGGCTTCCGGGATAACGGCAACCGCCAGGGACATGGCGTTAATCAGTATTTCGTGTATTGACTCGCCCTGGAAATACAAGAGCAGCGCCAGAAAAGCGCCGGCGACGATTGCGATAAGCGCGATCTTTTTCCCGAATTCCTCCATACGCGCCTGCATCCGTGTCTTGAGCTTGACGGTCTGGTTAAGCCATCCGGCGACGATACCCATCTCTGTCCGCATCCCCGTCGCCGTCACAGCGGCCTTGGCATGACCGTTAATGACATAGCAGCCGGAAAATACCATGTTCAGCCTGTCTCCGACCTGCGCGTCCGCGTCTACTATGGCGTCCTTGTTTTTCTCTACGGGAAGGCTCTCGCCGGTCAGAGAGGATTCGTCAACCAACAAATCAGCGGACTCTATCAGCCGGGCATCCGCAGGGATGGAACCGCCGTTCTCCAAAACGATGATATCACCGGGCACCAGTTGATCGGCGTCAACCTGCTGCTGTAAACCGTGCCGTACTACAATGGCTTTGGGTGACGACATCTTTTTCAGCGCGGACAAGTCGCGCTCAGCGCTCTTCTCCACTTTAATTACGATAACAAGCCCCGCCGCGATCAAACTCCAAATAGTAATCGCCGTCCACGGGGGGTAGCCCGTCAGAAAGATAAACGATGTTGAAAGTATGGCGGCAATCGTCAGTATAATCGTCTGTACATCCCGGAAATGCTTCAATGCCCGTTTAAAATTGCTGACAGGCTTAGGCTCGTCAAATCTGTTATAGCCATGCGTCCTGTGCAGTTCATCAACCCGCTCAATCGACAGTCCTGTCAGAGGGTCTGTCTTTAGCTCGGCGCAGATCGACGTCCACTCTCCTAAAAACCGTTTCATTTTTTCCTCCTAAATTAAAGATTCAAATAACCTGAGAAATTCCTGCTCAACACTGATAAACCCGCGTTCGGATAAGTCGGGATTGCTATGTAACACAGGCTCCGGCACGTTGGCGTGTCCGTTCATTAATTCTGCAAATTCATGCCACAGGAGGGCATCGTCGATGTCTTTTACTAAGGCTTGCTCTTCTAAAGTCAAGTCTATCCCGAAGGCCTGATTTATTACATCCTGTAATTTATTTTCGATTTCACGGTATGCCGGGAACTCTTGCTTTACTGGACGTATCATATCGGCGATATACGCTTCGCTTGCGTCATGCAGCAGGCAGGCAAGCTGTATTTTATTGCTGAAGCCCCTGTCCCGCGCTTCATGGGCGCAGTTAACCGAGTGCTGAGCCACTGAATAAAAACGCTTAACATGACCGTTTGCGCGCGTCATTAAGGAAAGGGCATGGGCAATATCGGCAATGCGCACATCCTCAACTTTTGGGTTAAGCGGCGTAAAGTGTACGTTCGTATAAGTTGTCATATATTCCCAACGCAGATTTATCCCCTCGTTTTCCGTTGTATTATAAAGATGAATAAAAAGCCTGCACATGGCAGGCTTTAATTCTAAGTGGAGTCGAAGAGACTCGAACTCTCGACCTCTCGGATGCGAACCGAGCGCACTCCCAACTGTGCTACGACCCCGAGCAAGGGGCAAGAAAAACCTACGGAACTTTTCTTGCCTCTTGAATGGAGACAACTGGACTTGAACCAGTGACCTCTCGCGTGTGAGGCGAGCGCTCTCCCAACTGAGCTATGCCTCCCGGATGCTACTGCATTATTATAACGTCAGTATTAAATTTTGTCAATACTAATTAATGTGCTATAATGCGATAAACTTATGTTAAAGGAATGAAAGGTATAATGACAAAGGAACAGCGCGGCCAAGCCGTGGAAAAGACATTGCAGGCATTTGGGAAGGCGGGGATTGTGCTTGCTCCGGAGGAGGCCGCGAGCACCGGTATGCGAATAATGTTAGTGTAAGTCATTTTGCTAAGCCCCCCCACATAAATTAGTGTGGGGGGATTTTTATGCCTGACAATAATTTTGAAAGAGTCCTTAAAATGGCTGAATTTATAAACAAGTACCAGCAAGCCGCGGGGAATCCTTCGCCGGATGTTTCTTCCTGCGCGTCCGCCCTTGATAAGCGGATTAATACACCGGAGCTTGCGATGATAAAATCCGCCATACCCCATCTGGAGCCGAGGAACCGGAGGCTGATCAGCGTTATAATCAAGCTGATAGAAATCCAGCGGCTGCTAGATTATTTAAAGGAAACCGCCGCCGCAATAAACCGCATAAACGCCGGCTCAGGCGGCGACGAAAACAGTTGGCGGATAGCTATGCTGGAGCTTATCATGCCCCATCTTTCGCCGGCCAGCCGCGCGCAATTCCAGACAATCGTAAGCTTGCTTGAAATGATGGGAACATTACAGGAGGCTAAAATATGACCGAAAATTATCATCTTGAAGAAATATTAAAAAAACCGCAATTTGACGCGCTATCAATGGAGCGGAAAGAAATGCTTCTGAGTCTTTCAGAAAAACTCCGGGGCAAAAGCGGCATGGAGAGCGTGGGCGTCATCACCGAATTTATGAAGAGAATGCCCAAAGGCGAAGAGCTAACGCGCGGGGAGCAGGACATGATGACAGAGGCTTTTCTTGTTTCCCTGCCGGATCCCGACCGCGCGCGTTTTCAAAGTGTTTTAAACATGGTTAAGGGTATGCAAAAAGCCCGTTGATTTTTGCTTTAGTTTCTGGTGCTTGCTTCGAAAAGCGCCGTTTTAAGCCCTTGCTCAAGCTTAGCCAGCTCTGTCTCGGCGGCGGCGCGGTTTTCCTGGCCTTTTTTCTGGATGTCCAAAACCTCATTAATGGTGGATATCAGATTCTCGTTGGTTTTACGCACGGTGTCGATAGACACGATGCTTTCCTCCGAAGCCTTGGCAACCTCGAGCGTGGAAGTTTTAAGCATCTCGCTGTTCTTCAGCAAAAGCTCGTTTGTCATATCGCTGACCTTCTTCTGCGCGGCTAAGGCACTTGCGCTGTTCGCAAGCCCCATCGCGATAACCATCTGATTCTTCCACAGCGGAATGGAATTATTTATACTCGATTGAATCTTTTCCGTCAAAAGCGCGTCGTTATTCTGTATCATGCGTATTTGCGGCGCCATTTGAATGCTTATCATACGCGTAAGCTTCAAATCGTGCAGCTTCTTCTCAAAGCGGTCCGCCGCCGCAACCATGTCGTTCAGTTTCTGCGTCGCCATATCGCTCATATCCCGCGCGGCAATATTCCTTTGCTGTGGAATATCATTCTCCCTAAATTCCTTCAGTTTCTCCTCGCCCGCCAGAATATACATTGTTATTTCTTTATAATAGGTGTAATTGTTCTCGTACATATCGTTCATAACCGCGATATCTTTCAACAGCGTCCGTTTATGACCTTCCAACGCCGAAACGATATTGTCGATATTAACCTGCGCCCTGTCATATCCCGCCTTCATCCGCGCCAGGCTCTTTTTAACATTGCCGCCCCCCTGGAACAATCCGGCGAGGCCGCCTCTTTTTCCCCGTCCCTCGCCGCTTGAATCCACGCTTTTTATCTCAACAACAAGATCACTCAAAATCTTTCCGGCCGGGCCTAAATCCTTGGATCTGACATTCTGCAGCACGTGATCCGAGAACTTCGCCACCTTGTTCTGCGCCGCCGCCCCGTATTGCATAACCATGGCTTGATCCGTCACGTTGATCTTCGCCGCGAAATCGCGCACCAGCGCCTGTTCTTCGGGCGCAAGGCTGCTCATCGCCAGCGCATTGTTCCCCTGCGGTTCCGGCACAACATGCGGCTGCCCCGAGTCCTCGACAATTATCTTCGCTACTTCAACATCCAGTTCGTTCCCCAATACCAATTCCGGTAAATCAGCCATGTTTACCAACCCTTCTTTTATTTTAATAACTATACGTCAATCATCACCGTTTGTTTTTTCCAAATTCGATAAATGCGCCATAAACTTTTTCTGCCCGATTCCAGGGAATTCAACCGTAACCTCGTAGTCCGCCCCCGCCGGCTTAATTGCCAAAACCTTGCCCTTGCCGTATTTTTTCTGTAAAACGGAATCACCCTCAACATAGGCCGGAGGGCCGGTTTTTGGCGCGGGCATGGTGTGTGCTTTCTGGAGCAGCCGCATATTCCCTGCCAAAGGGCTGAAACGCGGAAATTCAGAGTTTCTCGTTTCCGTACCTACGGTTTCAACCAGATTTACGGGTATCTCCTTCAAAAACCGTGACGGCTGGTTATACGCCGTTTCATGGAACAGCCGCCTGCTCCTGGCGTTTGTGATAAACAGCCGTTCCCTTGCCCGGGTTATGGCTACGTAACAAAGCCTGCGCTCCTCCTCCAATCCGGTTTCAGATGTGTCAAATATGGAACGGCTGGTGGGGAACACATGTTCCTCGAACCCGGCAAGGAAAACCGTGTTGAACTCCAGCCCCTTGGCGCTGTGTACGGTCATCAGCACCACGGCGTCATGCCCCTCGGCATAGTTGTCAATATCCGCGACCAGCGCCACTTCTTCCAAAAAAGCCGCCAGGCTCGCGCTTGTATTTTCCTTTTCCGCCTGTTTTTCAAACTCCTCTGCCTTCGCCAATAGCTCAAGAACGTTGCCTGCGCGGTCTTTCGCTACGTCCTTATCGTGTTCTGTAGAATGCAATTCGTTCACATAATCCGTCTGCTTTAAAACCTCCTGAATTACTTCCGCGACGGGTTTTTCAGCCGCGTAGGCGGTCAAACCCTCCATCAAATTGGCAAACTCCTTGACGCGCTTTCCGTTATATGGCAAGCCGCCAATCTCCCCGCAGCTCTCCATCGCGTCGTAAAACGGCACTTCCATCTCCATCGCGTAGGCGCTTATGCGGTTCTCGGTTTCTTCACCGATGCCGCGCCTTGGCACATTTAATATACGGCGCAGCGATATATCGTCCAGCGGGTTGTTTATTGCCTTCAAATAAGCCAGCACATCCTTGACCTCACGCCGCTCGTAAAACCGTACGCCGCCCACGACCCTGTACGGCACACTCTCGCGCACCAAATGGTCCTCAATCAAACGGGACTGGGCGTTCATCCTGTAAAGCACGGAAAAATCCCTGTATGCCGCGCCTTCGGCTTTCTTTTCCTTTATCTCCCCCACCACAAATGCCGCTTCTTCAATGTCTGTACGCGCGGTGTGGTACATAATAGGCGTGCCGGCCAGATTCTCCGTCCAAAGGGTTTTACCCTTCCTGCGCCGGTTGTTCTTGATAACCGCGTTCGCCGCGTCCAGAATCGTGCTTGTGGAACGGTAGTTCTGTTCCAGCCGTATAGTCCGCGCCCCCGGGAAATCCTTCTCAAAATCCAGTATATTGCGTATATCCGCTCCCCGCCAGCCGTAAATGCTCTGATCGTCGTCGCCAACCACGCAAATATTCCCGTGCTTGGCGGATAACAGCTTTACAAGCTGATACTGGCAGTAGTTTGTGTCTTGATATTCATCCACGCTGATATACAAAAACCGGTTCTGATACCTGTCCAGCACTTCCGGCTTCTTTCGGAAAAGCTCTACCGTCTGGAAAATCAGATCGTCAAAATCCAACGCGTTGTTCGCCCGCAGCCGCTTCTGGTAGGCATCGTACAGCTCCGCAAGCTGCTGTTCCCGGAAATCGCTCCCCGCGTCGTTTATATACATCTGCGGTGTAATCAGCATATCCTTCTTACGCCCGATAACCCCCAGAACGGTCTGCGCCGGCAGAAGCTTATCATTAACATTCCGTTCCTTCAAAATCTGCTTCATCAGCTTCGCAACATCTTCCGTATCATAAATCGTAAATTTTCCGTCGTACCCGATTTTCTCTATATCCCGCCGCAAAATCCGCACGCACATGGAATGGAAGGTGCTGGCCCACACATCGCCGCCCTCGCCAAGAAGCTTGCCGATACGCTCTTTCATCTCCCGCGCGGCCTTGTTCGTAAAGGTTATAGCCAGAATATTGAACGGGCGCACACCGTTGTATACCATGTAAGCAATCCTGTTAACCAAAACCCGTGTTTTTCCGCTGCCCGCCCCCGCCAAAAGCAGCAGCGGCCCCTCCGTAGCCATAACCGCTTCGCGTTGAGCCGGGTTAAGGCTGGTAAATATATCCATATGTATATTCTCCCAAATGTAGTCTATTCATACGGGTGAACACAGTTCGCCCTCACAAAAAGTATATATGAAAAAAAAGTTTCTGTAAAGTGAAAAGAACTATGGACAAACTTATACTATATATAGTATAATGAAAGTCCGCGAATACTATATATAGTATTTATTATCTAAAGAAGGTGGATAACATGCTGGCATACTCTCAGGAAAACACGCAGGAATTCGATTCCCTGCATTTCGGCATACAGGAGATTGTGAAACGTGACGGGCGGCGTGTGCCCTATCACAAGGATAAGATCGTACAGGCGATAAAGAAGGCTTTTATCGCCGTTTCGGATTTCAAGGAGGACAGTTACTGTGGGGAGCTGGCCGAAGAGGTTACGAACGAGGTCTATTTCAGGCACGACGAGGCGCCAAACGTTGAGCAGATACAGGACGTCGTTGAAGAAATCCTGATAAAGAAGGGCCACGCAAGGGTTGCAAAGGCCTTTATACTGTATAGGGCCGAGCGTACAAGGGTGCGCGAAATGGACAACAAGCTGATGAAGATTTACGAGGAGATTACGTTCAGCGAAAGTAAGGACAGCGACCGCAAGCGGGAGAACGCCAACGTAAACGGCGACACCGCAATGGGCACGATGTTGAAATACGGTTCCGAGGGCGCGAAGCAGTACTTCCTGAACTGCGTACTGAACCAGGAGCACGCCAAGGCCCATCAAGAAGGCGATATCCACATTCATGACATGGAATTTTACGGCATGACCACCACATGCTGCCAGATAGATTTGAAAAAAATGCTGGACGGCGGATTCTGCACGGGCCACGGGTTTCTGCGCGAGCCTAAGGATATAGCCAGCTATTCGGCCCTGGCCTGTATCGTGATACAGTCAAACCAGAACGACCAGCACGGCGGGCAGAGTATACCGAATTTTGACTACGCGCTGGCGGACGGCGTTCGTAAATCATACGTAAGGCTGTATTGGCTGAATTTAAGGAGGGCGCTGGAGGCGCTGGAGGATTTTGAGGAATCCGACTGGGAAAACGTTGACCGTATATTGGATGAAATTGCCGGGAAACTCGAAAACGCGGGCTTGCAGCCCATAATGGCTGACCCTTCCGGCGAAAGAAACGAACGCCGCGCCAAAAGCGCCGATCTGATCCGTAAATTCCTGGCGGAATCGGGCTTTGTAGCCGCGCACATAAACAAGGCGCTCACCCTGGCGGAACATAACGCCGTTAAGGAAACGGAGCGCGTCACATTCCAGGCAATGGAAGCCCTTGTCCACAACCTGAACACCATGCATTCCCGCGCGGGCGCGCAAACGCCGTTTTCTTCCATCAATTACGGCATGGACATTTCGCCCGAAGGCAGAATGGTTACCAAAAACGTCCTGCTTGCATTGCAAGACGGGCTTGGCAAGGGCGAAACGCCTATATTCCCCATACATGTTTTCCGCGTAAAGGAAGGCGTTAACTACAACGAAACGGACATCAGCTACGACCTGTTCAAGCTTGCCTGCCTCGTCAGCGCAAAACGCCTGTTCCCGAATTTCTCGTTCCAGGACGCGCCCTACAACCTCAAATATTACAAGGAAGGCCGTCCCGAAACGGAAATCGCCTATATGGGCTGCCGCACCCGCGTTATCGCCAATGTAAACGACCCTAATCAGGAAATTACGTCAGGCCGCGGCAACCTGAGCTTCACCTCCATAAACCTCCCGCGTATCGCCATAAAATCAAAGGGCGACTTGAAATGGTTCTATCGCGAGCTGGATAAAAAAATGAAAATCTGTATCGACCAGCTTGACGAACGCTTTAAAATGCAAGCCACCAAAAAAGTGAAAAACTTCCCGTTCCTGATGGGGCAGGGCGTTTGGCTGGATTCCGACAACCTCTCCGCAGAAGATAAAATCAGCGAGGTACTGCGCCACGGCACCTTAACCGTCGGCTTCATCGGCCTTGCCGAATGCCTGAAATCCCTTACCGGCCACCATCACGGCGAAACTGCGGAAGCCCAGAGCCTCGGCATCGAAATCATAACCTTCATGCGCGAACGCCTTGACCGTGAGGCCCAGGTTAAAAAACTCAACTATACCCTTATCGCCACGCCCGCCGAGGGCCTTGCCGGGCGCTTCGTCGTCCTTGACCGCAGGCTTTTCGGCGAAATCCCGGGGATCACCGACCGCGACTATTACACCAACAGTTTCCATATCCCCGTTTACCATCACATATCTATAGCCGATAAAATCCGCTTGGAGGCCCCGTACCACGCCCTGACCAACGCAGGGCACATCACCTTCGTTGAGCTGGACGGAGACGCCGTTAAAAATCCCGAAGCGTTCATGCGGATCATCCGGCACATGAAGGAATGCGGTATTGGATACGGCAGCATCAACCATCCCGTTGACCGCGACCCCTGCTGCGGGTACATCGGCGTAATCGGCGACAACTGCCCTTCATGCGGGCGCAGCGCCCACGACGAAGAAAGCCCCGTCGAACGTATCCGCCGTGTAACCGGCTACCTTGGCGGTTCGCTTGAGCGGTTCAATAACGCTAAGCTTAAAGAGGTAAATGACAGGGTTAAGCATGGGTAAATCCCTGCGTCTGTCGGGTATTGTAAATGATTCCATTACGGATGGGCCGGGGTTAAGATTGGTCATTTTTGCGCAAGGATGCGCGCTTTCCTGTCCGGGGTGCCATAATCCCGAAACCCATGACCCCGGCGGCGGGTATGACTGTACTATTGATGAAATTGTGGAAACGGCAGCCGGTAATCCGTTGCTTTCAGGCGTTACGTTCAGCGGCGGCGAACCCTTTATGCAGGCCGCCGCTTTTGCCGAAACCGCCCGGCGCGTTAAGGCGCTGTCACCCCGTTTAACGGTGATTACTTACACGGGGTACACATGGGAGGAGCTGCAAGAGCTGCCCGGCGCTAAGGAGCTTTTAGACGCCTCGGATTTCATTGTGGACGGGCGGTTTGAGCAGGGCCGGAAATCCCTTGAACTGATGTATACGGGCTCAAAGAACCAGCGGTTTATAGACGTAAAAAAAACACTGGGGCAGGGGAGTGTGGTTTTATACTACTTTTCCAGCGTTTAGATGAATTGTTAGAAACCAGGGAACGTGTTATCTGCGCCATTGAAGGCGGCTGCGCGTCGGGGAAAACGACGCTGGCAGCTAAAATTAAAAAGGCGTATGGATGCAATGTATTCCCGATGGACGAGTTTTTTTTGCGCCCGTTTCAAAGGACGGCGGAAAGACTGTCCGAACCGGGCGGCAACGTGGACTATGAGCGGTTTTATGAAGAAATCATAAAACCGCTTTTATTAGGAAATCCATTCACCTACCGCCCCTATGATTGCTCCGGACAGGAATTGGCGGACGAAATCCATATAAAACCGCATCGCCTGAACATAGTCGAAGGCGTCTACAGTATGCACCCCCGCCTGATGAAAGCCTATGACCTAAAAATCTTCCTCGAAATAGACGAGCAAACAAGGAAAGACCGCCTTCTTCTGAGAAACAAAGACCTGTACGGCCGCTTCATCAACGAATGGATGCCCATGGAAAACGCCTATTTCACCATATTCCAAATTAAATCCCTGTGTGATATAATACTCTGATTATTTCTTCAGCTTAAAGTAAGAAACAAGCTGCATAAGCATGGTTGCCTGCGAATTCAACTCCTGGGAAGTGGACGCGCATTCCTGCGACGTGGCGGAGTTGGATTGGACGACGTTGGAAATTTCGGTTATGCCGACGGTTATCTGGTCGATGGACTCGGCTTGTTCGGCGGACATTTGCGCGATCTGGGAGATAAGCTCGGAGACATGGCGCACATCACCGACGATGGTTCCGTGGGACTCGGCGGTGCGCTGGGCCGCCGCGATACCTTCGTTTACCCTGTTGTTTGAGTTGCCGATCATTTCGGCTGTCTCCCTGGCTGACTGCTGGCTCTTCGCGGCCAGGTTGCGTACCTCGTCGGCTACAACGGCGAAGCCTTTGCCTTGCTCACCCGCGTGGGCCGCTTCCACGGAGGCGTTCAGGGCCAGCAGGTTGGTTTGGAAGGCTATGCTTTCTATGGCTTTTATGACGTGGGAGATGGTGTCGGACGATTGTTTTATGCCGTTCATGGAGGTTTCCATGGCCTGCATGGCTTCTGTGCCGATATGCGCGTTTTGGGCGGATTTTTGGGATATCTCGTTGGCGTTGTTGGCGTTTTGCGAGTTTTGCTGGATCTTCGCGTTGATTAATTCGATGGAGGCGGTCAGCTCTTCGATGGAGCTGGCTTGCCTTGTGGAACCCTCGGCAAGGCTCATCGCGCTGTTGGATATTTGACCGGCTCCGTCCATTACCTGATGTGCCGCTATTTCAATTTCGGACATAGATTTATTAAGCGAAGAAAGAATTGTTTCCAACGCTCCTTTAATGGGCGCGTAATCACCCAGATAATCGCGTTTTATTGAGCCGGTCAAATCGCCCGCGGCAATGGATTCAAGGATTTCGGAGATTTCCTTGATATATGACAGGGTGATTTTCTGCGTGGACTTGGCGGCCTGGCAGGCTTTGTCAAACTCGCCCTTGTACTGGCCCGTGATGTTGCCCTGAAAATTACCTTTAGACATTTCGATAAGCTCGTGTTCAATTTCAGAAATGGGCGCCGCCACAGCGCTGACCAAAGAGTTAAGCGCGGTGAGCATATGCGACCATCCGCCGGAATATTTGCCCGCGTCGGCCCTTGCGTTTAAAATGCCGTTGGATGCGCTGTTTGCGAGGGTTCCGATTTCGTTTTGAATGCTGTTCAGGTTGGCCGTAAGGGACTCTATGCGGTTGGTGAGGACAGCCTTTTTACCCGGCATTTGACGAGTGGTTATATTGAAGTTGCCGTTGCTTATTTCCGTAAGCGCGTCAAGAAGGTTTAATACATCGTCTATTAATACGGCGGCAAAGCCGTTGATACTCTCCGCCATCCCTCTGTACGCGCCGTTATACGCGGAGGTGTCCATGCGGTAGTCGATGTCGCCGTTTTCATTGATTTCCGTTGCGAACCGCGAAAGGTCGGATTCGATGCTCTTGAAATTGTCCACAACCCTCATTATATCGCGTGACAGACCGCCCACTTCGTCCTTCGCGTTCGATGCGAGGGAAACGTTCAAATCCCCCGCGGCAACCGCGCGGATTTTATCCGAAAGCTCCGTGATGGGTTTGGTTACCCGGCTCATTACCGCGTATACAAGCGCGAGCATGATAATAAAGCTTGCCGCCGAGCCGATTAAACCCATGTTACGTACAGGCGCCAGATATTCAAGGTATTCGGTTTCCGGGAATAGGACAAGCATCGTTGCGCCGTCAATATTGGCGTAACCGGCGTACATCATGTCGCCGTAAACGTTAATCCACGCCCTGCCGCGCCCGGAGGATACCTGCCGGAACCACTGCTCGCCGCTGGCGTCCTGCCCGATCCGCTCCTGACTTTGGCTGTACACGATCACGCCGTCGCGCAGGATAGAGGCGCGGCCCGTAGAGCCGACGCGCATAGTCTCGGCCTTATATTTAATATCCAGCGTATCCCGGTATTCCCTTACCGCGTTGGCTTCCACGCCTATCTGAACAAAACCCTTTTCATCCAGGCGCGCCACTCCGGTGTATTGGTACATATCACCCGAAACCGCGCTGGCGCGAGGCTCCTCAAGCACTTGAAAAGCGGGGTTGTCAAGGAGCTGCATATATCTGCGCGTCGAATCGGCGGTACCGTAGTTGAACCCGTAGTTATCGGCGTGATTACTGCCAATGATGCTGCCCAAGGCATCCGTAACGTTTATCTCCGCAATCCCTAATAAATCCGCGATATCCTGGAACAATGCCGCGTCGTCCCAGTCAACGCCGGAAACGTTGTTCAGCCGGACAATTTCGGCAAGGGCGTTTGCAAGGGAGAAGTTTTTCCTGTTTATCTCGCCGATAACGACCGCCTCGGCCCTTACCGTAATATTCCCTTGATTGATCAGCGTTTGCAAGCTTGAGTCCACGATATTCTCCATCATGGCGGTAACTGAGTTTTTCCCGATATTATAGTTGAGAATGGTTATCGACGCGGTTGATATAAGCAGAAACGCCAGCACGGGTACCATGATTTTCGACTTTAACTTCATAAAGGCAATCCTCCTGAAATATTAATGGAAATCATTCAATCAAAGATATATCTGGTCCATTGTTAATAAGTAATCGAGCCGTTTTTTAATCAAGGACATGAGCCAGCCTGCGGCGCATTTGCTTTAAGGCCTTTCCCCTGTGGCTTATGGCGTTTTTTTGTAGTGTTGTCATCTCGGCGGTGGTGCAACCGTATTCGGTGACATAAAAAATGGGGTCATAGCCAAAACCGCTGCCGCCGCGCGGTTCGTTTGCTATTATACCTTCGACTGAGGCTTCCTCAACAATAGAGCGCCCGTCCGGGAATACGGCGGCAATGGCGCACACAAAACGCGCCCCGCGCCGTTCTTCCGGCACGTCTTTCATAAGCTCAACAATACGGCGGTTCTTTACACCGTACGGGGTATCGTATCCCATATACCGCGCGGAGTACACACCCGGTTCGCCGCCTAAAAAATCAATCTCAATTCCCGAGTCGTCCGCCAGCGCCAACACGCCGGAAGCCTCCGCAACGGCACGCGCTTTAATCAGCGCGTTTTCTGCGAAGGTATCGCCGTTTTCGGGTATGTCAAAATCAAACCCGGCTTCCAGCATAGATTTAACTATGAAGCCGGAACCGCTCATGATTTCCCGGACTTCCCTCATTTTATTAGCGTTTTGCGTGGCGAATATTATCTCTGTCAATACAATCCCTGACTTCTGTGTATGATATTGTTTTCTGTCAGTCTTGCCACGTACGGGTCAATAAACCCAAAGATCTCGCTTGTGACGATATGGCATACGCCGTCATCGTCGTACCATAGCTCCCGCACAACGGCCCGGTGGTTTTCGCCTAATCTCTCGAACGCCAGAACAGAGGCCGAATACCGGTTTTTATCTGCATTTATCCTATTTAGATAAGCGTTCATATTCCTTTCCAAGCTGCCCTCATCGCCGCGCATCTGGTCTAAATCAAGCCTTAACGTAGCATCGCCGATTCTTATCAGTGCTTCGTTTACCACAAGTTCCATGCTCCTGAACTGCCCGGCGGCGATTTGATCCGCGTAAGGTGATTCCGCGAACCTGAAGAATACGTTGGAGCCGACATCGCGTGAACGCCCGTCCGTTGCGTTGAAAGCAACCTTTTCTCCGTCGGACATTGTAAATACGAGCTGGCAGTCCAGCAGTACCTCCCGCCGGTTGGTCCGGTCATTCGGGCCGGAAACCTCAGCGCTCATGTCCACGGAATGGAAAACAAGCTGATAGGACGAGTCCAGATGCGGCAGCAAGCGTTCAAGCACAACACGGTAACCGCCGGTCTCGAATTTAATAAAGTTAAGCGCGTCCAAATTCCTGAAAAGCGGCCCGGGTGATACTGTTTGATTTATGGAATGCTCCGAAAACAGACGCGAGAAAGTGAGGTCAACCATGCCGTTAAGATGGTTGAGGGGCCTGAAATCGGCGCGGCATAGAAACAAACCGTTCGTTTCATGCAGCGTGACGCCTGTCAGAGGGGCAATGTCCCTTCCGCGTTCCCGGAGCATTATGGATGAGCCGCACAAATCCTCGTCATAACGCAGTTTGCCTGTTATATTTTTACCCTCGTTTTCTAATTGTCCGTCAAGGGTGAAGAATATTCTGCTGCGGGTTGACGTGAACGTCGCGCCCTGTATGAAGCCGAGTAAATTACCATCGCTTCCCCTAATGGACATCAGCCGCTCGAACCGCTTATCCGCCATCATTCCGTGAACCGCCTCAAACAAAAAGTCCAGCGTCAGCTCGTGACCGGTATCAATCTCCCTGAAACCCAGCGTGAAGCCCAGCGCTCCTGTAGTTAGCGGGCCAAAACGTACGGAACGGTCGGGGAAAAACGTTCTGCCGTCGTAATCAATATAAGCCGTGTCAAGCGGGCAGTTCCGTCCGTAGTTATCCACAAGCCAAATATCATAGCGCGTAAAATCGAAATTCCTGTCAAAATAAATAACCGACGCGTCGCCGTCGAAGCTGAAGCGGCGGATTGCCATGCTTCCCGCGCCGACATTGAATTCAATATCCTTGTAAAGAAAATTGAACGCGTTTGGCGCAGCGGCTGTGTTGTCGAGGTATATTTTACTGATATCCCGTTCTTGCGTTTGATTGGCAAGGTTTCTGATCCTGTTAAACAAATACGCGCCGCCGACAAGCGCCGCCAGCGCAAGTACGCATATAGCCGCGACATATACGCGCAGCGGTATCTTTTTCGGTTCAAATGTGCTTGTCAGCGGGTTTGGCTTTTTATTAGCCTTCCCATACTTCATAAGCGCCGCTGCGTTCTCGTCGTCGATGTCGATGTACATCGGCTGGGCGTTTGCCTTTTTTTTACGCTTCTTTTTCTCTTTTTTAGGTTTCTCTTCCTGCCCGTCCTGCGATTCCCCGGGAGACGCTTCGCCATCCGTTTCCAAAGCATCGCCAAAAACGGAGTCCGGGATGGAAAGCTCGGGGATATCGTCTTCATTGGATTCCGGTTCAGGTTCTGGCTCAACTTCGGGTATAACTTCTGATTCCTGCTCCAATTCTAACACCGGTTCTTGCTCAATCTCTAATTCTGGTTCGGTTTCAATTTCCGGTTCTGGCTCCGCTTCCGGTTCAAGTTCCAATTCCAGCTCAGCTTCCGGCTCAAGTTCTGGTTCCGATTCGGATTCAAGTTCCATTTCCAGATCAACTTCCGGCTCAAGTCCTAATTCCAGATCAACTTCCGGCTCAAGCTCTGGTTCCAAATTCGGTTCTAGTTCCAATTCCAGCTCAACTTCTGGCTCAAGTTCTGGCTCCGACTCTGGTTCAAGTTGCAATTCCGGCTCAACTTCAGGTTCAAGCTCTGGTTCCAAATTCGGTTCAGGTTCTAACTCCGGCTCAACTTCTGGTTCAAGCTTTGGCTCCGATTCTGGTTCAAGTTCCGATTCCGGTTCAACTTCTGGTTCAAGCTCTGGTTCCAATTCCGGTTCAAGTTCCAATTCCAAATCAACTTCTAATTCAAGCTCTGGCTCCAAATACGGTTCAAGTTCCAATTCCGGTTCAAGTTCTGGTTCCAAATTTGGTTCAAATTGCAATTTCAGCTCAACTTCTGGTTCAAGCTCTAGCTCTAAATTCGGTTCAGGTTCCAACTCCGGCTCAACTTCTGGTTCAAGCTCTGGTTCCGAATTCGGTTCAATTTCCAATTCCGGTTCAACTTCTGGTTCAAGCTCTGGCTCCGATTCTGGTTCAAGTTGCAATTCCGGCTCAACTTCTGGTTCAAGCTCTGGCTCCAAATACGGTTCAAGTTCCAATTCCGTTTCAACTTCCGGTTCAAGCTCTGGTTCCGATTCCGGTTCAAGTTCCGGCTCTGTATCTGATTCTGATTCAAGTACCGATTCCGATTCTATTTCGATTTCCGGTTCAAGCTCTAGCTCGAATTCCAGCTCAGGTTGAAATATCGGTTCTGGCGTAATTTCTGGGTCTGATACAATCTCTGGTTCTGGCTCAATTTCCGGTTTTGCCTCAACCCCTGTCACGGCGGGTTCGGAAAGAACCGTTTCAGGTATAACAGGTTCAGATACGGCCGGCTCGGGATGGGCGGCTTCTTTTATCTTTTTTTCTTTTACTTTCTTCTCTTTTCGCGGTTTTACCGGCTTATCGTCCTCTATTTCAATGATTTCGATACCTTCCAGTTCAAAGCCTGACTTCTTCTTTTGAGCCACCATATCACCCCCTGCTTATATTTTAATGTTTACACAAACCTCATCGCAAATTCCGGACAGGCGGTTACGCAGTAACCGCATTTCAAGCATTTTGAAGCGTTAATCACGGCGGGGCCCGATTCAAAATCTATCGCGTCGGAATGACATGCTTCCGCGCATTTACGGCAGCTTTTGCAAATTGCGGCGAAAACGAGCATGTGTTTTGTGTTCCCCGCCACGGTTGACAGATATTCGGAAATATCTTTGCCGTTAAAGTAATCGACGTTTGAGGTAACCTCATTCTCCGCAACCATGCCCAGTGCGATTGCCGCCCTGCCCTTACTTATGTTTTTCGCGTATTCCATAGCCTTCACGTAATCTTTCAGGATATTGCCCCCGGCGAGAACCTTCATCAGCATTACGCCCTTGCCGTTTTCAAAGCAGCGCTCAATGGCGCGCTCCATACCCTCAAGGTTTCCGCGCAGTATCCCCATTCCGTTCATGTTTATTATGGCAAAGACCACGTCCAGAT
>WRAC01000028.1 GCA_009780415.1 Defluviitaleaceae bacterium | reverse complement strand
TTCTCGCGCGGGAGATGGGACAATATTGACTCGTATTTGAGCAATTCATGGAACACGCTGTGGCGCGGGACGCTGGACACCCTGTACATGGTCGGGTTTTCCGCTTTATTCGCCATAATCATCGGCACAGCATTGGGTATAATACTGTACATTACAAAATCCGGCGGCATATGCGAATTCCGCGCGGTCAACCGCTTACTGAGCTTTGTGGTAAATGTAGGTCGCAGTATACCCTTCGTTATCATCATCATCGCCGTGTTCCCCCTTGCCGGCCTGATTGTAGGCACTTCCATAGGAAAGACAGCCGCCATAGTGCCGCTTACAATCGCGGCTATACCCTTTGTGGCGCGGATTGTGGAAGCCGCCCTTGCCGAGCTGGGCCACGGCATTATCGAGGCCGCGATATCGGCTGGCGCGAACCCGGTTCAAATCATTTTCCGGGTATTGCTGCCGGAATCCGCGTCGGGCTTGGCCTCGGGCTATACGATTACCATCATAAACCTGATAACATTTTCGTCTATGGCGGGCGTGATCGGCGCGGGCGGGCTGGGTGACGTGGCCCTGCGCGAGGGCTACCAGCGGTTTCGGACGGACATGCTGATCGGCACCATCGTAATACTGGTAATATTGGTTCAAGGCATACAGCTTTTAGGTCAGTTTATTTCCAGGAAACTGGATAAAAAATAAATCTTTTTGCATCTTTTTGGATTGCCAAAAAGAATCAAAAAATGGTAATTTCGCTAACGCGAATTATTTATTAGAATTCTTTTTGGATTGCCAAAAAGAATCAAAAAACAGAAAGGATTTGTGAAACATGAAAAAGCTTTTAACCGCAGTATGCGCAATCCTCGCGCTGTCCCTAGCCCTGGCGGGCTGCGCCAGCCGCTCCGAAGACGCCAGCAAGATAGTCATCGGCGCGACGGCCGTCCCCCATGCCGAGATACTGGAGTTTGTAAGAGCTGATCTATCAGCCGCCGGTATCGAGCTTGAAATCCGCGAATTCAGCGACTTTGCCCTTGTGAATCCCGCCCTTGCCGACGGGCAGCTTGACGCAAACTACTTCCAGCATGTCCCCTACCTTGACAACTATATCGCAAACACCGGCAGGGACATTGCGGTTGTCGGTAAAGTCCATATCGAGCCGATGGGCGTATATTCGCAAAGGATAGACGACCTGGCCGACCTTCCCGACGGCGCGGTTGTCGGTATACCCAACGACGCGGTAAACGGCGGCAGGGCGCTGCTTCTGCTGGAGAGCCTCGGTCTTATCACCCTGCGTGACGGCGTCGGGCTGCGCGCCATTCCGGGCGATATAACACATAACCCGAAAAACCTCAACATCACCGAGATAGAAGCCGCCATGCTGCCGCGGCTGCTGGGCGAGACGGATATTTCGGTAATAAACACCAACTTCGCCCTGTCCGTCGGCCTTAACCCCATGGACGACGCGGTTGCCATGGAAGGCGTGGATTCACCCTATGCCAACATAGTAGCCGTCCGGGGCGAAGACGCGGATTGCGAAAACATTAAAAAACTGCTGGAGGTTCTTCAGACCGAGAAAGTACGGGATTTTATACTCGAAAGATACAGAGGCGCGGTTGTGCCGGTGTTTTAAAGGCAATTTACAGCCGATATTAATGAAAGCCGGCCTCCTAAAATCGGGGGCCGGCTTTCATTTACGAATGTTCTTAGGTAATTTGCGAGTGTGCCGGTACCGTAATTACACCCGCCTCTTTTTACCCTTCGACCCTTCCTCCAGCATACTTAGGAATATCGCCACGGTAAGCAGCGCACCCGACGCGCCGGGATACAGCCCCCGTCCGCGCATGTGAACGTCAAGCTTTTCGATTTTCTCGCGTCCCAGAGGAGTAAAGATCCCTCCGCGCTCCAGAATGCCCTTGGCGCGGTCGCGCACCTCTTCAACGGCAAGGTCGCTCTCCTTGGCGCAGATGCCCGTGTCATCGGTGTGGGCCATCAACGTCATATAGGTTTGCACGTACATATCGTTCATGCTGACGGTTTTGTCGTCTTTATACTTCCGTATTACGGGCATGGCCTGCTTGCGCACGGTTTGGAAGCCGCCCTGTGCCTCTCCACGCGCCCCGGTAAACTTATACTTCATGTAAACGCGTTCGCCTGCTGAGAGACTTGTTTCGCCGATCAGGTTGATTTTGACGTCCAGCGAATCCAGCTCACGCTGGCACAGATCCTGTGCCATTTCAGACGCAAGAATGCAAACGCTGTTTGATTCGGGCGTAATTTTCGACGCGACGGACCTGCCTGCCGCCGCAACGCACAACGCCAAGCTGAACAAGCTCCCTTTATACGTGTTAAGCCCGCCGGTTGCCGCATTCATATCCGCTTCGGCTTTCAGCCCGAGTTTTCTTATATCCGAAAAAAGTATCGTCGGCGACATCTTCGCGCTGTCAATACTCAAACGCGCAATCTCAATAAGCCAGGGCGACATGGCGTTTATCGCCGCAAGCTCGGTAAAGAAATCAACGTCCTTCCGCGCCCCGTTTGAATTCCTGTCCACAAGCCCCGGCTTTATAGTTGCGGCAAGCGCCCGCGTCAGTGCGTTTATCGCAATGGTGCCTATTTTTTCAGCGTTCATTTATTCTCCCTTAGATAAAAAATATTCCGCATTATACATTGTACAATACAATGCGGAATATTACCAGCCGTTTTTTTGATTCTTTTTGGCAATCCAAAAAGAATTTCAATCAATATTTCGCGTTAGCGAAATTACCTCCAGATAATATAATATTTATTTCCCGCGCCCGATATCCCACACGGAACGTACTTTCACATGCTTTGGGTCGCCGCGCAGTATTTTTACGGTTATGCTTCCTTCATTAATGTCAAAGAAATTGTCCGACAAGACAAAATCTTCAGTGTCGGAGTACAGCTCCACGCTTTTGGCGAAAGCTTGCGCTTGTACGGTAATGCCGTCCCCGTTACGCGTAACCTTTAACGCCGGATCCATAAACGCAAAATGCTTGGGCATACAGAATAACGCCGTCCCGGATGAAACAACCGTATCCGTTTCAAAAGAGAAGCTGACATAGCTGCTAAGCTCGTCGCAATCAGAGAAATCAAGCTCGTCAAGCCACAAAGATGTCAATGCCTCCACAGTCACCGCTTGCTCGCCGCTTTTCCGCACTTTCCCGGAAGGCTCACGCAACGCCCACTTGACCGTGCCGGATACCGCCGCCATTGTCTCGTTGGCGACGGACAGCCTGGCGGCCTTACGGATGGGGGCGGGCTGGATGTTGCAATTGGGCCGCTCGGTCATCTCGCCTGTTTCGTGGCAGGATATCATAACGGGCGCGAAGAAGCGTTTGGCGGAGTAATGCAGGGCTTTCCACCGCCCGAAGTAATCCAGCGACGCCCAGGATGCCACGGGCCATATGTCGTTTATCTGCCAGTAAATGGCCCCCATACAACGCCCGCGGTTGCGCCTCCAATGCTCTACGCCGTAGCGTATCGCGTCCGCTTGAAGAAGCTGGGACGCGTACAGTAAAGTGTTGAAATCCTCGGGATACAGATACATTGCCGACAGGTAATTCATAATCTTGCCGTTTGCCCCGGCGTTACGCTGATGGGTCTCCATCACGCGGGAGAAGATGTTTCTGTCCTCCGGTAAGGTGAAGGATTCGATGGTTTTTATGTCCGGGAAGCTCTGGAAGCCGAATTCGGACACAAAACGGAAGTGGAAATTCCTGTAGTCGCTGAAGGGCTTGTTACCGTGCCACACTTGCCAGTAATGGACGGTGCCGCGGTTAAAGTCGTTGGGGTTGTCAAACCCGCCGCCTGACGAGGGTGAGGCAGGCCAGTAGAAGGTCTGCGGGTCGTGCTTTGCGGTCATTTCCGGCAGGATCTCCTCGAACATGCGCACATAGTACTCCCGCTGCTCCGGCGTATGCTTGTACCAGCCGTCAAAATGCGCCCACTCCAGCTCGTTGTTGCCGCACCACATACCCAAGGAGGCGTGATGCCGCAAACGTTTGATGTTATCCTCAAACTCGGCTTTTATATTTTCCTCAAACTCCGGGGTAAGCTCGTAGATTGCGCAGGCGAACATAAAGTCTTGCAGGACAATAAGGCCCAGCTCGTCGCAGACATCATAAAAAGTGCCGCAGGGATAATAACCGCCGCCCCAAATGCGTACCGTGTTGAAATGCGCCGCCGCGCAGTCCTTGAGCAGCGCGCGTATCTTTTCTTCCGTAACGCGGGAGAGGATGTTGTCCTGTGGTATGTAATCCGCACCCATGGCGAATATCTTGACCCCGTTCACGCAAATGGCAAAGCCCTCGCCCCACTCGTCCTTTTCACGCAAAACCGTCAGCGTGCGCAGGCCTACGCGTTTTTCCCAGCTATCCAGCTCACGCGGGCCTTCCATAAGAGAGACGCGAACGGTGTACAGCGGCTGTTCGCCGTAACCGTTGGGCCACCATAAGGCCGGTTTTTCAATTAATATCGGTTTTCCGTCCGAATAAAGCACAGTGCCGTCCGGGCAAGTAACCGTAACCGCCAAACCGCCGGAGCAGGACGCTTCAATCTCAAAGCCAAGCGAGACTTCTCCGTCTTTATGCCCTTGGGTGACATAAACGCTCTCCAAACGCCCTTTTTCTATGCCGATTAATGAAATATCGCGCCAAATACCGGCATCCGGCAGCCGCGCGCCCCAATCCCAGCCGAACATGCAGTGCGCCTTCCTCAGGTGGGGGAAGCCGAACATGGCGTCCGTCGAACCGTCAACAAATACTTCGTTTTGACGGGCTTCTATATATTTAGTGGGTGAACGGAAAATAATTTTCAAAGTGTTCTCTTTGGAACGCACTGCGCCGGTTGCGTCAAATTCCCATATCCTGTGCATATTATCCGCGTAACCGATTTTTGTGCCGTTCAACACGATGTCGCAAACCGTGTCCAGCCCCTCGCAGCGCAGCAATACTTTCTCCATTTCCGCGTCCGCATGATCCCAGTCAAAAACGCGGGTGAACTCGTAGTCCTTCTCCATCAGCTTCAGCGCGTGAAGTTCATTGCAACGCCAAAACGGGTCGTCCATCTTACCCGCGTCCAGCAGCGCGGAGTACACCGAGCCGGGAATCCTGGCCTCCACAACTCCGCCGCCATCCGCCGCAGACATTTCCCAACAGCCGCTTAACGATTGTATACGCATTTTTATCCCCTGTCTTTTTGACTGTAATTATATGACAATAATATAGCTGTGTCAAATACTACATTAGGATGTACTTAAAATGTAATAATCGTACTTGACTACTAATCAAAAAATTTGTATAATATAAAACATATATTTAAAAATGTTTCGGTACTTTTTAACAAATGCCGAAACTACAAAATTAATCAAGGAGGCATGTTTAGTGAGCAAAAAGATTTTAGCCGCAATCCTGGCCCTGGTGTTGTCCTTATCGCTTTTAGCCGGCTGTCAGAGCGAGGACGCACCCCCGCCACTGACCCCTGATGTCCCCGCAGTGACCGATGAGCCCGCTCCCGAGCCGGCGGAAGACGTCGCCGAACCCGCGGGCCCCGTAGTGGATCTGCCCCGTCACGAGACCGTTTATTTCAACGGGCTTCAATGGGGCCCCATCGCGAGCTGGAACGTATTAAGCTCAGCTCAGAACAACGCTATGACTATTGACGACGGAGGCCTTGGCGCACGCGTCACAATGTTTGAGACCCTGTACATGTACAACTTTATGGACAACTCGATGAACCCGCTTCTTGCCGGAGGCCCTTATGAATGGAACAGCGACCTCACAGAGATGACAATCCCGCTTAACCCGAACGCCCATTGGAGCGACGGCACGCCGGTAACCGCCTACGATGTAGCCTACACTTGGGAAACTAGCGCGAAGTACGATTCCAGAGGATTCGCTAATTTCGGGCCATTTATCGATACTATTGAGGTTGTTGACGACCATACTATCCTTGTCAAAAACGTATTAATTGACGGCAAGCCCGCAAACCCCTTAATGACCCGCCAGTTCCTGGGCCAGTTTTACATTTTGCAAAAAGCATGGCTTGAAGAGCTTGAGGCCCGCAATAACTTCGACAGAGCCGCTCTGAGGCTGGATACCGCGGTTGACATCGTATCATCCGGTCCATACAGGCCCTTCTTTGACGATGACACCAGGGTCATTCTGGTGCGCGACGACAATTATTGGGGGCAGCACGAATCAATGTGGGGCAAGCTCCCTGTGCCGAAATACCTCTCCCATATCATATACGCGAATAATGCCGCCGGAGATACGGCTTTCAGAGCGCTTGAAGTCGACGTAAGCCAGAATTTCATCGCTAACGTGCAAAACATGTGGCTTGTGGACGGCCTGCCGATTTCCACGTATATGGATCAACCGCCATATGGCGTAAGCGCGAGCATCCCCACCGCGTACTTTAACTTGAATATACCCGAGCTTCAAAATCCGGCTATTCGTAAGGCTATTGCCATGGCTGTTGATTACGATGCCATTATCGCCAACGCCATGACCAACCAAAGCCCCACATTCCATGAAGTCCCGCGTTCCTTTATGAACCCCACCCCCGGTGAGCAGGCTATGTTCAACCACGCCGCGGTCGCGCATCTGCAATGGGCCGGAAATGACATTGAAAGCGCCAACCAGCTCCTTGACGACGCGGGGATCCTTAGAAACGCCGACGGCTGGCGTGAATTGGACGGCGTGATGCTTTCCTTCAACGCCTGCGCCCCGTCCGGTTGGAGCGATTGGGAAGCGGCAATGGAAATTGTAGCCGCTGCCGGCGCGTTGATTGGCATCGAAATAACAACGCTCTTCCCCGCCTGGGAAGTATATCAGCCTATCGTGGAATCCGCCTACCATACGGATTACGACATCTTTATGATGTGGACCGACGGCGGCGGTTCGGCACAGCCCTGGGCCCGTATGCGCCAGCTTATGAACTCCGAGTTTGTCGGTATTGAAGGCAACGGGAACGGTAACTGGGGTCACTACACTAACCCCCGCATAGACGAGCTCATAGCCGCTATCCCGCTTGAAACCGACCGCGACAAAGTGATCGAGCTTTATACCGAAGCCGTCGAAATCTACCTGACAGATGTGCCTTCTTTCGGGTTAATGTACCGCCCCGGCAACTTCCACGCAGTCAACGAACTGATTTGGACGGGATTCACCGAAGCCGGCGACGGAAGGAATGTCCCGCCTCTGAACGCTGTAGACGGGCTTGCTATAGCAGACCTTTATAATATCAGGCTTGTAAACGAATAATAAAGTAAATTTTATAAGGGGGGAGCCATGCGGTTCCCCCTTCCTAATTATTAACATTACCGGACGGATTGTCCGGCGCTTCATAATGTAGGGGCGATTTGCGATCGCCCGCATAACGGAGGCTGAGTCGTGAAGGGGTATAGGAAATATTACACAAAAAAGATCATATGGTTTCTCATAACTTTTGTGGCGGCGGTATTATTGAATTTCATCCTGCCGCGTATGATGCCGGGGGATCCGGTAGCCTTGATTACGACAAGGGTTGCGCAAAATCTTATGGATCCCGGCGCGTCCGCACGTATATATGAATTTTACGCCGAGCAATTTGGTCTGAACAAATCTTTACCCGAACAGTTTTTTACATATTTCGGCAATTTATTCAAAGGTGATTTTGGCAGGTCATTTTCGCAATTCCCGCGTGAGGTATCCGATATTTTGGGAGCGGCGCTGCCATGGACGCTGGCTTTACAATTCCCCGCGATCATTGTGGGATGGATGATAGGTAACGTGCTGGGCACCCTCGCCGCGTATATCCGCAAGGGATTTGACAAAATCATTATGCCCGCTTCGCTCTTTATCGGCGGCATACCGGCGTTCGGCCTTTCCGTGGTTCTTCTGTCAATTTTTGCCGTAAACCTAAAAGTTGCCCCTATCGCGGGCGGATACGGCGCAAACCTTATCCCGCATATGAGCTGGACCTTTGTACGGTCAGTAATCCAGCATTACCAGCTCCCATTCTGGTCAATAGTACTGGTGGCAATCGGCGGGCAAGCCATTGGTATGCGTTCCATGTCGATTTACGAGCTGAACGCTGATTATGTCAAATATAGCCGCTATATGGGCATTAAAGATAGAAAGATTGTAGGATACGTGTTCCGCAACGCCATGCTGCCTCAGGTCACCGGCCTGGCGCTGGCGCTTGGCACTATGGTAGGCGGCGCGCTGGTGGCGGAGATTATCTTCAGCTACCCCGGCCTGGGAACGGCATTGATGAGGGGCATAAGGCAGAGCGATTACCCTCTCATTTCCGGCGCGACGCTGATTATAACGCTTATGGTACTGTTCGCTACGTTTATTATGGACGTGATCTACGGCTTGATTGACCCGCGTATCAAGGCCTCGCAATTTGATTAGGGGGTGGGTATATGAAGAATAATCTGCGCCAGGTTTTCCGCTCTCCCAAGTTTGTGTTCGGTTTCTCAATTATCGTGTTCCTTCTGATTTTCGTTCTTGTCTATCCCCTGTTCAACCCCGGCGACCCGCTGGCGATGATCGGGCGTAATTCGTTTATAAAACCCGGCCTTTACGTATCCACATATGACAGCCTTAATACCATGGATACTTATACCTTCATTTTGCCGGACGCCGCCGGTAACCGCATAGCGAACAGGCTTTCGCCTGATGACCGCGTCAGGATGAGGGAGTACCTGCTGCTTTTCGGACTGCCCGAAGATGTTATTGACGCCGATGATGTCGAAGGCATCCTGCGGCTTTGGTGGGATAATTATGACGAATCCCTGCGGCTTGGCGCAAGGGCGGCGGACCGGCAGTTCTACGCGCGGCTCGACGGCAGGATAAGGGGCTTGCTGACTTCCTACGACATGCAGATATCAAACTGGGATCCCTATCTGAACGAATACACTGAGGGCGGTAACGTAAGGGCGACGGATTATGTGAACGTAGGCGACGTCGCCAACACCATTTTCCTGCCCCTGGGTACCGACAATTTCGGCAGCGATATGTTAAAGAAGCTCGCAGCGGCTATCACCGTCAGCTTGCAAATCGGCCTTATCGCGGGGACCATCGCAACCTCAATCGGCTTGGTGCTGGGGCTTCTTTCCGGATACATAGGCGGCATTGTGGACGACCTTATCATGTTTATCGTCAACCTTTTCACCGTAGTACCCGGCTTTGTCCTGCTGATCCTTATTTCATACAGTATAAGCCAGGCCCAGCGCGGCGCAACGACCGTCGCGGTTGTTATCGGCCTCACCTCATGGGTATGGACGACCCGTTCAGTACGCTCGCAAGTCCTGTCCCTGCGCAACCGCGACCATGTCAACCTAAGCAAGCTGTCCGGGCATTCCCTGCCGCGCATTCTCGTAAAGGACATCCTACCCTACATAGCCTCATACGTTGTTATGGCATTAATTCTGCAAATCTCCACCGCCATCCTTGCCGAAGCGCAGCTCTCCATGCTGGGCCTCGGCCCCAAAACCACGGAAGTCCCCACCCTCGGCCTGATGATGAACTGGGCCATGATATACACCGCGCACCTGAACGGCTCCTGGTGGGCATACTATCCCGTTATCCTGGTTATCGCGCTCATCTCGTTCTCCTTAAACTTAATGAATACCGGGCTGGATCAAGTGTTTAACCCGCAGTTGAGGGATTAGATATGCAGGAGGGCCATCGAATGAATAAAGTCATGCTGGAAGTCAACGGACTGTCAACTAAATACGTAACCCGGTTCGGCGAGGGCGTCTATGCAGTGGACGATGTGTCCTTCAAGGTTGAGGAAGGCCGCTCCCTTGGGATCGCGGGCGAATCCGGCTGCGGTAAATCGACGCTGGCATTGAGTTTGATGGGTTATTACTTCGCGCCGCTGCATTACATTAAAGGGGATATAATTATCGACGGGCGCAATATATCGGGCCTGGATCCGGATAATGTGCGCAAAAATGTGCTGGGTACGGAGATTGCCTATATCCCGCAGGCCGCGATGAACGCCCTTAACCCTACGCGGAAGATTATTAAGTTTATTGAGGATGTCGTGCGCGCGCACAATCCAAAGGCAACGAAAAAAGATATCCATGATCTGGCGAAAGAGCGTTTCGAGGTACTGAACCTCCCAGTAGACACGCTGAATAAACATGCCGTGGAACTGAGCGGCGGTATGAAACAGCGCACGGTTATCGCCATTTCAACGATATTGTCGCCCAAGGTGCTTATTGCCGACGAGCCGTCCTCCGCCCTTGACGTTACCAGCCAAAAAATGGTTATCAAGATGATTTTTGACTTGATGGAACTGGGATACATAAAATCCATGATTTTCATAACCCACGAGCTGCCCCTTCTTTACAACGTTACCGACGATATAATGGTAATGTATGCCGGGCAGATTGTTGAGCAGGGCACGTCCGAGCAGTTAATTTTTGATCCCGTTCACCCGTATTCAAAGGGGCTGATGGGTTCGGTACTGGTTCCCGAAAGCGGCACGCGCGAGGTAAAGCTTGCGGCTATACCGGGTACGCCGCCTAATCTGAAAAAACCGCCCGAGGGCTGCCGTTTCCGCGAACGCTGCAAGTACGCGCGGCCCGGCTGTCAAACGCCCGGTTTGACTTTAGCCGATATAGGCGCGCGCGGGTGCCGCTGTATTATTCCCGAACATGAATTAAGGGGGGAATATGCCAATGAACAGTGAAATCATGAATACAGGGCTTTGTTTAAGCGGGACGGGCGTTACAAAGGTTTTCGGCTTTGGGGACAAAAAAACCGTCGCTGTCAACAATGTGGATTTTAAATTCCACATGGGCGAGCTTATCTCCATCGTGGGCGAATCCGGCAGCGGCAAGACGACGCTGGTTAAGATGCTGCTGGGGCTTACAAGCGTAACGGGCGGCGATATATATTTTATGGGAAAGAAACGGGATATAAGTTCCCACCACAAAAAAAAGGAGTACTGGAGGGGTATACAGGCTATTTTCCAAGACCCCTTTTCATCTTTTAATATCTTTAATAAAATAGACACGGTATTGCTGGACTGCATAAATATGCGGGGGGGCCGGCGTCTTTCACGCCAGAAGAAAAGGGAATTGATGAGCGAAGCCTGCGGCTTTGTAAATTTGAAGTTTGAAGAAATGACAAACAAATATCCCTTCGAACTGTCCGGCGGCCAAATGCAGCGGCTGATGATAGCGCGGATTTTTTTATTGAAACCAAAAATCCTTCTGGCCGACGAGCCGACCTCCATGATTGACGCGTGCTCCCGCTCAACCATCCTCGACATGCTTCTCAAACTGCGCGATGAAACCGGCATGATGATCATCTTCATTACCCACGACATCGGCCTTGCTTACTATATATCAGACTCCGTATACATCATGGAGCACGGGAAATTCGTAGAACACGGCACCGCCGACGAAGTAATATTAAACCCTAAAGCGGATTACACAAAACGCTTGATAAACGACGTGCCAAAAATAAACGAGCCCTGGGAATTTAGGAAGCAGCTGAGAAAGGCTGTAAATTAATGGATATTAAAGCGGTAAAATTGGCAGGGGTTACCGAAGAGCTGCGAACGCTTCTTGATGAGAATCTTAATAAATTCCAATAATGGTTAACATTACGGATATGACAAAAGGGCGTCCCATGCGCCTGATGATTAATTTCGCAACGCCGCTGCTGTTCGCCAATGTGCTGCAGTTGATGTTCACTATAGCCGACAGCGCGGTTGTGGGGCGTATGCTGGGCGTTGACGCCTTTGCTTCCGTCGGCGCGACAGCCAGCGCCAATTGGCTTGCATTAGCCGCCGTAATCGGCCTGACCCAGGGTTTTGGCACGGTTTTCGCGCAGCGCTTCGGCGCCGGGGATACGGACGGCTTGCGTAAGGCATTTACGGCCGCTGTTTATTTAACGGCGGCTTTCGGCGTCCTATTGGGCATTGGCGGCGCGTTTGGTGCGGCTCCCATGCTGTCGCTCCTTGGCACTCCCGATCAGCTCATGCGGGGCGCGGTTTTATACCTGAGCATCCTGCTGGGCGGGATAGTTATTACTTTTGCCTACAATATGCTGGGCGCGACCCTGCGCGCACTTGGAGACAGCGTGACGCCTTTTAAGGCCATGGTTATCGGTATGGTGTTAAATATCGCGCTCAGCATCGCCTTATGTATACCCTTTGGAATCGCGGGTGTTGCCGCCGCAACGCTGCTGTCCCAAACCGCGGCGTGTGCTTACTGCGTTTTTACCCTGCGGAAAACGGGCCTGATGAAAGGCTGCGATAAAAATTTAGACATACCGTCCGCCCGGGCTTTGCTGCGCCTTGGCCTGCCGCTTTTCTTCCGTAACGCGGTGATAGAGGTGGGGGGGCTGGCTGTCCAATGGTATGTAAACCGTTACGGTGTTGAATTTGTCGCGGGCATAGCCGCCGCAAAGCGGATGTACAGCCTATTGCTCATTATTGCGGGCGCTCTTGAAACCTCAGTGGCGACCTTTGCGGCGCAAAACTTCGGCGCTGAAAACATAAGCCGCGTAAAACAGGGCGTTGTCTGCGGAATGCGGCTGATGTTCGGATCCTCGCTGGTAATAATGGCGATAACGCTTATATTCGGGCGTTTTATCCTGGGACTCTTGATAACTGGTGACCCCGGGCGTTTAAACGCTGTCCTTGATGTAGGGACGCAGCAATTAACGGTTATGGCACTGGGGTTGCCCATTCTCTCCCTCCTGTTCCTGTACCGCTCCGCCCTGCAGGGAATAGGCAACACCGTCATCCCCATGCTGTCAGGCTTTCTTGAGCTTGTGTCGCGTATTTCCTCGGTTATTTTTATAACGCCGTTATGGGGAGAATGGGGCGTGTATCTGTCGG
The DNA here is from genome assembly GCA_009780415.1 of Defluviitaleaceae bacterium. Lineage (GTDB taxonomy): Bacteria > Bacillota > Clostridia > Lachnospirales > WRAX01 > WRAC01. Next base: position 23,407 of record WRAC01000028.1, on the reverse strand, counting down.
ACATATCCGGCTGGACAGCGGCGGCGTTATTATTGACGGTTTCGTATTATTATTTCGCAAGGCAGCTCAGTTTAAAAACTCCTGAGTAAATTGACATAGCCGATGTGATATATTATACTATGAAAGTAACAACAATGAACAAGGAGGACGATCATGAAAAAGTTTATTTGTACAATCTGCGGTTATGTTCACGAGGGCGCGGAGCCGCCGGAAAAATGCCCCCAATGCAAGGCGCCGGCATCTAAGTTTCAAGAACAGTCCGGTGCGTTAGCTTTTGCCGACGAACACAGGGTAGGTGTGGCAAAGGACGCTGACCCAGAAATCATAGAAGGCCTGCGCCAGAACTTTTTGGGTGAATGCACTGAGGTGGGTATGTACCTCGCCATGAGCCGCCAGGCGGACCGGGAGGGGTATCCCGAGGTTGCCGAAGCTTACAAGCGCATCGCCTTTGAGGAAGCCGAGCACGCGGCGAAATTTGCCGAGCTTCTGGGCGAAGTCCTTGACGTATCCACCAAGAAAAACCTCGAAATGCGCGTAATGGCGGAACACGGCGCGACGCAGGGCAAAAAAGACCTCGCCGCCAAAGCGAAGCAGCTCAACCTTGACGCCATACACGATACCGTCCATGAAATGTGCAAAGACGAAGCGCGGCATGGCATGGCTTTCCAAGGTTTGTTAAAACGGCATTTTTAACCGGACGTAAGGGACTACATATGGAAATAAGCAGGCACTCTCTAATATACGGGCTGTCCTACGCCTTAGATATCGCGGGGAGAAATAATTTATCCCATTCAAAAAGCACATCCTATCTGGCGGTTCTTATCGGCAGGGAGCTGGGAATGGACGGTGAAGGCATCCTTTGGCTGTATTACACCGCGCTGCTGCATGACATTGCGCTCAGCAATTCATACGAAATGAAACAGCATTGCGTAGACGGCGAAAGGATGCTGAGCGGCCTGCCCCTGCCGGCGCGTGTAGCCAGAAACGTGTACTGCCATCACGAATATTACGACGGCTCCGGGGTATTGGGTTTATCGGGCGGGAATATTCCGCTTGAAGCGCAGATTATTAGCTTTTCCAGCGCTTTTGACGACAAATTCGGCAAGCATGCCGGCGCGTTTGACCGGGAATTGTTTTTAAAAGTACAGGAATGGCTGGATAACGTGCAGCCGTTGTTTTCGGACAGCATTAAAACCGCATTCAACCGGCTTATCAAAAAAGAATCGTTTTTGCTTGATTACTTTAACCATGAAACAAAGTACATACTTTCCAATAAATTGGTTGTAAACGATAACGCGCTGTATTCCAGCGAGGATGTGGAGAAATTTGCTCATTGCTTTGCCGGAATCATCGACTGTAAAAGCCCCTTTACCTTTGACCACTCCCACGGCATTGCGGAACTGGCGCGCAAAGCGGCTAAGGGCTTAGGTTACGGCAGCGAGGTGCAGGAACAGATGTACATTGCCGGGCTGCTGCATGATATAGGCAAGCTGTCCGTATCCGTCGACATACTGCATAAACCGGGCAAGCTTACCCCGGAGGAACGGTTTGAGATAAACAAGCACACTTATTACACCCGAAAAATATTGGAACAAATAGACGGTTTTGAAAACATTGTTAATTATGCCGCCAATCATCATGAAAGGCTTGACGGAACCGGATATCCCTATCGTTTACCCGGCGAAAGCCTTTCCGAATTAGAACGGGTAATGGCAATCTGCGACGTATACCAGGCCCTTACCGAGGAACGGCCTTACAGGGAGCAATTGCCGGCGGAAAAGGTATGGTCAATCATTGACGGGCTTGTTGAAAGAAATCATCTGGACGGAACGCTGGTTGAGAAGGTAAAAGAGATGTTTGGATAGGAGGAATGCTATGCACTGCATCAGGAAAATAACCGATGACTTGGTATGGGTCGGCGCAAATGACCGGCGGCTGGCGATGTTCGAGGGTGTTTATTCCGTCCCGGACGGCGTTTCATATAATTCTTATATTTTACTGGATGAAAAAACCGTGTTGTTTGACACCGTGGACAACGCGGTTACGCAGAGGTTTTTGGAGAATGTCGCCGCCGCGCTGGACGGCAGGCCGCTGGATTATCTTGTAATACAGCATATGGAGCCGGACCACTCCGCGGCTATGCGTGAGATTATATTCAGATACCCGGGGGTCAGGCTTGTATGCAACGCCAAAACGCTGGCGTTTATCAAACAGTTTTTTAATATGGAGACAGAGGTTGAAATCGTTAGGGAAAACGACGCGTTAAATACCGGTAAGCATACCCTTCGTTTCATTATGGCGCCGATGGTTCATTGGCCGGAGGTTATGGTCACTTACGACGAGACGGATAAGATACTCTTTTCGGCGGACGCATTCGGAACCTTTGGCGCGTTAAACGGCGCGCTGTTTGCCGACGAGGTGGACTGGGACAGGGATTATTTAGACGAGGCCAGGCGTTACTACGCGAATATTGCGGGCAAATATGGCACGCAGGTTCAGATGCTCTTAAACAAGGCTTCGGCCCTTGATATCAAAACAATCTGTCCCCTTCACGGCTTTGTCTGGCGCGGCGGTTTCTCCGGCATCCTATCGAAATACGCGTTGTGGAGCGGCTATCAGCCTGAAGAAAACGGCGTTATGATAGCGTACGCCTCGGTGTACGGCAATACGGAGAACGCGGCGGAGATTCTTGCCTTCCTGCTGCGCGGCAAAGGCATTAAAACCGTTATGTACGACGTATCCGTCACGCCCGCCTCCGACATTGTCGCTGCGGCTTTTAAATGGAGCCATCTCGTCTTTGCGTCCACCACATATAACGCCGGGATTTTTGTGTCGATGGAAGGACTGCTGTCCGACCTCGTTTCCCACAACATCCAAAACCGCACAGTCGCCATTATTGAAAACGGTTCATGGGCGGCAACCAGCGGCGGGCTGATGCGGGATAAACTGTCGGAATGTAAAAACATAAGAATCATCGAACAAACGTTAAGCATTAAATCAAGCTTGAAAACCTCTCAATTAACGGAGCTTGAATCAATGGCAGACGCAATCGCCGTTGATTTTAAAAGCGCGGAAAGCCGTAAAGAAACCGAAGCCGTTTCCATAGACATTTCCGCTATGTTCAAATTTTCATACGGCTTATTTGTGCTTACCGCCAAGGACGGCGGCAAAGACAACGGCTGCATCATAAACACAGCCGCGCAGATAACCGACACCCCTCTGAGGATAGCCGTCACCGTGAACAGAGCCAATTTAACCCACGACATGATCCTTAAAACAGGGGAATTTAACCTCTCCGTACTGACCGAAAGCGCCCCCTTTGATATCTTTAAGCAATTCGGCTTCCACAGCGGCAGGGACACGGATAAATTCGCCGGGTGTGATTGGGATGAGCGCGCATCCAACGGGATCCGCTACGTGCCAAAGCATACAAACTGCGTGATTTCGGGAAAGATTTCCGATTCCTATAATTTAGGCACGCATACCATGTTTATATCAGACGTCACGCAGGCATTTATTGTGTCAAACGAGCCAAGCGCAACCTATCAATACTATTTTAGCAACATAAAGCCAAAGCCGCAAACGACCAAACACGAAAAAAAGGCTTCGTTTGTAAGATTTGCGGATATGTTTACGAAGAAAACCCTTTGCCGGCGGACTTTATTTGCCCCCTGTGCAAACACGGCGTTCAAGACTTTGTACCGTTATGAATAAATAAAAAAGGAGATGAAAGCCATGAAATACGAATGCTTTTGCGGATACATTTACGATGAAGGCGCCGGGGATCCGGACAACGGGATCGCGCCCGGTACAAAGTGGGATGATCTTAAGGAGGATTTTATCTGCCCCCTTTGCGGCGCGGATAAAAGCGGGTTTACTAAGATGTGACAAATGATGAATGACCGCATCATGCGCAGCGTCATAGCCGCGATGCAGGATTTAGTCGCCAGAATACAAGTATATGGAAGAAGGGCGTATGTTGCAACAGGGGCCGCGCGGATGGCTCCGGCGTCATAAAAGGAAGAGAGGATTACCATTACTAACGCCATTTAAGGTATAGCCCAAATCGGCTTTTCAAAAATTGAGTCCGGCAAGCCTTGTCAGCGACTTTATCGCAAAGCCGATATACGGGCCGGCGCCGGAAACGGGCGTTCCCGGAGTAATTCACCAAAGTGATTCCGGGTAATACCCCATTCGTTTATATTCCGCAATTTTATTTATTAATTCATCCAAATCTTTTATATATGTAATTCCGCGCCATTCGGCTTTTGTTCGCCATACGCGGGCTTCCAGGCGGTTCTTTACGATCTGCCGCTGGACAAAGGAGGGCAGATAGAATTCATCGGTTGCCGGGTTTTTCATTTCCCTTATAAATTCCTCGAACTCTATTGCGAAATCGGCAAAGATATCAGCCGCAAAGCCCCACATATTAAGGGATGCCGGCGCGTCCAAGGGCAATTCGACCATTTCCCCGGCTGAATTTTCCGCAGACGCAACATCACCTTGACGCTGAACCTTATGATGCTCCTCAACAGACAGCAGCAAGCCTTCGCTATCAGTTCTGCATATACCGCGCGAAACGCTGCCCATTTCAGACAGGGTGTTGCGAAGCTCGTAACCCGCCATAACGCAAGTGCCGGGCGCAAGCTTTTTGAGGGAAACGAACATTTCCGCATAAGCGTCACGCCCGTAAAAATCATCGGCGTTAACCGTAGCAAAAGGCCCCGTTATGACATTCCGCGCCGCCATTACCGCATGACCCGTGCCCCAGGGCTTTGTCCGCCCCTCCGGCACGGAAAACCCGGGCGGTATATCATTTACGTCCTGATAAACATATGTTGTTTTAACATGCTTCTCAATACGCGCCCCTATCGTTTCACGGAAATCCCGTTCCGTTTCTTTTTTTATCACAAAGATAATATGCTCCGCCCCGGCGCGGATGGCGTCATAGGCGGAATAATCGATAATAAAGCAGCCGTTGCCGTCAACCGGCTGTATCTGCTTCAGCCCGCCAAACCTGCTGCCCATTCCCGCCGCTAATATTACTAGGTTAAGATTATACATTTTGTTCTCCACGTTTTTTGATTCTCTTTGGCAATCCAAAAAGAATCATAATCAATATTTCGCGTTAGCTAAATTACCTCAAATTATTCATTGCGGATAAAATACTCCGGCGCGATGGATTCGACAGGAACCGCCGTGCCGGTAATTGTCCGCGTCGTCTCCACCTGCACATTCCGCACGCGGTTGATGTCGGCCTGAGAAAGCCCGGTGTCGCCGCCCCACATATGGGCGGTTAAAATATCGTAAACCGACATTACGGCAATGTTGAACACGCCGTCCTGCCGCCATTTTACCCATGTTGGAATGTATGAAACGGCGGCAAGTGTGGGTTTTTCGTTCCCCACGCGCTCAAAATACAGGTTGAAGATAACCCCCGCGTCCCTTGGAGTCGTACGCTGCCCGGAAATAAAGTTCGCCATGGAATACGCAACGAATCCGGTGCGTTCCGTGCCGTCATCGTCAACAACCGTCACAAACTCGGCCGGCTGGACAACGTGGGGATGGTGCCCCAGAATGATATCGGCTCCGGCCCGGAACATATTCGCCGCAATATTTCTAATATCCCGGCGCACATGGCTTTCGTATTCATGCCCCCAATGGGGCATAACGATGATGAAATCGGGGTTCAGTGCCCTCGCGCGCCTTATATCGGCGGTGTAGAGCGATTCGTCCAGCAAATTGATAAGGTAATTCCTGCCGCCGGGAATCGCTATGCCGTTGGTGCTGTAGGAATAGCTGAGGAACGCGAACGTTATGCCGTTTTCCTCGACAATCAGGATGTTGTCGCGGTCTTCCTGGGTGCGGTATGTGCCGAAAGCGGTTATCTCAAGTTCATCCAGCACGTCTAACGTGCGTAAAAGCCCGTTCAAGCCCCGGTCAAGGCTGTGGTTGTTGGCGGTTGTAAGCATGGTGAACCCCGCGTTTTTCAGGGCGTGGGCAAACTCGTCCGTTACGCTGAACAGCGGGAAATCCCGGAACTCGTTGTTCAGCACAGTTTCAAGGTTTCCAACCACTATACCGGACTGGGCGAAATGCCTTTTTATGTATGAAAATGAATAATCATAATTGTAGACGCCTCCGCCTCCGCCTTTTCGCAGGGCATCCTCGGACTGCCTTGAATGCACCATCAAATCGCCCACGGCGGAAAGCTTGACCCTTCGTACCTGTGAGGATACCAGCCCTCCGCCGTAAATCCACTCCTCATTTGTCGGCCTGGCAAAATCCGCGGCGCTGAAGCTTGAGCCTATCAGCATGTTTAGCGTTAAGACAAGAATCGCGGCATATTTTAGATATTTATACACAATTTTCACCCCGAATTACATTATACCAGATGAAAACCTTTCATTTCAATTAAATTTATTATATACTTAACATGGTGATTGATATGCAGAAGAAATTTGTACATCTACACGTTCACTCGGAATACAGCCTGCTGGATGGTTCGGCTAAGATTAAAGAGCTTGTTAAAAAGGCGGCGCAGCTTGAGATGGGCTGCCTTGCGCTGACCGACCACGGCGGGATGTACGGTATCATAGATTTTTATAAGGAAGCCGGCAGTGCCGGGATCAAGCCGGTTTTGGGCTGCGAGGTCTACGTGGCGGCTACGCATCATCAGGACAGGGATCCGTCTAAAGCTAATTTTTTCTACCATCTTGTGCTGCTTGCGGAAAATGAGGTTGGGTACCACAATCTTATAAAGCTTGTTTCCTGCGGGTTCAGGGACGGTTTTTACTATAAGCCGCGCGTTGACCTGGAACTTCTGGAAAAGTATAAAGAAGGGCTTATCGCCCTCAGCGCCTGCCTTTCCGGGCCGGTGGCAAAGCATATACAGGACGGGATGTATGAAAAAGCTCTGGAAATGGCGCAGGCTTACGAAATGGTCTTCGGGCGCGGGAATTTTTATCTGGAGTTGCAGGATCACGGCATGGAGGAACAGAAAAGCGTAAACAACGGACTTTTGCGTATTGCGCGCGAAACGGGCATACCGCTTGTATGCTCAAACGACGTGCATTACATCGGGGCGGACGACGCGGCGGCACACGAAATTTTATTATGCATCCAAACCGGCAAAACCGTAAACGACCCCGACCGCATGTCGTATTTTGGGGATCAGTTTTATTTAAAATCCCCGGAAGAGATGGAAAAGCTATTTGCCCATGTGCCGGAAGCTCTGGAAAACACCGTAAAAATCGCGGAGCGCTGCAATGTTGAGATACGCTTCCACGAGTACAAGCTGCCCAAGTACAACCTTCCGCCAGATAAGACACCGCATGGGTATTTACGCGAACTGTGTGAGGAAGGCTTGAAAACACGCTATTCCGAAATCACACAGGAGATAACGGACAGGCTGGATTACGAGCTTGGTATAATCAACACGATGGGGTACGCTGATTATTTCCTCGTTGTCTGGGACGTAATACGCCATGCCCGCGAAAACGGCATAAATGTGGGGCCGGGGCGCGGTTCCTCCGGCGGCAGCATCGTAACCTACGCGCTGAAGATAACGGGCGTTGACCCTATCCGTTTCGGCATAATGTTCGAGCGTTTCCTGAACCCCGAGCGCATAAGCATGCCGGACATTGACATGGACTTCTGCTACGAACGGCGCGGTGAGGTCATCGACTATGTGACACGCACTTACGGCGCGGATCATACGGCACAGATAATCACCTTCGGGACGATGGCGGCGCGGGCCGTAATCCGCGATGTGGGACGCGCTTTGGGGATGCTGTACGGCGATGTGGACGTTATCGCGAAGATGGTTCCGTTTTCCGTCGGCATGACCATTGACCGGGCGCTTGAAATGAACCCGGATTTGTTGAAGATGGTCGGAGATGAGCAGCCCATCCGGTATTTGATTGAAATGGCGCGAAAGCTTGAAGGCTTGCCGCGCCACGCCTCAACCCACGCCGCCGGCGTGCTGATATGCGATAAACCCATAGACGAATACATCCCCCTGCATCAGAACGACGGGCTTATAACAACCCAATACCCCATGAACACATTAGAGGAATTAGGGCTGTTGAAATTCGATTTCCTTGGGCTTAGGAACCTTACCGTGATCCAAAAAACCATACTCGAGGTAGAGCGCCGCCATGGAATAAGAATTGAGCTCGAAAATTTGGATTATACCGACCAAAAGGTCTATGAGACGATATCCCAGGCAAAAACCGAGGGCGTATTCCAGCTTGAAAGCACGGGAATGAAAAGTTTCATGAAGGAATTGAAGCCGGGGAGTATTGACGATATAATGGCCGGGATAGCGTTGTACCGTCCGGGGCCGATGGACATTATACCAAAATATTGCCGGAGTAAGAATTCTGGGGCGGAAGTCCGCTACACCCACCCCGCCCTTGAACCGATTTTAAAAGAGACATACGGCTGCATAGTGTATCAGGAGGACGTAATTCAAATCGTGCGCGGCTTGGCGGGGTATTCCTATGCCCGGGGCGATTTGATACGCCGCGCAATGAGCAAGAAAAAAGCCGACGTTATGGCAAAGGAGAAAGATAATTTCATTTATGGATTTGGCGACGATGTACCCGGCTGCATCCGAAACGGCATACCCAAAGAATCGGCGGAGCGCATTTGGAATGAAATGGAAGACTTCGCCAGTTACGGCTTTCCCAAAGGCCACGCGGCGGCTTACGCTTTCTTGGTATATCAAACGGCGTGGCTGAAGTATTACTATCCCCTTGAATATATGGCGGCGCTGCTGACCTCCGTGATGGATTGGACAAGCAAGGTAGCGGAGTATGTGGGGGAATGTAAAAAAATGGGGCTTACCGTGCGCCCGCCGGATATAAACAACGGTTTCGGGCATTTTACGGCTGACGGTGACGGGATTTTATTCGGCCTGAACGCCATAAAGAACGTAGGCAGGCCGACCGTGACGGCTATCGTTGCCGAACGCGCCAAGCGCGGGCCTTTTAGAAGCCTGACGGAATTCGTTTCGCGCATGGACACCGGGGATATTAACAAACGCGCCGTCGAGAGTTTGATCAAGGCCGGGGCCTTTGACGCGTTGGGCGGATTGCGCAGCCAGTACCTGTTTGTTTACGAGATGATAATGAACGGGCTGGGACACCAGCGCAAGGCCATAATGGCGGGGCAAATGAGCCTTTTCGACGTTATGCCTGAGGATGAGGCAGATATGTATGCCGATGAGCTGCCCGGCATCCCCGAATATCCGCTGCGTATGGTTTTACAGGGTGAGAAGGAAGTACTGGGGATTTATGTAAGCGGACATCCCGCGTTTGAGTATGAGGGTTTCTTTAAGAAATATATAAATGCCACAAGCCTGGATTTTACCGTACAGGAGGAAGACGGTGCGGACGGCGGGGACGTGCTTGTTAAAGACGGCGCAAAGGCGGCTGTGGGCGGCATAATCTCGCGCAAGGTTGTTAAGTATACAAAAAAGAATGAAGCTATGGCTTTTGTTATAATTGAGGATTTGTACGGGGAGATGGAGCTGATAATCTTTCCTAACCTGTACAGCCAGCATGAGCATGCGCTTACGGCAGGCGCGGCGGTTGTGGCCTTTGGCAGGGCCGGCGTCCGGGAAGGCGAGGCGGCGAAGCTTGTGTGCAACGATATCAAGCTGCTTGAGAGAGATGAGGGCGAGCTAAGGCAAAGTGAGCTATGGATTAAATTCGGGAAGGAAACCACCGCTCCATATAACGATGTTATGGAGATTCTGTCCAGGTACAGGGGCGGCGTGCCTGTGGTCGTTTATGATGAAAGGACAGGACAGCGTATGCGCGTTTCGGAGAATTATTGGGTGAACGCGGGGGATGAAAATTTGATTGCCGGGTTGAAGAAGGTGCTGGGAACTAAGGCGGTTGTGTTAAGGTAACTAGTCCAATGGACTTGCGTTAATTAGATTTTGGATTTTTGCCGATAATATACTTAAAGATGTAAATCAACAAAGGAGGCCCGAAAATGGACGATTTCAACCAATTTCCGATAATTTCGTTAGATGAGGGGCTTGCCCGTGTTGGCAACAGAAAACCGTTGTTCGCAAGGCTGCTTGGCACTTTCATGACTAACCCCAGGGATGATGAATTGTTAAAAGCCTTTGAAAGCGGGGATATTGAGGCAGCCGTTATGACGCTGCACACGATAAAGGGTGTTGCGGCAAACCTTTCGTTAACCAGATTGAAAAAATACGCCGAGGCGCTAGAAATTATGTTTAAGAAGGCCAGGGATGAAAACGACACGGGTGTGTTCGGCAGGGTAGCGGCTGAGGACGCCATCCGCATGATCCGGGAGACGGTAAACGAGGCGGCCGGCATTATTGATACATTGAAATAAGGGTTTGATATGGATAAACGTATATTTATGGCATTTTATGGATACGCGGCAAGAAATAAGCGGTTCGGCGGTATTATGGGTTTTATATACAAATGCTCCACAGCCGCCTTTTTTTTAATCTACTATTCCGGCGCGTTGTACCTTATCTTCACCGATACCCCCGCGCTGGTTTCGTATGTGTGTGTACCGGCCTGCGTGCTTGCCGCAAATTGGGTGATCAGAAGGCTCGTAAAACGCAATCGCCCGTTTCAGGTTCTGCCCCTTGTCAAGCCGCCGGAAAATAAAAAAACCGGTAAAACCGGTGACTCTTTCCCTTCCAACCACAGCGCGTCGGCATCCATAATCGCTTTCTCTTTCCTGATGATAAATACGTTTTTGGGCACAGCGGCGTTTTTTCTGGCTGTTCTGACCGGACTCAGCCGCATTACGTCCGGGGCGCACTACCCCAGCGATGTTATAGCGGGCTTCGCCCTTAGCGCGGCATTCGCCATACTTGGTTATAGCTTTATCCCCTTTATATTTGCTTAATTATGGAAAAACGGAATAGCCTGCTTCGCGCAATTCTGCTCGGCTTCTTTCTTGCTCTTGCCGCGCCCGGTTGAGAGCTTTCTTCCCGCGTGAACCAGCTCCACCACAAAAGTCCGGTCATGCGCCGGCCCCTCCTCGGCAATTACGGTGTATTCAAGCGGTTCCTTGCTGTCGCGTTGAACCAGCTCCTGCAAATGAGTTTTGTAATCAGACGTCATAAAATTCTCGCGCCGCTCTTTAATCAGTTCATTCAGGCTTTGGATTATAAATACCCGCGCATTTTTAAATCCGCCGTCCAAAAAGACAGCCCCGGCAACGGCCTCAAAGCAATCCGCCAGGATAGAGCCCCTCTCCCTGCCGCCGGTCTGCTCCTCGCCGCGCCCCATGCGCATTGCGCGCCCCATGTTTAAAGCCCTTGCCGCCTTTGACAGTGTCGGCTCACAGACGATACTGGCGCGCAGTTTTGTCATCTCACCCTCGGTAAGCTCTGGATAAGTTAGGAAGATATGCTCGGACATAACAAGCTCCAGCACCGCGTCGCCCAGAAACTCCAGCCGCTCATTGTTGCAGCCGGCGGGGGGGTCTTTCTTGCCGCCCGTGCCCTCGTTTATATATGACGAATGGGTAAGCGCGTTAGTCAGCAGTTCCGCATCGTTAAACATATACCCAAGCGCGTCTTTTTCCCAGTTTCTGTCGTTTTCATTCACTGTTCGTTTCCATCTTTCCCTTACAGACTATGCCAGCGACTTTACAAGCTCCGCCGCATCCCCGACCGTTGCCAGCCGCTCTATGGCACCCTCGGCGATATCGATGCCAAAATACGCCTCAACCTCAACCACCAATTGAAACACATCCAGCGAATCCATACCCAAATCCTTAAAAAAACGCGTATGCTCAGTTACCTCGGATACATCCCGCGACATAAGCCCGGAAACGATTTCCTTTATTTTTTCAAGTTCCATCATGTTCGCCCTCATGATTGGCAAAATAATTGATAAGCTTTTCCTGCGCGCCGTTTGCGTTATAGGTCACGGCTCTCAGCACCGCGTTCATAAACGCCCGCTTCCCGGCATTCCCGTGGGCTTTTATTATCAAGCCCGTAAGCCCCAAAAACGGCGCGCCGCCTACCTCGCTCGGGTCATAAACCGTTTTGATATTGGTAAATGCTTTTTTGGAAAGAAGCGCGCCGGCTTTGGTGATGACATTGGTTTTTAATTCTTTCCTAATTATGGAAAACATGGCCTTTGCCATACCCTCTGTGTGTTTGAGCAGCAAATTGCCCACAAACCCGTCGCAAACGGCAACATCCGCGCCGCTGTGCGACAGCTCGCGCGATTCCATGTTGCCGATAAAGTTAAGGCCGGAAGCGTGCAAAAGCCCGAACGCCTCCTTTACCAGGGCGTTTCCCTTCTCCGCTTCCACCCCGACGTTAATCAACCCGACGCGCGGATAGGGGATGTCAAACAAGCTTTCCACATAAACCGACCCCATACGCGCGAATTGCGCAAGGTACGCCGGCCTTGAATCCATATTCGCCCCGGCGTCAATCAGCAGGGTATAGCCGAAGCCGCCGTTCGCGGGCATAAGCACGCCTAAAGCCGGGCGCAGGATACCCTTTACCCGCCCAACTATAAGCAGGCCGCCCGTTAACAACGCGCCGGTATTACCGGCGGAAACGGCGGCCTGTGCCACGCCTTCCTTTACCATGCGAAGGCACACGACCATTGACGAGTTCTTTTTCTCTTTTATCGCTGAAACAGGCGCGTCGCCAGTCGCTATGACTTCGGCGGCATGGCGGATCACAAGCCTGCCGGACTTTAAATGATCTACCCTGGGCTTTAAACGCTGCAGCTCGTTGTGGATCGAGTATTCTCGCCCCACAACGGTTATGGTAAAGCCCTCACGCCCATCCAGCGCGGCGATACAGCCGCTTACGGCGGCGGCGGGGGCATTGTCCCCGCCCATCGCGTCCACGGCTATGTTGATCCCCGCCATACGCAAGCTATTAACCGACGTTCAGCACTTCGCGGTTATTGTAAGCGCCGCAGGCCTTGCACGCTCTGTGCGGCTTCATCAGCGCCGCGCACTTGGGGCATTTGGAAAGCGTTACTTTAGGTATCCTAAAGCTCTGGGCGCGGCGTTTGTCGCGCCTTGACGCCGAATGTTTACCTTTTGGGCATATAGCTCCCATTCCTAAAACCTCCGTTACTCATTACATGAACAATTATCGTTGTTTCTGTCTTTTCCGCAAGCGGGGCAAAGACCTTTACAGCCTTCGGAGCAAACCAGTTTCATCGGCAGCGCGGTCAGGATATTCGCGGCAAACGCCTGCGTCAAATCCAAAATATTATCCGCCGCGGGCCATTCGTCAATGTCGCCCGGCTCACGCGAATAAAATTCGCGGATACCGCAATCCACCGTCCAGCGTATATCCTTCAGGCAAAGGGCGCATACCGCCGGTATCTCAGCCGTAAGGCTCCCCTCAATAATAAATCTGCCTGTCTGGAACACACCGCTTTCACGGCACAGCGAACCCGTAAAGCTTACGTCCGCCGCAGCCGCTTTTTTGCCGTGGCTGAAACCGTCCGGCAGCCGGACCGGGCCTTTTACATTAACGGAAACCGTTTCCCCCGGCACAGTCTGCGAGACATCAACCGTCAGCTCCACTTACTTCACTCCGATCAGCAATAATTGATTATATTATAACGCATCCCGGTTGTCAACTATAAAATTCGTCTCCTTTCCAATTATCAAATAATCATAAGAAACATTAAGAATTCCGCAAAGCTTGGCTATGTTTTTAATGCCGGGGGTTCGTTGGTTGCGTTCAATAAGCCCCATAAAGCTGTAGGAAACATCAATTAGCTTGCTGAGTTCAAGCATTGTAAGATTTTGGGATATTCTCAATTCGCGTACCCTTGTTCCAATTTTGTTGTCCATGTGATTAACCTCTTTTTATTTTAGCATACAACAAATAAAAACATATTTCAAGTCTTTTTCATCTTTTTTGGATTTATATATGTATAGTTATTTTATATTTATTTTAAATATAATAAGAATAGGAGCTGATTATATGAGTAAAGTCCAATACACAATAAGAATTGATGAAAATTTATACGAAAAGATAAAAGCATTGGCAAAAATCGAATTTCGTTCTATAAATAACCAATTTGAATATTTTCTCCAAAAATGTATGACCGATTATGAAAATAAAAATGGCGAAGTAGAAGTTGACCCGTATAAATAACATTAAAAAACGGGGAGGTTATTGCTAATACCTCCCCGCGACCAACCCGTCCAGTTCCCCCTCGCTTATCGTCTCCTTTAACAATAGCGCGTTCGCCACGCGTTTCAACGCTTCCTCGTTTGCGCCCAGTAAATTCTTCGCCTCATCGTAAAGCTGTTCCAGCAACCCGGCCTGCTCGCGCCGGCACTCGTCCTCGTCTGCGGGGGCAAGGCCGGCGGACTTGCTCATGCCGTATTTTATGATTATGTCACGGGTCAGGTTCGAAGCCTGGATCAAGTCGCCGGAAGCTCCGGTGGTTATGTTGTCAAAGCCGCAGACCAATTCCTCCGCCGCGCGTCCCGCAAGGCTAACGATGACCTGGGACTCAAGCTCCGTCTTTGTGAAAAACAATTTGTCCGGCGGGATGTTCAGGCAAAAGCCGCCCGCGCCGCGGGTGCTGGGGATGATAGTAACCTTGGCGACCGTGTTTTCCGGGCAGCGGATTTTCGCCGCCAAGGCATGTCCCGCCTCATGGTAAGCCGTAACGCGGCGTTCGTTTTCGCGGATGGCGCTGCGGTCTTTCTTCGCCTTGCCCGCGACGATTGAATAATACGCCTCGTCCACATCCTCGCCGCAGATTTGCCCCTGCCCTTTGCGCGCCGCCGTTATCGCGGCTTCGTTCATCAGGTTCTCAAGCATCGCGCCGCTGAAATATACGGTTTGCCTCGCCAGCCCGGGGATGTCGATGGTGTCGGCAAGGGGCTTGTTTTTGCTGTGTAAGCGGAGGATGCGTTCGCGGCTGTTCAGGTCAGGCAAACCAATCTCCACCTGCCTGTCAAAGCGCCCCGGGCGCAGGAGGGCTTCATCCAGAGTATCCAGCCTGTTTGTCGCCGCTATTACCACAATACCGTCGTTTGCCGTGAAACCGGACATTTCGGTCAGAAGCGCGTTAAGCGTCTGATCACGCTCGTCGGTTCCGCCAGACGGTACGGCGGCGCGTTTTTTCGCCAGTGCGTCTATTTCGTCAATAAAAATCACCGCGCGCCCTGATTCGCGGGCCTTCTTAAACAGCGCCCGCACACGCGACGCGCCCACGCCGACATACATCTGCACAAAATCCGAACCGCTGACCGCGAAGAATTTAACGCCCGCCTCACCCGCAACGGCCTTTGCCATCAGGGTTTTGCCCGTACCCGGCGGGCCGTAAAAGATAACGCCGCGCGGCATCCGCGCCCCGTACCGCGCGAATTTGCCGGGGTCCTTTATGTAATCCACAACGTCGGTAACGCTGTCCTTGGCTTCCTCGTTCCCGGCGATATCGTCGAAGCCGATTCCCGTCCCGCCCGATTCCGCCGCGTCCTTCACATCCATCGCCATAACCTTGTTTCCGCCGTTTCTGTTCATCATGCGTATGGCGAAAAAGAATATAAATCCGAAAAACAAAAGCGTCACGACGGTTGACATCAAATCGCTCGAACTTTTGTCCTCCTCAACCGCTATGCCCATGGTCAGAAGCGCTTCCTTAAAAAGCGGGTTGCGCGGATTGTCGGTTTCCCAAACGGCGCCTTCCGCGTCGGTAAACTCAAAGCGCGCGCCGTCCCTCAAGGTAACCCCTGTGACCGCGCCGTCCTCCGCCATACCCATAAATTCGCTGTAACTTATGTATGCCGGTTTGCTTCCGTCCTCCAGCAATCCGGTTGCCATCAAAACAGCAAACAGCGCAAATCCGGCGCAAATGGCTAGTATGTACACTTTTTTCCTTTTACTCATATCTATATTCACCCCTAAACAGCATTTTCGTTTAATCCGAGTATAACACTCTTAAATATTTATTTCATTAGTGGAAAAATGGATATGACTATGGTATAATATCTTTTGGAAAAATTATGCCAAAGGGGTGCGGAAATGTTAAAAGCGCAGAAAATCAAGGTCAGGGACATCGCCATTACGGGCGTATTGATAACGCTGGTATTCTCAACCACCATGTTTATCAGCATACCCCTGCCCTTTTCCATACACGACGGCGGGCTGATGCACCTTGGAAATGTCAGCCTGTTCATAGCCGCCATCGTTTTCGACAAAAAGAAGGGCGCAATCGCCGGGGCCTTCGGTATGAGCCTGTTTAACCTGTTGTCGCCGCTCGGCCTTGTAATCTGGGCGCCGTTTACCTTCGTCATAAGAGGGGTTATGGGGTATGTCATAGGCACGATAGCGGAAAAAGGCCAGGGCAAGAATATTTGGATTAATATCGCCGCGATAGCGGTCGGCGGCGCGGTGCAGATCGCGGGTTATTACATCGCCGAGTGGATCCTTTACGGCAACCCGATAAGCCCGCTCCTATCCATCCCGGGCGATGTGGTGCAGATTGTGGCCTCGTCCGTTATCGCTCTGCCGCTTTTAACCATTTTACGCCGGTACAGGGAACGTTTTACATCATAATGCATAGAAAAATATTAACCCCTTATAATTGCGTATTGGCGGGGATAATTGCGGCGGGAGCGTTGCTGCGCATACTTTTCGCGCTTTTTATGCCGACGGAGCAGCTTTACGACTTCGCCACATATCTGGAGTTGGCACGGAATATCAACAATGGCTTGGGCCATACGTTGAACGGTATACCAGTTGCGTGGCAGGGGCCGCTTTATCCCTACGTTTTGGGGTTTTTCTTCCGTATAACCCTTACGGACAGCGAGATTGCCGCCAAGGTTCTAAACATCATCCTCTCATCCCTTACGTTAATCCTAAGCGAACGCGTTTACTCCAAGCTTTTCAAAAGCAAGGGCAAAACCGCCGCCGCCGTTGCAATCACGGCGTTTTTACCCGCCAATATCGCGTATGTAAATGTATTGGGAACGGAAGTGCTGTTCGTTTTTTTGCTTATGCTGATTTTTTATCTGCATTTAAGCCGCACAGGTATTGCTTGGTATGCGGTTGTCGGTATTTTGACGGGCCTTGCCGCGCTTACGAAACCGTTTATGCTGGTGTTTCCGGCGGCGCTTGCGCTGGTTTTCTGGTTCCAATCGAAAAAACTGAAGCAGACCGCGATTTTTGCCGCTGTTGTGGCGTTTGCGGCACTGTTGACTGTTTCGCCGTGGATGGTGCGCAACTGGCGCATGTTCGGGCGATTTATCCCCGTTTCCTACAATGCCGGGTATGTACGTTATATAAACAATAACGATCATAACGCAAACGGGCTGTGGATGGATCTTACAGCCGCCGCGGAGGGCAAGCCGGAAGCCGCCGATATCGCCGCGCATCTGGAAGATGCCGGGGAGGCTGGGGTGAAAGCCGCCTATATGCTCGAACCCTTGCTAAACGAGGCGTCCGGCAGATGGATGCGCCAGAATCCGTTCGAATTCCTTAAATTGGGGTTCCTGCGCGTCCACACCACATTTTTCGGCGGCGGGGACGATTTGCCGCAATGGGCGATGAATGCCGTGGATTATGGCTCGGAACGTGACAAGAACGCTGTAGAGGCCGCCCTGGGCATAATCCTCGCCGTTTTTTCGGCTGTATCCTTTGTTTTCGCTTTTATGCAAATAAAACCTTTTTTAAAGGGATTTATTCCCATAAACGCGGCGGATGTTTCCTCTGTATTTTTCTTTGTGTTTTTTGTGTTTTTTGTGGTTGTAATATTTATTTCGGAAGGTCAGGCGCGCTACGCGTTCCCGGTTTATCCGCTGATGATTTACGCCTTTATTGCGTTAACGGGAGGGAAACGCGGTGATTGATCTCCACGTCCACACAAATGTATCCGACGGGCAGTTTTCCCCGGCTGAAACCGTAAATATAGCCGCCGAAACAGGTGTCCGTATCCTCAGCATAACGGACCATGATACCACAGCCGGGGTGCGCGAAGGCCTTGAGGCTGCCGGACGCGCCGGAATAACGCTTATTCCGGGGATAGAGTTAAGCACTGATCATCACAATGAACTGCATATACTGGGTTATTTCATTGATATAGATAACCCTAAGCTTATAGCCGCCAGCAACGGTTTCGGGGAAGAACGCGAAGAACGCGCCGAACGGATTTTCAAATACCTTTGGGGCAAAGGCGTTAACATAACGGAGGAAAGCGTTTACCGGCACGCCGCGCATAGCCGCCTGTCGCGTACGCATTTCGCCAAGGCTCTGATCGAAGCCGGCTACATTACTGATTTCGCAGACGGATTCCGCAAATATCTAAGCAACGGCGAGTTTAAACTAATCGACAGCCCGAAATACAGCGCGGGCGAATGTATAGACCTCATACGCGGCGCGGGAGGCGCGGCCGTACTGGCGCATCCGTATACGCTGTATGAGGACGCCGCCGGATTGGAACGCATAGTACGCGAACTAAAAGCGGCGGGGCTTGCGGGCATAGAGTGCTATTACAGCTCTCACTCCAGAAAGCAAACAGCCCTTTATCTCGCGCTGGCGGCTGAAATCGGGCTTGTCGCAACTGCCGGCTCAGATTTCCATGGCATATATGTTAGGCCGGGGGTCTCAATCGGAACCGGAACCGGGAGGTTAAACTTTACAGATGAAAGTGTTGTTGAAGAACTTTATAAAGCGAGGTAGCAAATGAAATTCATCTCATGGAACGTAAATGGCTTACGCGCCTGCCTGGGCAAAGGATTTACCGAAAGCATGAAGGTACTTGACCCCGATTTTATCTGCCTTCAGGAGATTAAAATGGAGAAAGGCCAAGCGGAACACGGGCTTGACGGATACTCCGAGGTATGGAACAGCGCCGTAAAACGCGGATACTCGGGAACGGCGGTGTTCGCGAGAACCGAGCCTCTGTCGCGCGCTATGGGAATGGGAGTGCCTGACCACGACAACGAAGGCCGCCTTATTACGCTGGAATATCCAGAGTTCTACCTTGTTTGCGCGTATACGCCAAACTCCCAGCGGGAACTTGCCCGGCTGGATTACCGGATGCGCTGGGAAGATGATTTCCGGGCGTACCTGAAGGGCCTGGACGCGGTTAAGCCGGTTATCCTCTGCGGTGATTTGAACGTCGCCCATCAGGAAATCGACATTAAAAACCCCCGCTCAAACCGGCGCAACGCCGGCTTCACGGATGAAGAACGCGATAAAATGACCGTTTTACTGGCATCCGGTTTTACGGACGCATTCCGCTCTCTGCACCCCGAAACGCGGGACGCTTACACATGGTGGTCTTACATGGCAAAGGCGCGGGAACGGAATATCGGCTGGCGCATTGACTATTTCCTTGTTTCGAACAGGCTTATGCCTAATGTAAAATCCGCTTCGATATACCCGGATATTTGGGGGAGCGACCATTGCCCGGTGGGGTTGGAATTGGAGCCGTAATAGTATGTATTGCTTGACTAAATATCCCAAAACCGTTATACTGGCTGTTATACTGCTTTTATACTATAAAAAAAGGTGTGGTTAAACTTGCGAGCGCCGGATGTGGCTTTTCCGAATTTGGGGATTGAGATACAGAGTTTTAGCAGGGTTGCTTTCTCGGTTTTTGGGTTTAACGTTATGTGGTACGGAATATTTATTACGCTTGGAATATTTCTGGGAGCGGTGGCGGCGTTTCGGAACACAAAACGCAACGGTATAGCGAACGATTTGTTTTTGGACTTTATCATTATTGCCGTGCCGGTTTCGCTGTTTTTCACGCGCATGTATTACGTGGTTTTCAACATGGATTTATACCGTAACAACTGGGGAAGTATCTTCGCCTTCCGGTCCGGAGGGATGGGTGTTTACGGCGGCATTATTTCCGCCTTCGCCACGTTGTTTATCTACTCATATTTTAAGGCAAGGAAAACGAAAAAGGGAAAAACGACGGAAATGGCGGGTCGGATAGGCGATACAGCCGTGTTCGGGCTGCTGGTGGGGCAAATAGTAGGAAGGCTTGGGAACCTTGTAAATCAGGAAGCCTTCGGCGGCTATACGGATGGGTTGCTGGCAATGCAGCTAAGGCTTCAAAACATTTCTGCGGAATACGGGCGCAGAAGCATCGAGTTTTTACAATCCGTCCCAGCTGAAACCGTACGCGCCCCCGTAACCTACGAAATGTTGCAAAACGCGTATACGGTGGGCGGCGATGTGGTCGTACTGGTTCACCCAACATTTTTATACGAAATGCTGTTAAACACCGGCATATTTATTTTCCTGTGGTTTTTCCGCGGACACAAGAAATTCTACGGCGAGTTGTTGCTCATCTACGCCGCCGCCTACGCATTCGGGCGCTTCTTTATCGAAAACCTGCGCACGGATCAGCTTTTTCTGTGGAATACGCAAATTCCGGCATCCATGTTTGTTTCATGCGTAGTGTTCGCCTGCGCCGTTGTACTGATTACCCTGCTCCGCATCCGCGCCGGCAAGTCAGGGATTAAGGAACTGACGCCGGATGCTTAGCCGTCTTTGTCCGGACGAATATGCGGATTCCGTGAAAAATATAGACTACCGCGGACTGCTTGCCCGCGGTATAAAAGGTCTTATATTTGACGTTGACAACACCTTGGAGGGCTACGAGGCTTCCGTGCCGTCCGAGGCTACCGCGGCTTTCCTGTTGTCTCTGGCTGCAATGGGGTTTAAACTCTGCCTTGTCTCAAACAATAACCGGGAGAGGATTGAGACGTTTAACCAAACCCTGGGCTTCCCCGCGGTCCATAAATCGGGCAAGCCCTCAAGAAAGGCGGTTTGGCGGGCGGCGGAGCTGATGGATGTTCCCGCCGCAAGCATCGCCCTGATTGGTGATCAGGTGTTTACGGACGTTATCTGCGGAAAGCGTTCCGGTACATATACGGCGCTGGTTAAACCCGTCACCGCAAACGACCCCTGGATGGTTGCGCTGAAACGCATACCGGAGCGCTGGATTGTTAAATATATCAGAAAACGTTTGAAAAAATAGCGGAATGACTATATAATGATGCTAGATGCGAATAAATTAAGGGGGTTATTTCATGCATGTCAGGAATTACATGGAAACGATTGTGTTTGACATGATCGACACCGTATTAAAGAACTTTGACTGCTGCACATGCGAGAAATGCAGGAATGATATCGCGGCGTACGCGTTGAATAACCTGCCTCCAAAGTACATCGTTTCAAACGAGGTTTATTCAAAGCTAAGCACCTTGCACCAGCAGTTCGGCGTTGACGTTATGTCAAAGCTTGCTGTCGGCGTAAAATTAATAAAGGACAACCCCAGGCATTAATCTTAACATAACGGAGGAATAATAATGATTTCCGCAGGTGAATTCAGAAACGGCATAACAATTGAATTTGACGGGGATATTTTTACCATCATCGATTTCCAGCATGTTAAGCCCGGCAAGGGCGCGGCGTTTGTCCGTTCGAAGCTGAAGAATATCATAACCGGCAACGTTTTGGAGCGCACATTCCGCCCCACCGAGCGTATGCAGCGCGCCCATATCGAGCGCAAGGATATGCAGTATTCTTATAACGACGGCGAACTGTTCCATTTTATGGATCTGGAAACCTATGAGCAGGTCACGATGAACGCGGACGATGTGGGCGACGCCTTGAAGTTTATACGCGAAAACGACACGGTTAAAACGATGTCATATAATAACAAGATTTTCGGTATTGAGCCGCCCTTGTTTGTCGAGCTTGAG
The DNA here is from genome assembly GCA_009780415.1 of Defluviitaleaceae bacterium. Classification (GTDB taxonomy): domain Bacteria; phylum Bacillota; class Clostridia; order Lachnospirales; family WRAX01; genus WRAC01. The sequence continues at coordinate 1,672 of WRAC01000028.1, read as the reverse complement.
GTAACCTCGACAGAACCGGGCCACCGCGGCGATACCGCCACCGGCGTAACCAAACCCGCAACCGTCGAGACCGGCGCCGTCGTCCAGGTTCCTTTGTTTGTGGAAGTCGGCAATAAACTTAAAATAGACACCAGGACGGGTGAATATTTATCGAGGGTATAAAATATGTTCTCAACCGCTAATATCGGCGAATTACAAGCGCTCTTCAGCGCGGCGTTAAGCGATCCCCACCATATACTGGGTATGCACGAAACCGTGCTGGACGAGAAAGCCCTTGACGAGCGCACCGCGCTGGTTGCGCGTGTTTTCATACCGGGAGCCGTTAAAATCACGCTTCTTGACCCGGAGGACGCCGATTTTTCATATGAGTTAAAAAAAATACACACGGACGGGCTGTTCGAGTCAATCATTTCAAGCCGCACAAAATGGTTCCGGTACAAGCTGCGCATTGAAACGGAAGGGGCGCTGTGGACCGCCTACGACCCATATTCCTTCATGCCCGTTATATCGGACTATGATCTGTATTTATTAGCTCAGGGTACGCATTACGAGGTTTACGAAAAGCTGGGCGCGATACCCATGACTGTGGACGGGGTTGCCGGAGTGCTGTTCGCTTGCTGGGCGCCGAATGCCCGCCGCGTAAGCGTTGTGGGCGATTTTAACAATTGGGACGGCAGACGGCACATGATGCGCCTTTTGAAAAAATCCGGCGTATGGGAGATTTTTATTCCCGGCTTGCAGCGATATGACAGATACAAGTTTGAGCTGATAAATTCAAGCGGCAGCCTTTCCATGAAAAGCGATCCCTACGCGCGGTTCTGCGAGCTGCGTCCTTCGACGAACAGCCTGGTTTTCGATATTGAGGGCTACGAGTGGGGTGATAATGATTGGATGGATCACCGCAAGTCAAACAACCCCCTTGACGGGCCGATAAATATTTATGAGCTGCACTTGGGCTCATGGAAGCGCACGCCCGAGGGCGGTCTCCTCACTTACCGCTCCATTGCGGACGACCTAGCCGCATATATGAAGGACATGCACTACACCCATGTCGAGCTTATGCCCGTATCCGAATATCCCTTCGACGGCTCCTGGGGCTATCAGGTAACAGGCTATTACGCCCCGACCAGCCGCTTCGGCAATCCCCACGACTTCATGTATTTCGTGGACACCATGCACAAAAATGGCATTGGCGTCATATTGGACTGGGTTCCCGCGCATTTCCCGCGCGACGCGCACGGCCTTGCCCGTTTCGACGGCACCGCGCTTTTTGAGCATGAGGACACGCGCCTTGGCGAACATCCCGACTGGGGCACCCTTATCTTCAACTACGGGCGCAACGAGGTTAAAAATTTCCTTATAGCGAACGCCCTGTTCTGGCTTGAAAAATACCATATCGATGGTTTGCGCGTAGACGCGGTCGCGTCGCTTTTATACCTCAGCTTCGGCAAACGTCATGGGCATTATATGCCCAACCGTTACGGCGGCGATATAAACCTTGAAGCCGTTGAGTTTATCAAGCATTTAAATTCAATCACACTGGAACGCAATCCCAATGTCCTGATGATCGCCGAGGAATCCACGGCCTGGAAGGGCGTTTCCCGCCCGCTGGATCAGGGCGGCCTGGGTTTTAACCTTAAATGGAATATGGGCTGGATGAACGATTTCCTCG
>WRAC01000027.1 GCA_009780415.1 Defluviitaleaceae bacterium | reverse complement strand
CAGGGCCGTTTTTACCGGAAGAATCCCCGTGCGCATCACAAAACTTGCCCCCGGTTCCATCAGCATGGTGAATACAGATGCTTCCTTGTCACTTGCGGAAAGGGTGTTTTGTTTTTTATAATCTACATAAGCGGAGCTGTATTTCGTGGGTACGGAACTGGCGGCGGGACAGAATGTCTTGTAATCCTCCGCCGTCCCTGTTTTCTGCGCGAAATACCCGGCGAGGGAATCCCTAACGCGCGCCGCGTCCCCAATCAGCGTATTGAAGCGTATTTTCTCGAAGCCGCCTGTATGGTTCGCCCCTAGGTCATTATAGGACATACTGTATTCAGGCGGGGTCATCAGTTCCAAATTCAAGCTGGCGCGGGCCAGAACCAATGTTCTGCCCCAAATGGCTGAGAGCGGCTCCCCATATACGTCGCTTTCGTTGATGGATGAATCAAGCCGCTGATCCAACGCCGCCAGAAAAGCTTGAAATGCGCCGCCCTCCTTATTGTGCGAAAGGATACCCGCGATAAAATCACGCAAATGACGGTTTGAAAATTCTTCGTCCTCAAAAACGCGGAGTTTCCGGCTGGGCGCGCTCACCCAGCGGGCTACGGTCTTCTCGCCTTCATAGGCGAGCTTCAGCGTACCCTTGAAAGAGCCGTCCATATCATAAACCATCAGCCCCTTGTTCAATATGTTGGGGATGATAAAGCCGCAAACGGGCGTGGTGTCGGGGTCGGCGTTGGATTCAACAGTTTCGTTCATGACGGACAGCCACGAAAATCCCAACCGTGCGAACTGCGTAAAACGCGGCGGTAATTGGGCTATGTTCCCGGGTATATCCGCCCTCAGCATTTCGGACACATAGACATTGTTGACCGCAGTACCTAAAAGCTGCCGCCCGCCGAACGTATTCACTGAAACCATTTCGCCTATGTTAACGAACCCGCCCCGTACCGGGAAGAACGGGAAATCCGGCGCGGGCGTCAGGCAATCCGGGCCAGCGGGGATGCTTAGGTATCGGTTAACCAGCTCCGTTAAGCTATCACCCTTGAAAGGAAGCCGGGGCAGCTCCATGGCGTGGCGGCGGGACAGAAGCCACTCCCGTTGACCGCCGAAGGACTGTGAGAGTACCTTTAAGTCTTTTATAATACCCGCCAGCATGTCCAATGTTTTCTTCATTTCCGGGTCGGTTACGGTTCCGGCGTATTTGGTTAGCCGGTCTGACAGCAGCTTTGCCGAGTGAGGCGTCAGGACGGAGTTGCCCCCGTACCTATGGAACGCGGTTGGCAATCCTCCCTTGTATGAGTAATCAATCTCACCCTGCGCCCAATTTTTCATGGTGTTGTCATCGCCGCTGTCTGTGCGGGTTGCGCGGTATTGTATCTCCCATGAGAAAAACAGCGTGTTCCATGGCTGTGACCAGGGATTTACGGCTATGGGGCAGGGGATGTCCCCTACGGGTTTTACATACGCGAGATTATAGGTGTTGGCTATTTCAACGGATAATGACGGCGCGAGGCAGGCCGTTTCACACAGAAGCCCGCTGAGCCATAGGAATTGTGAAGCCTTATCCGGCAAATCGGCGAAAAAGCCCAATATCTCATTTATGGTAATAATAACTTCTTTGCCGCCAGTTTTCCCGGATATGCCGTGTACTAAGGTATCCCGGCATTTCAGGCGCCCGTTCACCGGATCGTACCGGGAATCCTCGCCGAAGAGAAACCCTCTGCCTACGCCGTCTCCGGCCAGCAGCACCACAGGGTCGTTCGGCGCGTAGAACCGCTCGCGCGGTTCGGCTTCTAAAATATAAAAGCCCTTGGCCTTATCCTTATCGATTTTCTTGTTTATTTCATCTGATATGAACGAGATTTCACCATTTAAAATCTCGGATTCATCCGTGATATCGTCTGCTATGCTTGCCAGTCTTGTAATCTCGTCCGTAAACGCCTCAATGGAGGGAGCTTCCTTGCCGGGCCTGCCCTCCTCGTGGCATAGCATGTAACCGTACCAGGTCGTGTGCATCTTCCCCAGCCAGAAGAGCCGCTCCGCTTGCAAAGCGTCCAGAACCCGCTGTTTCCGGTTCAGCATATCCAGCGGCACTCCTATACCTTTGGGCAGTTGTACGTCCCCGGGCTTGTCGGTACGGCGGATAATCCAGCGCAGACCGCCGTCGGCTTCCGTGAACGCGTTGCGGTGTATAGAGTCCTGCACGTACGCCGGGCCTTTATCCACGTCGGTGAACTCGTTTAACAGGTCATATTGCAGCGCCAACAGGAAGCGTTCCAACGCTTCCGCGCCGGAGCCGCCTGCCTTCGCGGCAATCAGCGCAGCCAGCGCTTCATCCGATGTGTTGCCGACAGCGACCTCCACCAACCCCTTCGGCTCCCCGGAGGGATATGGGGAAGCCTTACCCTTCCATTCTATGCCCGTTACAATACCGTGGCATATCGTTTCGTTCTTTACCTTGCTTTTCCCCGCGTCCCAAGCCAGCGCGTCCAGTATCCCGGCGAAAGTATCCTCCGTGGCGTTGCGTAAAGGGACAACCGCGCCGCCCTCGTACCACCCGGCGACCGTATAGGTAAGCGCGCATTCGGACGGGGCATCTGCAAGGTCGTCATATAACCCCAGCACCGAACGGCAACCGGGGTAATAAGCTGAGAATGCCGGATCCCCGTAGCCCAGCGCGGTTAAGCCGCCGTACACCCGTCCGGGTTTGGGCTGGCTCCCAAGGGGATATTGCCGTCCCAGGTAGCCGTATGGGGGGTCTTCGTACACTTCTTCCCCGCCGAAAAGCGGCACCGGCACACCCTCCTTGCTTGATGAGCCAAGGTAATCGCTTTCCACAACAAAACATTTAACCCGGAATGTCTTGCCCGACACGATACGCGTCACAAGCCAGCGGTTGGGGATATGCCTGTACCCGTTCTCCTCGTCGCCCTGCGTCAGGGCGTCTGGGAGAATAAAATGCAGATGGACGCCGGCCTCAAGCACCCGCCCGATGTCAAACGGCTGCCGCTCCACCTTCCCGCCCAGCGTTTCGTAATACAGCTCCGCGAAATTGGGGGTCAGTTCCGCTATCCTCTTGTGGTCGGGGTTTTCGCGGTTTGTTACATGCGCCTCTACGTCAATCGGTACGAATAGAGCGTTCAAAAGCCGTCCCTCCCTTTCTTGTGACCTCGAATATCTCGGGCGCCGCCAACAGCTCGAAAGCCATATGAGCGGAGTTTAAATCCGCATCCATGAGCTTTGCCGACAGCTTTTCTTTTAAGTCCGCGATATCCAGCCGCCCGCTGCCCGAAACCTTCAGCGGTATCTCGCCCAAGACTTCGCCCACCTTAGGCTCTTTTATATCTCTCGCCAGAATATACCGCTCCCCGTTTTCATGCCGTTTGCCGCCGAACCGCATCCCCTCGACCGGCTCTTTTATCCGTACACGGGAGACTTCACCGTCAAACAGGCAAAGGAGGATGTCGTTGCTCAGAGGCTCCATACGCATGAGATCCGCCGGCACATCCTCACCGGAGGCATCCTTGGCAAAGCCCTGCACTTCCAGCCCGTTCATAAACCGTACAATTCTTGAACGCAATAAAAACCCGGTTATTGATAATACCGTATTGCGGAATGTCCGGCTTTCCGGCAGTTTTTTCAAATGGTTCTTATGCATACGGGACGGTCGGTAGCCCCTTACCGCTGAGAAAGCCACATCAAGATTGCCGGCCGCCAAATGCCCGTCCGTCCGCGCGTCGTTCTCAGATACACGCCCAACGCTGACCGCGCCGTTTACCATCGCGTCGATCCACGGCCTGTCCAAAAAGAAGAAACGCATGGATTCCGGGGGCAGCAGCCGTTCGTCCGGCACAAGATAACAGAATGGCAAACTCCTTAGCAGAGCCAGCTCGCCCAGCCAATCCTGCATGGTCAGCGGCAGCAGGTTCGGATTCCATATTTCGCTGTCAAATACGTATGTATCGTTATCCGGCAAATTAATCCAGCTTTGCATCGATATCCCTCCCGTCTGACGCAAGCGGCGCAATGCACCCGTCTTCGATGATCTTCCCGGCAAGCTCGCGGGCAATATATTCCAAAAAGCCCTCCTGCTCCGTAAACTCCGACAGCCTGTTCCGCAGCATTTCGTTTAAACGCTTGCCGGCGTGGGCTTTCCTGTTGCCTTGCCGCCACCGGAGCAGTATATGGGATAGCGCTTTATCGTTCAGCATGGCAAGGCGGCCTATCTGCCATGCGGCGGCGTAAGCCGTGTTAAACACACCTTTTTCGCAGTCATATATGACTTTATGGTCGGCGGTGGGGGATTCGTAAGGCGGGATATTACCGGGATCTATTTCCTTCGCCGAATTATGCGGCACCAGCGGCCCCCGGTAAACGGACGCCGTAACCTCACCGCTGCGTGTCTTGTGTATACGCGGGAGTTCGCCGCGCCCCAGCATATGCTTCACCGGATCACCCGCCGTTTTTGACGGCTCCAAAGCCAGCGGCGCGACATCCATTTCACCGAACACATCCCTGAACCCCACAGGCGCGCCGCCCTGAGAGGGCGCATTCCAGCGGTACAGTGAAATGAACCTTAGCATTTCGTATGCGTCTAAAACGGATTCCTTTGCCATGCCGGGAAAATAGTCGGTGTAACCCTCAATTGATACGGCATGGATTTCGTTTAATTGCGTCTCGGCTCCGGTGGGTACGAAACGGTTGGCGAAAACAGTGGAATACTGCCCGTCGTGAGTTATGTGGTTGTCGTCCTTGTCCACGGCGCTCACGGTTTTAACATGGGCCAGGAATTGCGCTTCCTCCGGCATGGGGAACAAGTCCTTATATACCCGCCTGGGTATGTCGATGACCGAAACCACGCTGTCCGCGCTTTCCCCCGCAAGGGGCGGCAGCGAGTTCAAGGGAAAGAAAACGTTACCCTCCCTTTTCGTGGGATCGCACAGTTCAGCGGCTGTTATGTCCTTTACATCGGCTATCTCCTCCTTGTTAAGGCAGAGCAGGACTATCCACGGCACGTCGTTCTTAATTTTACGTTCCCATGGCAGCGTAGCCTTGTTGAACACGATGTGCGGCAGAACATCGGCGTAATCCCCGGCCTGATCCGGCGGCGGGTAAACGCTGTGCACTTCATCCGACGGTATCGAGAAATGCTTTGTCCCTACGTACACTGTGGCTCGGGCTTCGGGGAACTCATGGGATACGGGATCCGTCACCTTTTGATTGGCGATGATCGTATACTCGCCTTCGGTAAGGCTTGGTTTAAACACCGGCATAAGCCGGAAATTTTCGGAACTGCTCATACTACCACCCCCAAGAAGATATCCGCGTCAAACAGGTTTTTGCCATGCTTGGCTAGATCGGTTATATCAACCGCACCGGGCAAGCCGGAGAGCAAACCCTCGCCGTGCCAGCTTTCCAACAGACTGTCCCTGTTTTTTATAATCTTAGCATCCATTGCAGTCATGCAGAAGCGGTCAAGTGCCTTCTCCTGCTTGTATGGGTTATTAATTACGGGAGCGGACGCCCAATTATACGAACGTTCTATTTTCGCCAATTCACCCAGCTTTTCGATATTAATGTCGCTTGCCTCCGGGAATATCTTGTCGGCCTCAGTTCTTTTGGGGCTCACGCGTACACCGGTCAGCGCGCCCTTTACCAACGTATTGCCGGAACTTGGATCATTACCCCAGAGCGCGGCGGGGACATTATCGAGTATCTCCTCGTATTCGGCGGTTACAATATCAATTCTATTGCTGATAAATAGGACGGTAATATCCGACTTCATAGCGGATGCGCCCATGGGTAATATTCCCGCCGCGCTTCCGGTCAACGGACCACAGCCGTTGACGGTGATCTCTGCCGCCGGAACACATGAACTGACGGTAATAACCAGCTCATCCGGGCGTACGGCGGGCGTATCGTTATCATCCAGCTTGATAATCCCAATCTGCCCGGACGACACATTGACGGTACACGCCGTATATCCCGCGTTGGCTGTATTATCCTGCGGCAGAAAGGAGGAACAGAACGTATCCCAGTCGATTGTTTCGGCGGGCTTATTCGCGTTTGCGCCGAAGTAGATTGTGAATGAAATAATGAACCAGCTTATGCTCACCTTCCCGGAGAACTCCGGCCCCCATACCCTGAGTGAGGCCCCGATCTCCAGTGAGAACGTCTTTTTAAAGCCGAATATCGAAACCCTGTAAGACGCGCCCAGCCGCACGCTGATACCGGCCTCGTACCACAAGGGCTTCCACCTTATCTCAAAGTACGCCTTGGCTATGAACCAGGCTTTGAGATTGCCGCTTTGGTAAACGGCCTCAAGCTTGCCGCCCGCCATCAGCATCCTCGGTGTAAGTGCGAAGTAGGCCTCGCCGGAGATGGTTATGTTATTGCTGACCCTCCAGCGGAAGCCGACGCGGGGTACGGCGGGGTAGTGGGGAGGTTTTGTATATGTATCGCTGTAGCCGCCGAGGGTCAGTACAAAATCGCCCTTGTGGTTGCCGGAGAACCAGGTGAAGAAGGCGAACCCTCCGGTCAGCGTACATTCCTTAGAAAGGATGTAGGAATCGGAGGACAGCTGCGCCTGGATAGCAAACAACCCGGCGGACGGCCTGTACGAAGCCTTCACCAGAAGCTCCGCGCGGGCAATAGGCGACTCGGTCTTATCGAACGGTACGGTCAGTGTTGAAACGCCCAGCAGGCTGTACTCCGGCTCGTTCCCCAATGACACCAGCAGCAGGGCGAATGAGTTGATAAGCTTGAACGATGTAAAACGAACGCCCGCCGCAAGGAAATATTGCCCTTTCGACATTTGAATAGCTTTTAACAGCGCCGCGACCATACCTTTCTCGTTCAGTTTCCCGGTTGCGGCGGCTACCAGCGGGAATTCCGCCACTTTCTCGATTGGCGGGGCGGGCAGCTTCTCATTGTATCCGAACCCCGCCGCCAGTCCCGTCACAAAGAAGATGGGCGGCCCGCCAATCGGCAGCCCCAGCAGCGCGTACGCCATCAACGCGGAGTATTCCTCAGTAGCCTCGTACAGCCCGAACGCGAACAACGAGAAATCCTTGATCTTAATCATCAGCGAACCGGCGTATGTTTCCTTTTCCTTCGTGGACATATTTGCGAACTCACCGGAAATGGAAACGGCCTCCGACTTATAACCGACACCCAGCCCGTCCAGCCGGAATGCGATATCCCGCGGGTTGTTAATGTTCATCCCCACTCCCAGCCCCATCAAATTCATGGAAATGGGAGATGTTTGCAAGGATGCATCCAGCAAAAAGCTAAGCCGCCCGTTATCGTAGCCGATACCGAAACGGTGGAAGCTAAACACCGAAAGGCTCTTCTCGATTGTAAACCACTTGACCATGGATATGCCGTCCGAATCCTGTGCAAATTCATTTTCCTTCGGTCTAAACTCGGTAAGCTGCGCGTAAACCTTCTCGCCGGATATATTGCCCATAATAGCCGCGCCCGGCGGAATATCCCAGCCTTCGTACTTTGTTTTACGGGTGGTAACGGCAAAGGATAGCTGCTGGATTTTTAATGAATCCAGCAGTTTCAGCTTCGTTCCCACTACGGGCAGGCCGGAGAGGGCGATGTCATTGCACGTGATAATGACGGCGCAGTCAATGATACCGTCGTTCCATACGCTCAGCTTGACCCCGCCGTATTTCTTGTTTTCGACGGTTATGTTTAAAATACTGTTACTAAAGTCATATTCCATGGACGCCTTGTCCACGCTTAGGTCGAAATCGTTCAGTACGGCGGGTACGGAGCCGCCCATTGCGCCGATCACAGCCGCAAGGGACAGCGGGCTAATCGGCGCCTTATTTTCCCAGCCGGCTCTTAGCATGTTCGTGCCGCCGGATCTGTCGTATTCGTACCTAACCGCGAAATGCTGTTCCGAAATCACAAGGCTCCCGTCAAACATTACTTTATATTCCCGTTTGCCATCCTTCACGGAAGACGAAACCTCAAACGAAGCCTGCGCGCCGCCGAAGAATTTCCGCAGTATGCCGCCGCCGGGTTCACCAACCTTTACCGTTGCCTTGGCGGTGAATGATTTATCCGACAGCCTGAACATGAGCATTGCGTTCGAGATAAGGATATCCGGTATCGGTAAAGCAAAGCCCTCCGCACCGAACAGCACGCGGGCAAACTCCGATACGAAGGCGTTTATGTGGAAATCGTTATCTTCAGGCAGCCGAGCCCCGAACTCCCATCCCTCCCGCTCCGGGGAAACGCTTGCGTACAGAATAATATCCTGGCCGAACAGCCGTACCGTACCGTCAATTAACGCGAACACACCGGTGTTTCCGCCGGATTTTTCTACGGTAACGCACACACCGATATTCAGCAGCTGTAAGCTGTCTATATCGAAGAATTTCCAAGGCTCTCCGGTTGAAAAGCTGATGTTAAAATACGGAATGGCGGAGAAATCCCCGGCTACGGCGGCTTCCAGGCGGTTTAGCGTAATCTGCGAAAACTCCCGGGGAAGCCAGCTTGCCGCGTCCAGCCCGAAAACCGACGCCACATCACCGATGTTTGGCGCTGTGAAATCCTCCGTATCAAGAATAAAATTAAACGTGCCGCGTTCATACTTCATCACGGCGGCGGATTTTGAGTTTCCGATAACCAAGTCACCCGTCAGCGAGAAAGAGAAGGCTGATTCATCCTTTTTACCGCAGGTATGCCCGATGGTGACGCCCAAATTGCGCAGCCCCAGTTTTTCACATACGGACAGGCTGACGTTTGTCCGCATCTCGAGATGCGCTATGGGCGAAAGCAGCGCCGAGCCCGTGGCGTAAATGAATGTGAAGTCGGTAACGCGGATATCCGGCAGCAAAGACAGATTGAAATTTATCCCCAGCGGTTTGAGCATTGCCCCCATGACGCCAAGGAGTGAAAAATCCGCCCCCTCCCGAGTTGCCGCGCTGAACTCCCAGTTTTTCCTATATCCGTTATACGCGCCGGATAAATCGAGCAGACAGCCGCCGATTTGCACAGAACCGCCGCCCTTTGAGGAAATGCCCTCTTTACCGGATGTAAAGCCGTATTCCTGATACAAATCGGCAACGGGAAGGCTTATCTCCGGTATTTCCGTTTCAAGACGATGGGCGACGAAAATCGCCGTTTCCCCGTCCTCATTTTTCTGCGTAAATGTTATCTTCTGGCGGCATTCGGCAAAGCCGGAAACCGCTACGGCTTTACCTTCCGGCGTCGTGTGAATGTCCGTGAACACCGCGTCACGCATATCCAGCGTGTCCTCGCCGAAAACATCGTTCAGGTACGCGGAGATATATCCCGTTTCGTTGCCGAAGGTGTTCTTGTCACACAGTGTCCAGTGCCCGCCGGAAACAGACGCGCGGATATTGGACGCAATCTTGTTTATATTCATATAAACGCCCCCAAATGTTAAATAAACCAAAATTTACTAAAATTATAGCATACCTTGACAAAATATGCTACAATTATGTTGAAAATAATAGTACCTATAGTAAATTTACTGGAGGGGTAAATAATGGGCGGAGCATTTGGACTGGGGAAAGGCTCTTATTTGGCGTATACAACGCGCACGATATTGGATGTTTCGGGCAAGATACCTGGCGCAAGCGGGTCGTTTCGGCATATCGGCACTATAGAGCTTGAAGTAATGCCGTGGGAATTTGTACAGCCGCTGGTTGACGACAGCTATAGACTCACAGGGAACGAAAGCCCGGAACTCGTAAACGCGCTTGATGTAATGCGCTGTCACGGCATGGACAGCGACGAATTTAACAGGGCGAAGCTTGATTATTTCGGAGAAAAACCGTTGTTTATGTTTCAGTGGCACCCTTACGGGCGGTATGACGTTTCTATGGGTTTCTTCAGCCCGGGCGTGTTCCTTAGGCTTGACGTAATCGACCCAGCTTTTGGCGCGGATGTCGGATACGCAAGCAGCCTGCATGACGACGATGATGTTTCCGATGTGGTAAACGTAAAAGTGTCGCCCTTTAAACCCGGTATGAGCGAACTGATAAGCAAGCTGTTCCGGGTTGCGCCCTCTCCCGATGCAGACGCAAGCTTGGGTTATTTCGCCAAGAACATCAGAGCCGTAAGGATTCAATATGTCGGAGCGGGTTTATGCGCCGGTTTATATGATGACGGCGATGCTTTAATGGGCTTCTTCGATCTTGGCTGTATTCCCGGCGGTGTTTCCGCCGGACTGAGAGATGCCGCTATAAGAAACCGCGATGCAATTATTCAATTATTGCGGACAAGTCCCGGCTTAACCGTTGTAATATCCCATTGGCATAATGACCATGTGAACCTCATCCATGCACTGCATAAAATCGATTCCGGCGCGGAGCTTTTCAAAAACGGTATTCTGATTGTGCCGGACAGCGACGCGCCGTCAAAATTAAAAGTTCAGAGCTACTTTAAGACCACGGCAACTATCCATACCATTGCACACAGCTTTCCCGGAGGCGGCACACATGTATCGGCGAACGTTGTGCTGGGTAAGGTGGACGCTTACGATATCGCTAAGAACGGCATGAACCGCCATCCGCACCACCATGGGCTGTACATGCATATAACGCATCATCCCAGCAAAACCTATGCATTGCTTGCGGGAGATTGCACGTATTCGGGAATACAAAAGCCCGTGCTTGATGATATCCAAAACGGGAGCAGGTGCTGGCTGCAAGCGTCACACCACGGCGGCGATTACGCGCTTGCGCCCGAATCCCAAACCGACAGGAGACTAAAAATTCCCAAATGCCCTACGATATCCAAATCTTCAGCAATCTATTCGGCCAACGGGCTCACATACGGCCACCCCGACAGCGATGTGATGATTCAGCATATAGGCCGCGGTTGGGGAGGCGCTTGCATACTTTACAGCCGTATTACCTACCCCACCATACTGGATTATCACATGAAATTGTATTAATGCTTGTTTTACCGGTAAAAAAATAGTAAAATCATAATAGGTATATTTAAATGAATCCAGCCGGGGGGATAGATATGCCAACGATGATATTAGTAGAGGATGAGGTTTTTGAAAGGAATTCGCTTGTAAACTGCATCGACTGGAAGCTTGTTGGCGTGCAGATTATCGGGGAGGCTTCCAATGGCTCGCAAGGGTTTTCATTGGTGGAGAAGCTGCGCCCCGACATTGTGCTTACCGACGTAAAGATGCCGGTTATGAACGGCATTGAATTATCAAGGAAAATACGCAGGCACGCCCCTGAAACGAAAATCATCTTTCTCAGCTCCTATGATGATTTTGAATATGCCAAACAGGCAATAGACTTAAACATTCAAGCGTATGTAATGAAGCCCGTCAACGAAGTGGAGCTTCTGCGGATTGTAAAAAAAGCGGCTGACGAAATAACTGAAAAAGCCCTGGAACAACGGATGTACAGCGAGATTAAGAAAAGCTACAGCATCAACGTAAGCCTTGCGCACGAAGCCCTTATAAGCCGTATGCTTATGGGTATGCGAACCGACGGGGAGAATGCGCGCAACTTGAGGCTCGAATGGTTATGTGAGCCGTCGCCGGGTAAGCTGTGCCTTTTATTAAGCCTCTACGACAAAAATTTTACAAAGTCAATAGACAAAAGCATCGCCAGCCTTAATAAAAACTGCGCCAGGCTTTGCGCGCAGTCAATCAGCGTATGCATGACGCCGGGAATACTTATAACGTTCTTTTGCGTCCGGGGTGAACCAGATATAATCAAAAAGATGGAGGGTCTTTTACAGAAATTTTTTAAGGAAAGAAACATTAAGCCTGTGAAAATAAAAATGGTGTGCGGGGAGGGCAGCCGGCGAAGCCCGTATGAGTTGTATACGGAGCTGCTGCGGCGCAGTGTGCGCCCATATCCCGGGCATGGTCCGGCTGATGAAAAGAAGAAGAATAAGCAGCAAATAGCGGATGAGGTTGAGGAAATCATACTTGCGCAATACCAATCCCAGCTTACGCTGGAATCCATTGCCAAGCAAATGCACTTTACGCCCAACTATCTGGGAACTGTTTTCAAGTCCGTGAAGAAAATAAGCGTAAACCGGTTTCTGATGAAAACGCGCCTTGAAAAGGCGGAGGAGTTTCTTCGCGGCAGTACGCTGATGATCAATGAGATCGCAGATCAATGCGGCTTTGGCAGCCTGACATATTTCCACACCATATTCAAGAAAGAAACGGGCCTAACTCCCAGCGATTTCAGGCATGGCATGTCGGAGGGCCAGGTTAATGCGTTTACTTAATAATCTGAAGTTCAGAACGCAGTTAAACGCCGGATTCACCATGATTATATTATTTATCATAGCAACGGTTATGATAATGCTGCATTTAATCCTCAGGGAAAGCTACCGTAATCAGGAAAACCAGGTGCTGGAGGCTTACGGCAGGCAAATAGCCATAAACATTGATAACCGTATAGAGTATTTTATGTCCTACCTCAGGCTTCTGGCAACAAACAAGGAGCTTCTCCAACCGATGGAAAACGGTAACCACCATCAAGTGGGCGTGATATTAAATGATATAACCTCCGAGTTTACCGATCTGCATACCGCAAGAATAAGGGATATCCGCCTCCACCGCAGAAACGCGTTCGGCGAAATAGATGATTTGTATAATGCTATCAGTAATATTGGGGATGTATTCAACGAATTTATACCGGGCAACACCGCGTACAGGGACAATTTCCTTATAACCGGCACATACTTAAACAATCGAAACGAAAAGGTTTTTTCCATATTTAAGAAAGTATATCAAACCAATCCCGAATGGGATTACTATCTTGAAATGTGCGTATACGAAACCGAGTTAATCGGGTTTTTCAGCAGTGATAAAAGCGGGAACCTCATCTGCGTCACAAACGGGCGGAATTTAATGTCAATGAGCGACCGGACGCTGTTTGGGCCGCTGCTTCACACAAGCCGCCAAAGCGGCGAGCTTTTTATTTTAAGCGGAGGCCTTGACATCTCTTATGACGCGATAGCAATTACCGCGGGAAACAGCGGGTTTGATGTGGTTATTGAGGTGATTCCCGATAACCTGAACCGCGGATACCGGCTGATGATGATACGGCTTGTTCCCGTAATCATCGGCGTGCTTGCGTCCTCCTTCGTTTTTGTGGCGCTTATGTCCATGCGCTTTGGCAGCAGGCTAAAGACCTTGCAGGAAAAAATCGCGGCGATAAGCAGCTGGGAGCTTAGTACGGACCTGCGTGTTGACGGCAGCGACGAGTTTGGGATGCTGGCCGGGGAACTGGACGAAACGAGGAAACGTATTCTTGACTTAATCGCGCAGAACAACGATATCAACGAGCTAAAGCGCGTTGCGGAGATGTCGGCGCTGCGCGCGCAGATAAACTCGCATTTTTTATTCAATTCACTTTCTTCCATTAAGTGGCTGTCGCATCAAGGCAACCCGGATGTGCTGGCCGACGCTGTGGAGAGCCTTGCCATATTCCTGAGATATTCGCTTGTTCTGGATGAAAACCAGGTGCCGCTTCACAGGGAGCTGAACCATCTTGAGGCATACATATATTTGCAAAAATTACGTTACGGCAAAGAGATCAATGTGCATATAGATATTGATACGGAATTGATGGGGCGGAAAACAGTGAAGCTTATACTGCAACCGCTTATAGAGAATTCGGTATATCACGGCAGGGGCGCGAGCGGCAATCATTTGAACATCACGATTTACAGCTATGCCGATGCCGAATTTTACTATCTTGTCGTGGAGGATGACGGTATCGGGATCCCCAAGGAGGTAATTGATAAAATCAACGAAGGGGACAAAACCGTTTCCAAAAGCGGTTATGGGCTGCGGAACGTAATTGAAAGGGTAAAGCTGTGTTCGGAAGGCTTGGGCGACGTTATAATAGACAGCAAGGAGGGTGTTTGCACAAAAATAACAATATATCAACCGCATTAAACTTTTTAATTTTTCAATTCTCTTTTTCATCTTTTTGCACAACATATTTCGAGGCAATTGCAAATTTTTGTCTAAAACACCCTTATAAACAAGCCGGTTCAAAGTTTTCATTTTGAATTATAACTAATCAAGCGTTCTATAAAAATCATTGGAATTGTGAATTATATCCTTTATTGTTATGGGTTGTTTACCTAATCTATAATATCAATAAGCAATAATTGAATAAGGGGGTGCCAGCGTGGATTCCGTTACCGAAAAAAAAGACGCAAGGAATCGATCCTTTGTTTATTTCTGGACCAACCGCTACCTCTATTTGTTATTAGTTCCGTGCGTTGTGTATTTCATTGTTTTTAATTATGTCCCGATGTACGGGCTGGTAATCGCGTTTAAGGATTTTAGGTTTTCGCGGGGAATTATGGGAAGCCCGTGGGTGGGGCTTGATAACTTCAGGCATTTATTCGGGCTTGCGGATTTTTACCGGGTGTTTGGGAATTCGCTGATGCTAAGCTTTTTACGTCTTGTGATCTGCTTTCCCATACCGATTATCCTGTCCCTTGCCATAAATGAAATACCGTTCCTAAAGTATAAAAGAGCCGCGCAAACGATGGTATATCTGCCGTATTTTATTTCGTGGGTCGTAATCGGCGGTATACTGGTAAACCTGCTTTCGCCATCATGGGGGATAATAAATCTGGTAATCAGGAATTTCGGGGGCGAGCCTATCTTCTTTCTGGGCAGCTCAAGTTATTTCCGCGGGATAGCGCTGGTGTCCCATGTATGGAAAAACGCGGGCTGGGAGACTATTATATACCTGGCCGCCATAACGTCAATCAACCAGGAGCTGTATGAAGCCGCAACCATAGACGGCGCGTCACGCTTGCAAAGGATACGGTACGTAACCCTTCCCGGGATAAAACCCACGATAATAATACTTCTGCTTCTTGCCATCGGACACCTCATGAACAACGGGTTTGAGCAGATTTTCGTCATTCAGAACAACAGCAACCTGCAGGTTTCGGAGGTGTTTGAAACATATACATACAGGCTTGGCCTGGTGAACGGGCGGTTCTCTTTTGCGGCGACGGTGGGGATGTTCAGTTCCTCCGTAGGTTTTATACTGCTGCTGACCGCGAATAAAATTGCGAAGCTTTTGGGAGAGGAGGGCATATTCTAATGTCTGATATCTCCATACCCCCGGCAATGCATAAAAACACCCCCAGGAAACCGCGTACCCGCATCCTGAGGAGCAAAGGCGATTATGCGCTTGAAGGCTTTTGCGTGATTTTTGTGGGCATATTCGCCGTATGCTGCCTTATACCGTTCTTGTATGTGTTTTTTGTATCCTTCATGTCATACAATGAATATTTGGCAAATCCGCTGCGTATTTTCCCCAGGGAATTCGTCTTGCAGGCATACAGGCAGATTTGGGGTTATGACCTGTTCCGTTCCGGCTACAGAGTGACGTTGATAATCACCGTCGGCGGAACCGCTTTAAGCGTATTCCTTCTTACCATTTCAGCTTATCCCCTCTCCAAGCCGCACCTTAAAGGCCGTAAATTCGTTATGGGCATGATATTATTCACAATGTTTTTTAACGGCGGCATGATACCCAACTTCATCCTTATCAGGAACCTCGGCATTCATAATACATTATGGGCGCTTATACTGCCCGGCTGCATTTCGGCATTTCATTTGATCCTGATGAAGAATTTCGTAAGGATAACAGTGTCGGAATCCTTGGAGGAAGCTGCCAAAATTGACGGGGCAAACGATTTAAGGATATTATTTTCGGTAGTCGTACCGCTGCTGAAACCGGCGATAGCCACCATGATTGTATTTAACGCGGTGCATTATTGGAATAATTATTTCTCCGCCATGTTATATGTATCAAGCCGCAGGCTCTGGCCGCTGATGCTTGTTTTACGGGAACTGGTCGTTGAGGATACCTCAATGGTTTCGCCCGTTTCCCAGATGCTGACGGCGGAATCGCGCTCCCACCCCTTCACCCTGAGAATGGCGGCCATCGTTATAACCATTCTGCCAATCCTGGCCATTTATCCCTTCATGCAGAGATACTTTGTTAAAGGCATATCACTGGGCTCCGTTAAGGAATAAA
Organism: Defluviitaleaceae bacterium; assembly: GCA_009780415.1. GTDB lineage: Bacteria > Bacillota > Clostridia > Lachnospirales > WRAX01 > WRAC01. The sequence goes on along the minus strand of WRAC01000027.1, from coordinate 20,946 downwards.
GCCATGATCCCGGATATCGGTGTTATGGTTTTAAATAAAAAGGAGGTTCCAAAATGGGTAAAAGGATTTTAAGCATGTTTATCACCGTTGCGATGATGGCGATGCTGTTTGCCGCGTGTCAGGCCGACACGCCTGCCGCTGGTGCCGGGGATTCTTCGGCGCCGGTGGAATTGACGGCAGTATTTTCAATCAACCCCGAGGTTGTAATTGAAAATAACCCCATATTCGCGATAATCGAAGAGAAGCTTAACATCAAGCTTATTGTCGAAGCGCCGCCGCAAAGCGGTTACGGTGAGCGCGTCAGGATGATGGTAGCCACCGGCGATATGCCCGATCTCTTGCATTACGGAGCGGACATTTTCGCCACTCAGTGGGCCGAGGAAGGCTTGCTTCTGGATGTAACCGAACTGATTGCCAATTATCCCAACCTCTCCGCGAATGTTACCATGGAGCAGTTTGGCGACTGCATTTTCCTTCCCGACGGCAGGATATACGGCGTACCGCGCCCGAACTCTTATGATAAATGGGGGTTCCTGATAAACAAGAAATGGCTTGATAACCTCGGCCTTGAACCGCCGCGCACCATAGACGAGTTTATTGAGGTCTGCCGCGCGTTCACATTTGACGATCCCACGGGTACCGGCGCAGTGACATTCGGCGCGAGCCTTCACGGGAACCAGACATCCCTGGATTCGGGCATCTGGCATTTGCAAAACGATTTCCTTTCAATGGCTTTTAACATCTCAAGCTGGCACCACGGTATGCCGGACGTTGACGGAAGCGCGCAATTGCGCCCCCTTAAATCCGGATACGCCGATTACATGCAGCTTGTACGCGCTCTTTACGAAGAAGGCATTATCGACCGGGAATTCGTAACCCACAGCGCCAATGAAAACCAGGAGAAGTTTGCCATGCAGCGCGTGGGCATAATAGGCGCGTCCGAAGGCAACTATATCCCCAACATCATTGAGAGGTTCGGCCTTGAGCTTGACGATTACATTTTCATGCCTCCCTTGGTAAGAAGCTTGGAGGACAGGCCTCAATACGCTATGCCCCCCTCCTGCTGGATGGCATACTATGTAAACGCCAACACGACCCCGGAAAGACAGGACGCCGCCCTTCGCCTTCTTGATTTCGCGAACTCCGAGGAAGGCTTTGTCCTCTTGCAGATGGGCATTCAAGGCGTACACTACAATTCGTACGACATTGTAAACCGTACTGTTGACCGCGCGCCGGAACAGCTTGCCGCAAGGGAAAGGGCAACCAGCAACAACTTTGCCATGGCGAACGCCTTTGAAGGCAGGCCTCCGCTGCAAGGCGGCGCCACTCCCGAACAGATTGCCAAATGGCAGGTTGAGGCGGGCTTTGCCGACTCCGTAACAACAAAGGTGTACTTCGGTTTTACCAAAATGCTGGATCGGATCGGCGTTGAGTTCCCCGATGAAGTGATGACGCTGAACAGCCTTGAAGTGCGTTACATAACCGGCGAGGTACAATTACCGGCTCTGCTGGATTATATCAGCAATACCTACGCCCCGAGAACCGCTGCTATCGCACAGGAATTAGCCGATTTCATGGCGGCAAATCCCGCGCGTTTTGTAGATTGATATTACACGCCTTGGGGGTATGATTTATTCACCCCCAAGGCATAAAAAACAGGAGGTATTATGAGCAAGCAATTTAAGCTTGGCATAGTTGTTGATGTGGTGCCGTTGAATCTGATCAGCAAGGGCTGGGAATACTTCGAGGTTCCCGCGGCGATCCATGCCAGCGCGCTGTTCAGCGACAAGGAATGGGAAGACCAAAAGGCGCTTTACAAGGCGGACGGACGCCCGTGCCTGAGCACAAGCCACATGTTGGGCCCGGGGATGACCTGGCGGGGCGCGTGCGGGCCTTATTACAACCGCGAAGTGATTCTGTTTGCGCTTGAGCGGGAGTTTAAGAGGCTCAATGAGTTGGGTTGCAAATACATTGGCTGCTGGGGCGGGCATTTTTACTGCCCTGACGGGTTTGACCGGGCTAAGGCCATGGATCAGGCCATCAGCACCGCTAACATTATGGCGGATTTTGCCGAGATGTACGGAATGGAGATTGCCCTTGAACCCCAGGCCGAGCTGGCGACGCTGTGGCCCAGATATTTGGAAGCCATTGACTTCGCTAAGATGACCGGGCGCAGATCCATTAAGGCTATGGTTGACTTAAACTATTTCCTTGAGTTGGATCAGCCTCTGGAAGATATTTTGAAATACCCCGAGTATTGCCTTGACGTGCATATCCAGGGCGATGGCGGCGCACAGCCCAATGTCGGGAGCAGGGATGATATCTTTTTAAAGCTGTTTAAGATCCTTAAAGAAATAGGATATGATAAGGGAGTATCCGCGGCATGTCCATGGGTAATAACAAACGGAGCCGCGGAAATCGATTATAAATACGAAACGGATACAACTCTGGCGTACTTGCAGGGACTGCGCGAGAAGGTTTATAAGTAAACAATGGGGGAGGGGAGCATTTGAAGGGCTTCCCTCCCTTGAATTTTCTAAAGGAGATTTTATATGTGCGATAAATTGCAGGTTGCGGTTATAGTTGAGAACCACCCATATGATGTTGTGAATTTTCAAAGAATGCTGGGCAGCTTTACCGATTGCGATTGCTATGTCCAACCCTTTGATTTATTTGCGCAGGATGAGGACAATAAAGGCAAGTATGATACCGTGCTGTACTACAGCATGAACTGGGACTGCCCGCCGCAGGACAGCCCGATTTACAAATATATGGAAAATGAGCTCGGCAATACCGGTCAGGGGATAATCCTGCTGCATCACGCACTGCTCAGCTTTCAAAAGTGGGATATTTACACTGAAGTTTCCGGTGTGCGCCTTCGCGGTGCGGACGGACTGTTCCGTTATACGCAGAACCAGATTGTAAAAGAACATATCTTAGATACGGGGCATCCCATCACTGTCAACATTCCGGATTTTACCATAACGGACGAGACATACATTATGGGTGAGCCTGATGAACCGGGCAACCTAATCCTTATTACCACTGATAACCCGGACAGTATCAAGAATATAGCGTGGACAAGGGAATATAAAAAAAGCCGGGTGTTCTGCTATGCTTCGGGCCATGATAACCGGGCGTATGCCGATAATAATTTCCGCAGGATTTTACATAACGCCATATTATGGACGGCCGCTAAGCTATAAAGGCTCAACTTCGATAAAATAGAGGTTGAAAGAGCCCGCGCGTTCACATCATACCAAGTTGCAATCTAAATCACACTAACTCCGGGCGGATGATCCAGTACGCTCACGCTCAGGCCGGTTCATCCGCCCAGAGTAAGTGTTGCTTTGATTGCAGCTTGGTATCAGTATCGCATTTTTCCTTATCATTCCAAAAAGTAGATACATAGACTTCCTGCTCTGTGTGCAACCTACATTTGGGGTGATTTTTTATTGAAACGTGAAAATTTAATAACACAGGTTAAAGAAGCATACGCAAATATTGCTTCCAGCGATTCACAGCGGCATTTCGATAAGACAACAACAGGTTTAACGGCAGAGACATACTATGAGAATTTACAAAATGCGGTAATAACCGAGATCAATAACGGCACATTTGATAACTGCCGTTCTGGTATAGAGATTGTTAACCGGGTGGCCGCCGATAAAACGCTGCTTTCGAATTGGGGGAATAATAATGCCGGAGAAGGATAATAATGCTTTAACTATGCCTATGAACGAATCCAGCAATACTCCGATGCCTAATATCATCACCGCCCTCGTTAAGGAAAATGGGCACGTTACCGGTTATCAATTATCAGACGGCACCATACTCGGTAAGCCCGAAGCCGTTGCGTTGGCTAAACAGGGCGGATTCACGGGTGTCGGTATAGCTCATCGCAATGGTGAAGAATACTTGAAATCGTATCCCGATGATACTGAGGATAACAACCTTTCGTCTTTACCGTCTGTAGAGGATCTGAATATAAACGAGGTATAGCATATGGCTGAAACAAAGGACAGCAAGAATCAATCCACGACCAAGGATGAGGAAAATCAACGCCGCAAGGTTCCCAAGAAAAAAGAGAGTAACGACGGCGACAGTACACCTAAGTAATGATTTCATTTTCTGATAAGGAGCATATCATGCCAATAAATAAAAAAACCCGAGAAGAACAACGGAAATCCAATGATAAGACACCTCCTGCCAGACGGGAATCATCAAAAGAACACAAGGATGACCGTGATGACCGGTCATAATTTTAATATGGCAGTCCAATGACCGCGTTAAATTTTAGGGTGTTCAGCGCATCAATTACTTATTAATGGAAAACGATTGAGCGCTGAACATTAAAATTTAATTAGGTCAATGGACTAATTAAAGGATGATTCATATGGGTTCAACACCGGCAAACCGAATAAAACAACAACGAAAGCGGAAAAAAGTTAAAGGCGAACCGCAGGAAGTACAGGAACAAAAGCGTGAGGCTAAGGGTAGCGATTAGCTACCCTTATACCAAGTTGCAATCAAAGCAACACTTACTTTGGGCGGATGAGCCGGCCTGAGCGTGAGCGTACCGGATCATCCGCCCGGAGTTAGTGTGATTTAGATTGCAACTTGGTATTAGATTTCAATATCGGGTATTGTATGCCATCAATGCTTGCGGATTTGGCAAACACAAGGCCGGCTCCTACGCATACTCGAAAAACTCCAGCCTTTCTCCGTCGGGCCCCTCGAAAAACACATTTTTTACGCCGCCCAAAATAGGCACGGAGTTTATTTTTGAGGAGTCTATCCCAATACCGTTTGCTTTTGCGTTTGCAATAGCTGCTTCGATATCATCCACCTCTACAGCCAAGTGATCGATAACCCCCGCCGCACGCACGGCATCTTTTACCTCGATCAACTCAATAAGGCACGTTCCCGCGCTCAGAAAAGCAAGCTCAACATGGATGCTTTCCCTTTTGTCCAGCGAAAACCCCAAGCGCTTGTAGAAATCCACGGATGCCTCCATATCCTTAACAAATATTCCGATATGCGCAAGTCCCTTGATATTACCTTTACTCATACTGCTCCTCCTATGTAATTATATCAGCCGCTTAAACCGCGGCGTTTTTGATCCATCCACAAATTAACGCAAAGCCCCAAAGCCACTAGCACCCCTCCAACGACATTCCGCCAAGAGAACTCCCCCGACAGCAGCATATCAATAAGCAAACCCGCGGCAACCTGTCCGATAAAAAGCAGCAGCGCAAAGTATAACGCCGATACCCTCATCACGATTATGTTTACCAGTGAGATCATAAATACGCCCATTGCGCCGCCCAGGTATATATACAGCCTCGGGTCAAGGCTCAGCTCCGCAAAGCCCGCCTCACCTCGCCCGAACAGCAAGAAAACGATAATGGCAAAAACCGAGCCGGTCATGAAGTTATACCATGCGCTTGCGCGCCAGCTTGTAAGCGCGGCAAGCCTGCCGTTGGTCATGCGGGTCACGGCAATGTTAATCCCCGCTATGAACGACACCAGAACGGCAATTACTTCGAAGCTGTTTATCATCGCGGCGATACCCGCCATAACGAGTACAAGGCCAATCAATTTATGCCTGTAAAAAGCCTTTTTCCCAATACCCAGCCAGCCCCAGTGGTCTATAACAAGGCCGGAAACGGCTTGCCCGAACAACACCAAAGCCGTTATCGCGCTTACGCTTATCCTGCTGAAAGCGAGGTTGTTAAAGATAATAGTCAAAACCCCGACAGCGCCGCCCGTATACAGAAACCACTTCTGCCGCGCCATAAACGCGCGGTCGCGTTTTACAGCTAAAACAACGGAAATAATCAGCAGCCCGGAAATATGTATAATAACTGTTGAGGTCAGCAGCCCGTAACGCTCCGCCAAAAACCCGTTCAACGCCACCATAACCGAAGCCAGCGCGCCGATAAAAATTGTCAGAAAGTAAAGAGTCACGTTTAAAATTCCCCTAATTCATATTCTTACTGCGCATGGAGATTTATACGATACAGCCCTTTCGCTTCTCCTGTATCCTGTCCGCGTCGTACTTCTCCCAATGGATGGCCTGTTCAACATACTGTGTCCGGGGTTCGGGATTATACGCCGGGTAACCGAAGTAAACCATGCCGACGGGATGAATGTTATCGGGAATGCCTAATAAGCCCCTTATGTCCTCATTTTTAAACGCGCCGATCCATACCGACCCTAAATCCATCGCTTCGGCTGCCAGCAGCATGTTTTGGATGGCGGCGGCGCAATCTATTGTGCCGACGTCATTTTCCCAAGGTATGAATTTGGGATTGCCGCAAACGATCATGATGAGCGGGGTGTTGTAATCCCCATTTCCCGGGAAAACCACGGCTTTGATTTTATCAATCACCGTTTTGTCCGTGCAAACTATAAATTCCCACGGCTGGATATTACAGGCCGAGGGCGCGGCCATCGCCGCTTCGAGCAGCCTTGTGATTTTTTCTTTCTCAACCGGCCTGCCCTCCACATACCGGCGGATACTCCGCCTCGCGCAGATGTTCCCGAACACATACTTTTCCCTTTCGTTCATGGTTTCCTCCAATCCGGGCAGGAACAAGGCCTGACCTCACAAAGATTTTTAACGCTTATCTAAAAACCTCAACCGCCGCAACAACGCGCAGCATATCCTCATCAACCTTTCCGCGCCCGTAAGCGTCGAAGAACCGTTCGCGGTATTTATGTGTCTTTAAGTTCCATGCCAATGTCCACGCGGCCCAGAACAAGTCTATATGCCGGTCGCCGGCTCCGCCGCGGCCAAGGTCTATAAACCCGCTGAAACGCCAATCGTTAAGGATTACATTAGGCAAACAGTAATCCCCGTGCAGGAGGGTGTCTGTTTTTAAAAGATGCCCGTGATTCTCCACAATTGTCCAAGCTTCTTCTTCGCTTGCATATCCCCGTCTATCGGGAAACCGGCTCTTATCATAAGTGCCATTGCGTTTATTCTCTGCCGCTCCGGTAAGATACTGTTCCGTATGGTTCGCGGGGCAATCTGTAAAATCCATGCTGTGCAGTAAGGCAAGCTGTTCCGCGAATATATCGCATAAACGTTCAGGATGCTCCAAGTGTTTTGGAGCAATACCGTCGTCACCGTGTATTTTACTAGTCAAAAGCCAGTCGCGTTCATCTGATATGTAGGCAAGAACGTTCGCCGCAAGACCCTTGCCGCGGAAATACCGCGTCATTGCGGCCTCGCGTTCCAGCCTGCCTTTCGGCATTGACTTCAAAAAGAACCCCGCGTCTTTGTTTATAAAGATAACGCGCGCTTCCGGCGAGCAGCTACTGTCAAATAATTCAGCGTCTAGATATGCGCGCAGATCGGCGGGGAAGGCCTCTATATTTGGTTTTATTCGGGTAAGCGTCATGTATCAATCCGCACCAGTTCAACAAGCGCTTTGTTCCGGTAAACAAGGTCCGAGCGGGAGGTAAAACCGATTTTCTCCCAGAACGCGTTGCCGCCCTCGTTATACCCGAATGCGACCAACGCAACTTTGGTAATGCCGATATTTTTCAACGCGGCCATTGCGGCTTCCACAAGCTGCGTGCCGATACCGTTATTACGATGACAAACATCCACGCAAGCATGGTGTATATACCCCCTGCGCCCGTCGTCGCCGCACATAATCACGCCGATAATTTTTCCGTCAAGCTCGGCGACAAATGATGTATGCGGGTTTCTTTTCAAATATTTACCAATTCCCTCGCGGCTGTCGTCAACATTATTAAGGCCCATATTAGGCGTCCGCATCCACAGCGCGTATACATCATCGTAGTCAGCTATATTAAATATACGTATCTTCATTTTCAATCACCCGCTAAAAGCGCAAACAACATTATCGCCGTCAGCCGCCAATCCATATCGCTGTGTTATAATTATAACATGTACCGTTATAAATTGACAATAATTAATGAACGTGGTGGAATAGCCCAATTATATTTTAAAGGAGCAGGAAAAATATGGTGCTGACTGGAAAAAGAGATGATTAAATCGGCATAGGTAAAATTTATATGGCCTTTTGATGGCCTTTGAGTGTTATAATAAATGAAAAATGTAGATTCATGTTTTATATCGGAATCGGAGCTTATAGTGTTCAGATCCCGCTATAATGTGAGCTGCCGTATATTTAAAAATTCGTTTGCAAAACGACACGGGCTTTTTATGTGGGGAGGTTGAAAGCAATGCGTATCCTTGCGATTGACGATAACAAAATGGCTTTAGAGGAACTTGTTACCGCAATCAAAGAGGCGCTTCCGCCGGCTGAGGTTTTTTCATTCGGGAAGCCGCTTGAGCTTTTAGCGTTCGCGAAAGAAAACGATTGCCACGCGGCATTTTTAGAAATTGAAACATGGGGAATGTCCGGGCCGGAGCTTGCGGAGGAATTGAAGAAAATACATCCAAAAATTTACATAGTTTTTTTTACGGCCTACATTACTTTCAAACGTGATATTATAGATTTGCGGCCATGCGGTTTTATGATGAAGCCGGTGACGAAGGAAGCCGTATGGCGCGAGCTGGAGATCCTCCGGTTCCCTATTGAACAGAAGGCGAACGCGAGGGTATACGTACATACCTTCAGTAATTTTGAGGTATTCGTATACGGCAAAACCGTTGTGTTCAACCGGTCAAAGGCCAAGGAATTGCTGGCATACCTGGTGGACCGTCAGGGGACTTCTGTAACAACGGCCGAGATTGCCGCTGTTTTATGGGAGGACAAATCGTATGGCAAATCGGTGAAAAACCAGGTATCGACGGTAATTTCCGAAATGACTAAAGTGCTCAGAGAACACGGCATTGAGGACATTATCATCAAAAGCTGGAATCAAATAGCGGTTGACACTTCAAAAATAAGCTGCGATTATTACGATCTGCTGAACGGGCATGTTACTACCAACGCTTACTCCGGTGAATACATGGCAAACTATAGCTGGGCGGAAATGACCGCCGCTTTATTAAGCCAAAGAATTAATAATACATAGAGAATTATTGACCCGAACGATGAAATCATATCAGAAATCGTTACGGCGGTAAGAGAAATATATAAACAGGACAGGATTGAAGCATTTAAAAGCCCCTTGTTGTATGAAAGCTTGTCCAAGACGTCAATCAATCCTTCGGGGAGAACGGATAGAATGCACATAAGTGAGTACACCAAGCAACTCCTTACGTATAAAATAGGCATCGTCACTCTTTCCGTATGCAGGCTCAACGGCGGCAATGGCTTCAGGTACCGTTTTAATAAGATGAAAATTGTGCAAATGATTAAAAGTCGCGTTTGGAATACACTTTGACGCAAATAATGTATGACAGGGCCAAAATAACCGTGGCGGTTATAAAAATCATGCCATTCACCAAAACCATATTTTCAGCGGCGAAATTCAGGAACTTTTCTACAGGCGATTCCGACCTGTTTTCAAGTAACGTAAACGAAAATAATCCTCCTAAAAAAATGATTATTTGAATAACGATTGTTAAATACTTGCCTTTCAAGTAACCAAGCGTAAAGAGTAACGGAAAATTGCACAGAACAAGTACGGCATACAGCAGGTAACCGACGGCAATAACCGTGATTAACAAAGTACCATTTAATAAATATTTGTTCGTGAAGGTGAAAAAAGGGATGTTATAATTATTTACCATAAACATACAGCCGATTCCAATTAATATACTGCCGATTAATATAATAAATGACAAAAAATATCTTCCGGCGACAATATCGCGCTTTTTGACGGGTAAAGTTAAATACAGCTTGTTCAATTCGCCTTTTTCCTCAACGGCAAAGGGATAGGTTGACATGCCAGTGAACAACCAAACACTAATAGAAACAATTATTAACGAACTGCCTAATCCACCCAAAAATACAAAAAACAACATCGGAAACAAGAATTTTAGATAAACCTTCATCGCCAGCCAATCAAGGGCCGCCATTTTAACAATCATTTTTATAATCCTCCTTATTAATGTGAATCATAATATCGTCAAGGTTGACTGGTTCTGTAACAACTCTTGAGGGGAAGCCCCCGAGGTTGGCAACCTCAATCATGCCCTCAAAACTGCTGGTATCCTCACGCAGCCCTATAACGCTTTCGCGCTTTTCCCGAGGTAAATCCCCTGCGCGGCCCCTAATAAGGCAATATTTTTCGATAAGCTCGTCTTTCAGCCCGGTGTAGACAATCCGCCCTTTATGGATATAGATGATGTAATCCGCGATTTTTTCAAGGTCGCCGGTAACATGGGTTGAAAACAGTACGGTTTTATTTTCCTGCGTTAAATAGTCCTGTAAAATATCAAGCATTTCATCACGCATAACGGGGTCGAGGCCGGAAGTAGGCTCGTCAAGCAGTAAAAGCTTAGCGTCGTGGGACAGTGCGGCGGCCATACCGAGTTTCATTTTCATGCCGCGCGAAAACGTTTTGAATTTCTGTCCGGCATCAAGCGAAAACTTTTTTAGGTAGCTGTGATATACTTCACTGTCCCATTTTCTGTAAAACGGGCGTAAAGCTTTCTCGATGTCAGCCGGTGTCCAGTCCTCTTGAAAATAAGGCTGGTCGAAAAGCGCGCCTAAATCTTCTTTAAATGAAATATCATCATTGGACTTTCCAAGTATTTCAATGTCGCCGCCATCTTTTAATACCATGTTCAGCATAAGTTTAAGCGTCGTTGTTTTCCCCGCGCCATTCTGACCGATAAACCCGGTGATATAGCCGCTTGGCACGTTGAAGCTTACCCCGTCTAGCGAAAAACCCTTATACTTCTTCATCAAGTTTTTTACTTCAATTGCATTTTGCATTACTCATCCTCCAATTCATCTAATAAACCGCGAATCTCCGCCATCGTCAACCCGGCCATTTTACCCAGCCGTACGGCGGCGGCAAGCTTTTCCTTTGTTTCCGTTACATACTTAAAACGCATTAAATTGCTGTCAATCTTTTTTACATAGCACCCTTTTCCGGGCACGGTTTGTAAGAAGCCCTCAATTTCCAAATCGTTATATGCCCGTGTGGTAGTTATAACGCTTACCTTCAAATCACGGGCAAGCTGACGTATTGACGGCAATAACTCGTTTTCAGGCAGCTCGCCGGACAAAACCGACGCCTTAATCTGTTCTTTTATCTGTTCGTATATTGGCTCGCTTGATTTATGAGTTAAAACTATTCGCAATTCTTCACCCCCGTAAATGTTTTTCTGAGAATGACCGTATATGTATAGTATATACACACGTTTTTAATTTGTCAAGAATAATTTGTAAAACGATAGATTGGGTTTAATTAACACGCAAACTTTGGCTGACATAAGGTTTATAAAAATGGAAAATTAAATTACGAAAAAGAAGTGGAAAATCAATTTGCTTTGAGATATAATTGTGATATGAAATATCTGCTTACGGTGTTACTTGTGTTAATCACGATAATGCAGGGCGGATTCTCCGATGCTGTTTGGAGCTTGTGCGGTCTTGTTGCAGCACTGTTCCTTTTGACCCGCGCAAGGAAACGGCCTCCGATGCCTGCCCTGGTTATTATGTTCCCGCTGATCATTGCGTACGCCGCTTCGGCAATAATTCATGGTTTGCCATTTGAATCATTGGCTGTTGTATGCAGGGTTATGGTCACATTTTTACTGTTCATTGCGTTTTACAACATAGAAACCGATGTTTCAGAATCGGTTTTTATCGCTGGCATGGTTGTTGCCGCCATTGGATTTACATCTCTGTGTGACGTGTTTTATTGGAATGGGGCTGTAATATCCGGAAGGCTGCAAAGCGTTTTCCAATACGCAAACGCCGCAGGATTCTTTCTTGGTGTGGCTGCATTTTTAACGCGCCTCAACACGAAGCGTTCCGCGTTTGCCCCATTCATAGAAACCGCATTAATTCTGACGCAGTCTGTCGGAGCGTTGATTATCTATGCCGCAGGCTGGGCGATATATCTTCTTAAAAATAAAAACGTCCGGTTTCAATTAGTGCTTTGCGGTTTTGCCGTCTCCTTTTTCATAGCTGCGGGCATATATGTTCTTTTATTTTTTTCATTTATGCCACAGCTTGGGATACTGTCCCTTGTTATCTTACTGGGCTTTCATAAAAAGTTGTCACTATGGGTTGAAGCGTTGGCGAAACGCCGGTGGTTTTGCCGGCTCGGAGGCGCGGCATGCCTTTTTGCCGCTTGGGCTGTTTTCCTTACCCGTGGGTTACGCCCGTTCGCCACTTATATAGAGAGGCTTATCCACATATGGGACGGATTGCGGGTTATATTCCGGCATCCGCTGGGAATCGGTCCCGGTATATGGCAGTATGAGCTTTTTGCCCATCAATCGTCTTTATACTCTGCCTCAAAAATACATAGCGAATACATTGCGGCCGGTGTGGATGCCGGGTTTTTGGCGATTGCCGCATCTCTGATATTTATTATTTATTGGCTCAAAAACATGCATTGGGATGGCAAAGCGGTATGCGTTATCATGGTTTTGCTCAGCGCGGTTATGGATATATCTTTTTCGTTCCTATCTATTACAATGGTTACCGTGTGGCTGATCGTCCTTACGCTCCCCAAATCGCAGACTGTGCCCGCATCGGCGCGAGCCTTGTTTCTGTTGCCTCTCGCGTTATGCTCTGTTGTATTCGTCCAGTCTGCCATGAAAAATCATGCCGGATGGATAGCGCTGACAGACCCGCCGGCGGCGGCGGAGATATTGGAACGGCTTTATATCCGTAACGATACCGGGGCGGCCTTATCGCGCATATCCATATATTTATATATGGAGCGGCATGACTTGTTGGAAGCGGTTTTTGAAGATCTGCCGCATCCCGGCACAATCGCGCATGCGCAAATGACCCGGTCACTGATGCGCCGGGAGCTGTATGAAGAAGCCGCGGAAAGCGTTGTTGTCTGTATTGAGAGCGGTCCGCACCGATTGACAGGGTACAGGCTGTTGGAACAGATACTGCCTCATCTTGACGGGGAGATGCAGAACGAATACCGGCGCAAAGCCGATTTGCTTATACCCGAGGTTAATCCTCTGTTTGCATATATACAAGCAATGGAGGGAAGATAATTACCATTGCGCTTCAATAAAGAAAGGATGGAAAACATGAAAAATAAAAAAATGATATCATTCATTCTGGCAGCGGTGATTTTTTTATTGGCTCTTCCCTCAGCCGCCCTGAATGGCATCAGCGGGTTTGTCCGTATTCTGGTGGAACCGTCATTAGTATATGACGCGGTATACTCATTCAGGGATGGGATGGCATGGGTAAAAAGAGACGGTAAAGTGGGCTTTGTCAATAAATACGGTGAGGTTGTTATTCCTATAGAGTTCGACGCAGCTTCCCATTTCTTCAGCGAAGGCTTGGCAAGGGCAGGGCAAGGCAGCATGGAAACCGGTTTTACATATGGCTTTATTGATAAAACCGGTGCCCTTGTTATTCCTTATGAATATGGTTCCGCAAGGCGTTTCATTAATGGGTCAGCGTATGTGAGTAAGGATGGCAGGTTTGGCTATATCGACGCATCCGGGCAGATTACTGTCCCTCTTGAATACGATTGGATAACTGAGTTCACCGATGGGCTGGCAATAGCCAGAAAAGGCGGCTTTAGCGGTGTCATAGATAATAATGGGAACAGCATAATACCGTTTGATTATACCAGCCTTTCTTTTGCCGAAGACGGTTTGATCAATGCAAGGCATGGCGACTGGCAAACCGGCAAAGCAGGTATTCTTGACAGATTTGGCAATGTTGTAGTGCCGTTTGAATATGACTGGATAGACATCTTTTATGAAGGTTTGGCAGCGGTTCGGAAAGATGATATGCTCGGTTTTATTGATATAACCGGGAATGTTGTTATACCGTTTCAATATGGAAGTATCGGCATCCGCGAGGAGGATCCGCGTTGGAGGTCAAGATGGGCACATCGCGGTTCGTTCGAAGATGGGTTTGCGGTAATCAGCAAAAAGGATTGGGAAAATGGCGACTGGGAGTCTGGGAACGAATACGGGCTTATAGATAGAACGGGGAATGTTATGCTTCCGTTTGAGTATGATGTTATTTATTCATTTTCGGAAGGGTTAGCCGTAGTAGGTATAGGCGAACTTAGAGACGGGGAGTGGGGATTAGATCTTTACCATACTTTTGGCGCTGTTGACACAAACGGTAACTTAGTGGTTCCCTTTGATTATGAGAGCGTCAGCTATTTTTTAGAAGGTGTCGCATCTGCCAGAAAGGATGGCAAAGCCGGTTTAATAGACACCGGCGGCAATGTTGTTATCCCCTTTGAGTATAATTGGATCGGGCCTTTTACAAATGGGGTGGCAACGGTCAGCAAAGATGGGAAAAACGGTTTAATAGACAGTGCCGGCAATATTATTATCCCAATAGAATATGATTGGATTGGAAGTTTTTCATATGATTGGTTTAATCGTTTTGATAATGCGGTGGGAATTGCCGGAAAAGATGGAAAAACCGGGCTTTTAGATAATGAAGGCAATACTATTATCGCTTTTGAATATGATCGGATATGGCGTTTAATAGATGGGGTAGCGTTTGCCAGAAAGGGAAATTGGTCAACCGGTACAGATACAATCATTAATATATCCGGAAATACCGTCAATGCGCTGCCGTTAAACGCCCTTTTACAGTTTAACGAAGACCGTAATAATAATAGAGCCGACGGGCTGTTTTGGATTTACACGGGTGACAGCGCGAACGGATTTCAATATGGCATCTTAGAAATCAACACCGAATACGTCGAATAGCGGTATGACCGCAAATCGGTGTCCGCCCCGCGCTTTAGCTGCTCGCGGCTACCTGAAAATCTCTGTCGTTTTCGCGGCCATTCTTTGGCCATAGAGCTTGAATGTGTCTATGCTTTCATCCAAACGAGCTGTTAAAGCGACGGGACCCAAATGGATCACCGGATTACCGCAGACATAACCCCCGGAATAGGTGAGCATACCGTGGCAAAGCATATGGTCGAGGATTAAGCGTATGCCAAGCTCGCCGCCGCCATGTATGTAATTAGCGGTAGCAAAAGCGCCGCCAATTTTCCCGGCCGGTTCGTATATTTTGAACGGCCTTTCCAGAAAGCCCTTGACCGCTGCGCTCACACTCGAATAATAAATGGGTGTTCCCAGGATTACGCATCTGCTCTCCTTTACCCATGCCTCGTCTATTTCCTCGATAGGGAAAGCCTTGGCTTCCGCGTTTTCCGCCGTTTGTATGCCTTCGGTAATCGCTTCCGCCATCAGTTTGGTGTTGCCGGTTACGGAATGGTATAACACGGTCAGCTTCATTTGTATGTCCTCCTAAGAAAATAATTTGATTGCCGATTGGCGCAGGCGTGACGCGTCCTCTAGGGACACAACGGCATTTATATGGATGCCGTCCTCCTGATATTGGCAGTCAAGTACCTGTCCGTTGGCATAAACGCGGGATAATAACGCCCCCGCGTCAAGCGGAAGCAAAACCGAAAGCTCGGTACGCATTACGGTAAGTTCTTTGGCAATGGCATTCTTCAGGTTTTCAATGCCCATCCCTGTTGCGGCGGAAATGGCTACGCTGGCGCTTTCCTTGAAGAATTCGCCTGAAATATCGCATTTGTTGTATACAGTTAAGGTTGGTTTGTTGTTGACTTCCAATTGATTAAGCACATCGCAGACAACCTCCATTTGCTGCGTCCGGTCACCAGAGGACGCGTCCACCACATGAAGGAGTAAATCGGCGTAGCGCGTTTCTTCCAATGTAGCGCGAAAAGCGTTTACAAGGTCATGGGGAAGTTTCTTGATAAAGCCAACGGTATCCACCAGCAAAAACTCGCCAAAACCATAATTTACCCGCCGGGATATCGGGTCCAAGGTGGCGAACAGTTTATCTTCCGCCAGAACGCTGCTGCCCGAAAGGCTGTTCATAAGCGTCGATTTGCCTGCGTTTGTATAACCGACAAGGGCAACGACGGGAATCTTAGAACGCTCCCGCGCAATACGCGCTACGTCGCGCTGGGTTTTTATTTTGTCAATTTCCTTCTCCAGTTCGTCCAGACGCTTACGCAACAGCCTACGGTCCACTTCCAATTGCGTTTCACCCTCGCCGCGGCGCGCACCGCTGCCGCCGCGCCCGCCGCCGCCCATACGCGTCATATGCGTCCAGTAGCCTATCATCCTTGGAAGCAGGTATTTTGTCTGAGCCAGCTCAACCTGCAGCCGCCCCTCATGGGTTGAAGCCCTGCCGGAAAAGATATCAAGAATCAACGACGTCCGGTCAATAATCTCTGTTTTTTTGCCCAGCTCCTTATGGATGTTGCGGATTTGCGCCGGTGAAAGCTCGTCGTCAAAGATAACGACGTCGGCTTGCAACTTTTGAATTTCAAGAATCAGGTCATGCAGCTTGCCATATCCGAGGTAATAGCTCTTGTCCGGCGTTGCCCTGGGCTGCAGCACAAATCCGACGGTTATAAACCCGGCGGTATTGGCTAGTTGTAAAAGCTCGTAAAGCGGCTCATTATCCTCCTGTTTAACGTCAATACCAACTAAAATCGCGCGCGCAATCTCGGCTTCAGCTTTTTTCGTTTCCGATGGGCGGACGCGGATGTCGGCCAGGTTTATTTCCGCCCAAAGCAGATCGTCAGGTATCGAATTTATATTATACGGGCCGAATAGATTGACGGAGAGATCATCGTCTGTACCGTCCAGAATGCCGACTTGCATCGAAACAGGCATTCCTCCCGATACTCCGACGGCAGCCATAGCGTCGAGACGGAGGCTTTTAAGAGATTGTATGTCAACTATTGAAAGCGCAACGCTTCCTCCTTGGCCGACCGTTCGCTCAACGAATTGCCCGCCTATGCGTCCGGGATGCGTATGGATGCACCGGATACCGCTCAGCCGGTTTTCCGAACGGCGTTTCCGTAAAGCCGGGAGCGACACGCGGTCATGCTCGCCGACGGCGACGGTAATAATCCGCCCGGAGCGTTCGATATATACCATAGCTTCACGTCCGGTAGCTTCGGTAAAGAACGCAAGCGATTCAAGTATATCCTGCGTACAGAATTGCCTGCGGTCTATTTCTGTATCGTAAATATTTTCCAGCCGCTCTATATACGAACGGCGTATGCCGTTTATGTTTCCGTGTATTTTATGCACAGTCAGAGTCCTTTTCTTGTTAAAAAGCCCTAATTCAATTTCAAACCATAATAACAATGTGAATATACATTGCCGTCAATAACCGCGATATCAGGAAGCGTTCCCCATAATTCGAATTGAAATTTTTTAAGGAGTGCGATGCTTCCGTTATTACAGCTTAGCAAAAGGGCAAGGAGATTCTTGTATCCCAAATCCTTGGCGGCGTCAATAGTATGACGCACAAGATTGCCGGCAGTGCCTTTGCGGTGGTGGCTGTAATCAATGTAGTAGCTAATTTCCGCGGTGTCAATAAAGGCTTTCCTGCCGAAACGGTATTCAAATAAATAACAGTATCCTAAAACCGTTCCGCAATCCTCATACACAAAAATAGGGGTACGTTCCTTGCTTTGCGATAAAAACCATAATTTTCTTTGTTCTATTGAGAGTGTTTCCGTGTCGGCGGTTGCCTTTCTTGATTCAATCGCCTGGTTGTAAATCATTGTAATGCTGCTTAAGTCGTTTTCCGTGGCTTTCCTTATCATTTAAATTAATCCCCATTAATGCTGAAAAACGGCTTCGAGATTCACAGGAATCAGGAAGCCGTTTGCAATTTTATTTAAGTGTAATCTTTGCGCCGACTTCTTCGAGTTTCTTTTTAATCGCCTCGGCTTCGTCTTTCGGGATGCCCTCTTTAACCTTCTGGGGCGCGCCCTCTACCAAGTCCTTGGCTTCCTTCAGCCCAAGCCCGGTGATTTCGCGGACAACCTTGATAACCTTGATCTTTTCGGCGCCGGCTTCGGTCAGCTCGACGTCAAAGTCTGTTTTTTCTTCAGCGGCTTCGGCGGCGGCGGCGGGCCCGGCGGCTACTACCACTCCGGCGGCGGCGGATACGCCAAACTTATCTTCCGCGGCTTTTACAAGCTCGTTCAGCTCAAGGACGCTAAGCTCCTCAATAGCGGCGATGATTTCTTCAATCGTTAGTTTTGCCATTGTTTATTCCTCCATATTAATGTACGTAAATATTTATTATTCCGCCGCTTGTTCCGGTTCGGGAGCGGCTTCGGTCACTGGTTCAGGCGCAGACTCCGCTGCTGGCTCAGGTGCGCCGTCGCCCTTCTTCTCGGCGATCTGGTTAACAAGCCTTGCGAAAGACGACATGGGCGATTTGAAAGAACCCAGCAGCCGTGATAAAAGCTCGGAGCGGGATGGGATTTCGGCAATGGCTTTGATGCCCGCCGCGTCGTACAGCGTGTTTTCGACTACGCCTGCCTTAAACTCCAGGTTCGGAAGACCCCTCAGCTCCTTGTTGATAGCGCGCGCCGCGGCAGTTGCGTCGTCATAGGAGATGGCAACCGTCGTAGGCCCGGCCAGATGGCCGTCCAGGGCTTCATAGGGCGTGTCCTTGAACGCCAGGTGCAGCATGGTATTTTTGTATACCTTGTAGTCAACGCCCGCATCGCGCAATTTTTTGCGCAATTCGGTATCCTGGTAAACCGTCAGGCCGCGCCCGTCGACAAGCACTACGGAAGCCGCCCTGCTTACCTTTTCCTTAATCTCGCTTATGACTTGCTGCTTCTTTTCGAGATTTGGCAAATTTTTTCACCACCATTCATAGTTTACATAGTTTAGCATTAAAAAAACCCTGCCAAACAAGGCTGGGAATAGTAGGCATAAAAACTTTGCACCTTAAATATTACCCTTGGCCTTGGCGGGATGACTTTCGTCATTACGGCATTGCCTCCCGCTGTCTTTGGCGCATTATAAATTATTATATATGGGACGGAAGGAGTTGTCAAGATAAATTATTTATGGTATAATTCCCGCGGAGGGTGATTGAATGGACAAAACTTTTACATTTAAAGATTCGGAACTGCGCTTGACGGACGAGTTCATTGAGATAGACTTGAAAGTGATACCGTATAGCGACATTGAGCGGATTGCCTTTAAACAGGCGGTTTTCGGCGTGCGGGGCGAACTGCGCATAAAGCCTAAACAGTCGGATGAAACGCGGTTTTACTTTAAACCCGTTATAAACAGGCAAATCCAGTTGATTACGGCGCATATATGCAAAACCGCCGGAATCAGCCTGCATG
This sequence comes from Defluviitaleaceae bacterium, assembly GCA_009780415.1. Lineage (GTDB taxonomy): Bacteria > Bacillota > Clostridia > Lachnospirales > WRAX01 > WRAC01. The sequence continues at coordinate 1,704 of WRAC01000027.1, read as the reverse complement.
TCGTGAAAAAAGAACGGAGCAGGCTGCCGTTTTTCCTTGCGCCGATGGGCCTTGTTGTCGCCGCTGTTGCAACCTTCTACATTATTTTCTGGGATTCGGGGAACAATGCGCAAGGAGCCGGTATGAACGGGTATTTTGAAGAATACGGCGGTTTTTATGGGGACAGTGATTCGAGAGGTTTTAATGATTTGAATCCTAACGATCCTGAGCCTGGGAACGACCGTGAAGCGGCTCCCGTTGAACTTAACCGACAATCCCTTGGCTTGGGCGATTTTACCGAACGCGTGAACGCCGCTTTTGCCGGGGAGAACAGCGCATTGCGGTTTGAACCGGAGCTTGACAACGATTTATTTATCAACGCTTGGATGGATGAACATAATGCAATCGCGCTTGAGTTGGATCCCGAAAGCGGCGGAATCATTAACATAACCTATAGCTGGAGCGGGCCGGACGGTGCTGATACGCAATTTGGCGCATATGCCGCCATGTGCGCCGTAGTTTCGGCGGCGGCGAATGTTTCGGCGGAAGACGCGGCGGTTTTTGTGACGTCGCTGATGGACGGCGACGGAACCGGGAGCTTGGATGGCTGCGGTTTTACGGTTTATACAATTGCCGATAATAAATTAGTGATGGTTGTCAATTTGTATTAATACAATTGCGTACATTGTATCCCGGATTATCAATTACGCCGCCCGCCGGGCGAACCGCGAAACGAAACGGTTCAACCCGGTAGACATTGTTATCATCATAGGTTTCATCAATCCATCCGATATTATCCGCTAAGTCCCCGTTAATAAATATTCTCGAGGCATAATCGGAGCTTCTGCCATTTAGCAGATACATCAGACGAATTACGGTCGGAGTTCCAAGCGTCAAGTTCCTTAGCTGAAGCGTTTATGCTTGGAATACGTCTCCGAAGACATTGTGATGTCATTGCGTTTAATTCAATCTCGGCGATGTTCAACCAACTGCCGTGTTTTGGCGTATAATGAATTTCAAGACGTCTGGCCAAAGCGCGCGCTCTGTCCGGCGGGAATGTATCATATAGCGATGAAATGGCGTGAGTGTTATGATTATCCATGACCAAACAGATTTTCGGTGCGTTTGGGTAATGGACTTCCGGCAGTTCCGCAATATGCCGCGCCCAATCCTTTTTTGTACGGCGAGGGGACACAGAAGCATTACGCCGGCCTTTCAGCGGTTCTGTAAAAACGAAGATGCTGCATGTACCGTTTCGGATATATTCGCTGTCGTAACGTTTAACATCTCCCGGTTTCATAGGAATTGGCTCTCGGCACTCACCCGGCAGTTGATAAGGTTTTTCGTCCATACAGATGACCGGGTAATTTTCGTCGTATTCACACTGGTAAACCTCAAGCACGTCTTCCATCTGGGCGACAAAGGCGGCATTTTTGCTTCGGCGGTATGAAGAAGCGTTTGTCTAGATGAGGTTTAAGCGGTGTTTTTAAAAGTCTGCCTATGGTGTTGTCAGATATTGTGTCAACAATGTTAAGCTTGACAACTTTTTCTTCCAGCAGGCGTAATGTCCATCTGCTTCTGCCTTCCGGAGGTTCGGAACAGGCAAGCGCGATAATACGGGCTTCTACATCCCCTGTCCCTATAGGCTGTATTGCCGGCGTTACTCGTTTTTTACGGTACAAGGCAGCGTTGATGCCTGCCTCGGCATATTGACTGCCTACTTTT